>NZ_JBFMHW010000013.1:0-168008 GCF_040754745.1 Pseudomonas sp. SB113
TGGCGAGGCTGCGTCGGCGGCGCACCTGACACACCGCAAACGCAGCCTCGCCAAGGCTCGGCAGCTGCTACGGGCATGAACGGCGCTTGGAATAAAAACTCATTTATTAGGTATGCACCTCCCGCCGACGCTCACCGCTCCAACAACAAGCGCTCCAACGCTGCTGCGGATAACGGCCGGCTGAACAGATAGCCCTGGATCTGATCACAGCCGGCCTGTTTCAAAAACGCCAGTTGCGCCTGGGTTTCCACGCCCTCGGCCACCACCCGCAGGTTCAGGCTGTGGGCCAATTCGATAATGGTCCGGGTGATTGCCGCATCCTGGGGGTTGCTGGTGACTTCGCGGATGAACGCAATGTCGATCTTCAGCGTATCGATGGGGAAGCGGCGCAAGTAGGCCAGGCTTGAATAGCCGGTGCCGAAGTCATCGATGGAGATTTTTACTCCCATGGCGCGCAGGCGCTGCAGGCTGGCGATGGTGTGCTGGGTGTTTTCCATCAGCGAGCCTTCGGTCAGCTCCACTTCCAGCCAGTGCGATTGCACCCCGGTCTGTTCGAGGATGTGCGCGATATCGGCAATCAGGTCGCCCTCGATCAGCTGATGGCCGGAGACGTTCACCGACACCTCGATGGCTCCGATTTCACTGCGCTGCCACGCCGCAATCTGTCTGCACACGCTGTCGATCACCCAACGGCCCACCATCACGATCAGGCCCAGGCTCTCCAATATGGGCACGAACACCGCCGGGGATACCGCGCCATAGCCGGGCCGCTCCCAGCGCAGCAGGGCTTCGAGGGCGCAGATCCCGCCGCTGGACAGCTCCACCTTGGGTTGGTAATGCAGGGTGAACTCACCGCGCTCAACCGCTTGGCGCAGTGCCTGTTCGAGGTCCTGGCGGGCCAGGTCGTGCACGTTCATTCGTGCGTTATCGCTGGTGTGCTGTTGCAACTGTTGTTCAAGCAACTGGCTATGGCGCTTCAACTGATCGCCATGAGCCTTGAGCCGCAGGAGGTTACGCACCCGCAACCATAACTCCACGCGCTCCACCGGTTTGCTGATGAACTCCTCGGCGCCGGTTTCCAGCCCGGTCACCCGTGCGCTCGATTCACTGAGGGCCGACAGCATGATGATCGGAATGCTCGCCGTGGCCAGGTTGCCCTTGAGCTGGCTGGCCACTTCATAGCCGTCCATGCCCGGCATCATGATGTCCAGCAGGATCAGGTCAGGTGGCTGCTTGGCCACCAGTTGCAAGGCTTCTTCGCCACTGCCGGCACTCAGGGTCTGGTAGCCCTCGTGTTGCAACAGGGTTTCCAGCAGCTTGCGAACCTGGGGTTCGTCATCAACGATCAACAGCGTTGCGGGTTGGCTGGCCATGGAGAGGACTCATCTGAGGGGTGAGATGGTGGTGTGTTGCAGCAGCGTGTCGATCACTTGGTACAGCTCTTTGTAGCGCAACGGCTTGCTGATGTAGGCATCGCAACCGGCCAACCGGGTCTTTTCACGGTCTTCCTTCATGGCCATCGCGGTGAGGGCAATCACCGGGATATGTGCGGTGTGCGGGTCCTGCTTGAGTAGCGCGGTAGCGGCGAGGCCATCCATGCCCGGCAGCTGGATGTCCATCAGGATCAACGCCGGTTGGGCTTCACGGGCCAGGGTCAGGCCGCTTTCGGCGTCGGCGGCCCACACCACCGTGTGGCCGGCGTTGACCAGCAGCAGCCGGGCCAGGCGCATATTGGCCTCGTTGTCTTCGACAATCAGGATGTGGGCCATGCAGCCTCCGTGGCCCGATGAAGCGGCAGCCACACCACAAACCGAGCGCCCAGGCCTTCACGGCTGGCCACCGCGACACTGCCCTCGTGCAGATCGGCCAGTTGCTTGACCATCGCCAGGCCCAGCCCGGTGCCTTCGAATTTGCGCGCCAGGCTGCTGTCGATCTGGCTGAAGGCCTTGAACAACTTGCCCATGTCGTCCTCGGCGATACCGATGCCGGTGTTGCTGACGCTCAATTCGAGAAACTGCTGGTGAGCGCTGGGTTGCAGGGCGAACGCGTGCATCGGCCAGTCGCCTGGCACGCGCCCGACCTGTTCGCGGGCCACCTGGCGCACCGCCAGGGTCACGGAACTGCCGTGTTCGCTGAACTTCACCGCATTCGCCAGCAGGTTGTAGATGATCTGCTTGGTCTTGCGCAGGTCCAGCGCCAGCGTGCCGAAGTCGCCCTGGCTTTCGAGCTTCAACTGGATGCGTTGCAGCGCGGCTTTTTCGCGCACGATCAACAGGCTGTTGGCAAGCAACCCTGCGAGCTCCACGGCCTCCAGTTCCAGGTCCATCATCCCGGCTTCGACCTTGGACAGGTCGAGGATGTCGTTGATCAGCGACAGCAAGTGCTGGCCGCTGGTGAAGATGTCGCCGATGTACTCGCGCTGGATCTCGCTCATGTCGCCCACCAGCCCGTCCTTCAACGCCTCGGAAAAACCGATCACCGCATTCAGCGGCGTGCGCAATTCGTGGGACATGGTGGCAAGGAATTCGGACTTCATATGGCTGGCATGTTCCAGCTCCAGGTTCTTTTCCTCCAGCGCGCGCTCAAAGCCTTTGCGCTCGGCTTCTTCCTGTTTGCGCGCGGTGTTGTCGGTGCCGATCAACAGGTAGCCGATGATGGTGTCATGCCGGTTGCGCAGCGCCGTCACCGAGACCATGGCCGACAGGCGGCTGCCGTCCTTGCGGATATAGGTCAGCTCGTAAATATCTTCGATGCCACGGGAGGCCTTGAACACCAGGGCTTCGAAGCCTGGCGTGATCGGTGTGTCGAGTTCCTGGCTGAGGGCGGCGGCGCGGGTGATCAGTTCGGCGGGGTCGGAAATGTCGGCGGGGGTGATGCGGTTGAGGACGTCGTCGGCGGCATACCCGAGCATGCGTTCTGCGCCGACATTGAAGATCTGGATCACGCCCTTTTCATCGGTAGCGATGCTGGAGAAGTAGGCGCTGTTGAAGATCGCGTCTTGCAGGGCACCGGTTTTCAGCAGGGTTTTCTGGCGTTTGAATTCGACGATTTTTTCGGCCCGCGATTGGGCTTCGGGCGGGGATCCAGTAGCGGGTTTGTCCATGGCGGTGTTTCCAGGCAGATCAGGCCCGACCGTGTCGACGACAGGGCCGCAGAGCATGCTCACAGAAAATCGCGTGGACGCGATGAGGAGGAGATGAGGTCCCCGGACAATAGCAGATACCGCCCACGGCGCGGTACGAATACACTCAAACGAAGGTACGCCGGCAAAGGGCGGCGGACCGCCCTGTCAGCGTGCAGTGTCGCTTAGAGCGCGACGCTGCTGATGACCTGGGTGCTGTCATCCGGGTCGATGACGCTGTGGAATCCCAGGGCGTGGGTCAGGTCACGCAGCGGGGCGTTGGTCGCCTTGTCAACGGTGTACATGCGCCTGAAGCCATTGGCGCGCGCTGCGGTCATCAGGTGCTGCATCAAAATGCGCCCCAGGCCCAGGTGCTGCCAGGTATCGGCCACGGTGACGGCGCATTCGCATTCATCCGCCGTGGCCGCGGCATAGCGCGCCACGCCGATCTCGATCAGTTGGCCGTTGTCGTGCACCAGGGCGATGAAGGCCAGGCGTTGCTGGTTATCGACATCCATCAATTGATCCATCAGGGGCTTGCCGGGCTCGTTGATTTCGCCCAGGAAGCGCGCGTGCCGCGACTCACGGGACAAGGTCTTGATGAAATTGTATTCACGCTGCCGGTCCTCGGCCGTCAGCGGACGCACCAGCACATGGCGACCGTCATTAAGTTCGTCGATCCAGTGTTCGTGCGCAGTTGCCGCGTAGACGCCTGCGGCTTGCCGGTTTTGCTCTGTGATGGTTGGCATGGTGAACCTCCGAGGTGGGGCGTGAAGCAGCGCCCGGTTGACTCGGTTGTACGCCATTGGTGGCAGGCAAAGCTGATTTGGATCAGATGCAGCGCTGTTACTCGGGCCCCTGCCAATGGCAGCCGGCTATGAACGACTTGAATTTCGGCATGTCGAGGATCTCGACGTTGCGCCCACTGACGTGCACCAGGCCCTGTTTGCGCAACTGCGCAATACTGCGACACACCGTTTCCAATCTCAGCCCCAAGTATGAGCCGATCTCTTCGCGCCGCATGCGCAATACAAAAGTTCGCGGTGAATAACCACGCGTACTCATGCGTAACGATATATTCAATAAAAATGCCGACAGTCGTTCGTCGGCGTTCATATTGCCCATCTGCAATAACATGCCGTGCTCACGTACAATTTCGCGGCTCATGATTTTATTCAAGTTATGTTGCAGCGACGGTATTTGACTGGCCAATCGCTCCAGCTGACTGAAGTGAAGCGGGCACACTTCGCTGTCTTCCAGGGCAATGGCATGGCAGGCATGTTTGTCGGCGCTGATAGCATCCAGGCCGAGCATTTCCCCGGACATTTGAAACCCGGTGACTTGTTCGCGGCCGTCCATGGACACTATGCAGGTCTTGAAGAAACCGGTACGCACCGCGTACAGCGAGCGCAGGGGATCTGCGGTGCGATACAGCGAGGAGCCTTTTTTGACTTTGAGCCGTTGGGGAATCAGCGTGTCCAGGCGGACCACTTCGGATTCTGTCAGGCCGATGGGCAAGCACAATTCTAAAACACTGCAATTGGCACAGGCTGTTTTTAAATGTTGGACTTGTACAGGAACAGGTGTTGCTTTCATGCCCAATGCCTCTTGCACACCTAATAACCTATTCACTAGACATCTAAATGTCAGGAAAAGATAGCTGCAAGTTTGGCACGGGGAAATAACTGACTACATTCAAGTATCTGCCTCGCTGCAATTACGGCAGCGAGGGTGGCCACCCATGATATTTCAATCCAGCATTTGCGGTTTAACCATCCATACACTGCATGGCATCTTGTACAACAGCGATTCAGCTGTACTACCCAGCAGTCGCGACAGGCCGCGATGACCCACCCGGCCCATGACGATCACATCGACGTCGTAGGCATCGGCATAACTGGACAGCACCTTCGCCGGGTTGCCCAGGATCATATGACGCTGTGCCGGCGGGATGCCGTTGCGCGCCGCCAGCTCGTTGAAGGCCTGGCCCTGTTCGTCGAACAGCCGTTTGGCGGCCGTCGATGAGAAGAAACCGGCGCCGCTGCCCAACCCGTACTCCTGGGCGCTCAGGTCCGACAGGTCATGGGCATAAAGCACGTCTACCTGCGCATCGCATGCCGTGGCCAGCTTGACGGCTTCGTGCAGGATGCGGTCGTTGAGGTCGTCATAGCTTGGGTCGTGATGAAACGGGTCGACGGCCGCGATGATCTTGCGCGGCAAGGCGTGCTGCGCAGCGCTGACAAAATGCAGCGGCACCGGGCATTCGCGTATCAAGTGCACATCCAGCGGTGTAAACATCAACCGCGACAGCAAGGACTCATGTTCCAGAGCCTTGATGAGCACCGCCATCGGCTCTTCCCGCAGGCGAACCAGCAGCTCTTGCAGCGGGCGTTCCACCCAGGCCACTTCGGTGGTAACCGTCAGCCCCCGTTTGCGCAGAGGCACGGCCTGCGCTTCCAGCCACTGCTGATGGCGTTCCACGTAGCCAAGGCGCATCTGTTCCAGCGCCTGCTCATTCACCAGCCCGGCCGTGGCCAGGCCTTCCAGATAATCGAAAGCCAGGATGTGCAGGGCAGCGCCTTCGGCTTTTGCCAGGGCGGCCGCCCGGTCGAACGCCGGGCTGCGTTCCATCAGCGGCGAGACCAGCAGCAGGAAACGGGTTTGAGCAGACATGGGGATTCTCCCTTGGGTGACCATTGGCAGCAGATAGCATCTGCGTTGATACCTGCCGTTGATCATGGCCCCGGGCGCCGAGGCCGAGTTGACCTGCATCAAATTGCCTTGAACCGGGGACTGGCAAGCGACGCTCGGTCAGGCGCGTCAAACAATCCGGCGATAGTTGATCATGATCAACTTATACGGTGTCTGCGCGGCGCAGTCTGGGGGCATTCAGGATTCATCTGGCGCAGGAGGTCACACCATGGCAACCATGAGAGCAGCTGTCTTCGTTGAAAAAAACCGTATCGTCCTCGACGACAAGCCCATCCCGGAAGTCGGCCCGCTGGACGCCCTGGTGCGGATCACCACCACGACAATTTGCGGCACCGACGTGCATATCCTGCGCGGTGAGTATCCGGTGGCCAAGGGGCTGACCGTGGGCCATGAACCGGTGGGCATTATTGAGCGGTTGGGTTCCCAGGTACGCGGTTTCTTCGAGGGGCAGCGGGTGATTGCCGGGGCCATTACCCCCAGCGGGCAGAGCTTTGCCTGCCTGTGTGGCTGCGGCTCCCAGGACGGCCCCGATACGCGCCACGGTTTTCGCGCAGCCGGAGGCTGGAAATTCGGCAATACCCTTGACGGCTGCCAGGCCGACTACGTGCTGGTTCCCGATGCGCTGGCCAACCTGTGCCCGATCCCCGATGGCTTGAGTGATGAACAGGTACTGATGTGCCCGGACATCATGTCCACCGGCTTTTCCGGCGCCGAGCGGGGCGAGGTGAGCATTGGCGATACGGTGGCGGTGTTCGCCCTCGGGCCGATCGGCCTCTGCGCGGTGGCGGGCGCACGGCTTAAAGGCGCTTCGATGATCATTGGCGTCGACGGGCTCAGCGAACGCATGAATGTCGCCCGGGGCCTGGGGGCTACCCATATCGTTGATTTCAAGAAAGGCAATGTGGTCGAGCAGATCATGGGCCTGACGGATGGGCGCGGGGTGGATGTGGCCATTGAAGCCCTGGGCACCCAGGGTACCTTCGAATCGGCATTGCGCGTGCTGCGCCCTGGTGGACGCTTGTCCAGCCTGGGCGTGTACTCCAGTGACCTGCATATCCCGTATGACGCGTTTGGCGCCGGCCTGGGGGATTACAGCATCGTGTCGACCCTGTGTCCCGGCGGCAAGGAACGCATGCGCCGCTTGATGGCGCTGGTTGCCAGTGGCCGGGTGGACTTGTCGCCGCTGGTGACGCACCGTTTTCAGCTCGACGACATCGAGGCGGCCTATGAACTGTTCGCCCATCAGCGCGACGGCGTCATGAAAGTCGCGATTACCCCGTGAAGGCAGCGTCGGCATTGGTCCGCGCCGGCAGGTACGGATGACTGCTTCCCTTGGAATCGCCGGAGCCGCCGCCGCGCTGGGCATCGGCATGCTGGTGGGGCTTGAGCGCGAGCGCAGCAAGGGGCAGGGTGAGCGTCGTGCCTTTGCCGGTTTGCGCACCTATTCAATCACGGCGTTGCTGGGCTACGTCACGCAGCAAGTCGGCGGTGCGCTGCTGCTCGGGTTGGTCGCCGGTTGCCTGGCGATGATTGTCAGTACCGCTTATTGGAAGAGCCAGGACGAAGACCCGGGAATCACCAGTGAAGTCGCGTTGCTCACGGTATTGGTGCTGGGCGCCCTGTGCGGGGTCAGGCCCGAGTTGGCCACGGCAATCGGCGTGGTCATGGTTGGCCTGTTGGCCTATCGCGACAAGCTGCACAACTTTGCCCGCAGCCAATTGACCGAAGCAGAAATGCGCGACGGCCTGCTATTGCTGATTGTGGCGCTGGTGGTCCTGCCGCTGGCGCCGGATCGTTTCATCGGCCCCTATGGCGGGGTGAACCTGCGCACCATCTGCACCTTGACCGTGCTGTTGATGGCGGTAGGGGCGGTGGGGCACGTGGCGGTACGTATGCTGGGCCCCCGCTATGGTTACGTCATCGGCGCCGTGGCCTCGGGGTTCGCTTCCAGTACGGTGACCATTGCCGCCATGGGCAACCTTGTCGCCAAGGAACCGGAGCATCTGCGCACGCTCGCAGCGGCGGCGATTCTCTCGAATATCGCCACGGTGGCGCAGGCCGTACTGATCCTCGGTACCGTGGAGCCGGCGCTGCTGTCGCAGATGATGTGGCCATTGCTCGCCGGGTTTGCCACCACTGCGTTGTATGGGGGATGTCTCATGCTTCGCGTGCCACCGGCGCCGGCCGGCCAGGCCATCCGCGTGGGAGGCGCGTTCGACCTCAAGCTGGCACTGATCATGGTGCTGACCCTGACCGGCATCACCTTCCTATCGTCCGTGATGCTTTATTACTTTGGCCAGGTGGGGGTGATGGTAACGGCCACCCTGAGCGGTTTCGCCGACGCTCACGCCACCACCGCATCGATTGCCGCCCTGGTCACCAGCGGCCAGCTCGCGCTTCACGCCGCACCGATCCCGGTGTTGCTGGCGATCAGTTGCAACTCGCTGAGCAAGTGCCTGGTGGCCTGGGTCAGCGGTGGCCGCCGATTTGCGGCCTATGTGATCGCCGGGCAGGTGTTGCTGACCGCCGCGATGTGGTTGGGTGCGCTGGTCAGTTGATCGCCACCCAGGCAGGTCAGCCAGGGATTTCAAAGGTCGCCCTCAAGCCGCCGGACGCCAGGTTTTCCACGCGTACCTGGCCGCCCAGGCGTTGGGCGATGGTTTGCACGATGGTCAGGCCCAGGCCCGCGCCCTGGGCATTGCCACGGCTGTAGAAACGCTCGAACAGCCGCTCCCGTTGGTTTTCGTCGATGCCAGGCCCCTGGTCGTCGACGGTCAGGGCGAAACGGTTGGCGGTTTTGCGCAACCCCACCGTGATCACCCCGTGCTCCGGGGAAAAGTTCGCCGCGTTGGTCACCAGGTTGGTCAGGGCGATATTGATCGCGCCGGCATCGGTCGTGACGCGGTACTGGGCATCGTCGACATCGAACACCAGTTCGAGGCCTTTGTTCAGCAGCCAAGGTGTCAGTTGAATCAGCGTTTCACGCACCGTGGTCGCCAGGTCGATAGCCTGCACGGCTGGTAGCCCGGCACTGGGTTCCAGGCGTGCCATGGTCAGCAATTGGTTGACCAGGCGGCTGG
The DNA here is from genome assembly GCF_040754745.1 of Pseudomonas sp. SB113. Lineage (NCBI taxonomy): Bacteria > Pseudomonadati > Pseudomonadota > Gammaproteobacteria > Pseudomonadales > Pseudomonadaceae > Pseudomonas > Pseudomonas sp. SB113. Next base: position 8,914 of record NZ_JBFMHW010000013.1, read on the forward strand.
TGCGGTCGACACCGCTGATCAGGAAGGCCAGGGACTCGCGCCGTTCGGTCTCGGTGCCGGCTTCCAGCAGGTTTTGCGCGTGCACCCGCAATACCGCGAGGGGCGTGCGCATTTCGTGGGCGGCGTCGGCGATAAAGCGCCGCTCGCGGCCGAGCATCTCCTGGATCTGCGCGAGCAGGCGGTTCAACGCCGCCTGCATCGGCTCCAGCTCCATGGGCAAGGGCGTCAGTTGCATCGGCTCCAGTGAGCCGGAATGCCGTGCACGCAAAGTGGCGGCCATATCGGCCAGGGGCTTGAGCCCCCAGCCGATGGCCAACCAGACCATGGCGGCGAGGATCAGGCTGCCCAGCACGTTCGGCCACAGGGTATGCCGCACGATGCGCTGGACCAGGTCGGAGCGCACGTCATCACGCTCGCCGACCCAGATGCGCAGGCCGTTGTCCTTGTCCTTGAGCACGAAGCCACGCCATTGGTGGCCATTGACGTCGTCGATATTGCTGTACCCCGGCTGTGCGGGGGGTGTGGCGAATGAAGGGGCGCTGGCGGTGAACACCAGCAGCTCGCCCTGTGGGTTCCACACCTGGAACGCGATCTTGCTTTCATAGGGGTGCCCATCCACCTTGGGCATGGCGTTGCCCAAGGCTTTGTTGAAGGCGCGATACAGATCGGCCTGGTCCTGGCTGGCCAGTGGCATGCTCATGACGCCCTGGAGCAGGCGGGCGTTCTGCGCTAACTGTGCATCGTAGACTTCGGCGATTTCGTGATTGCTGTCATGCAGGTTGAGCACGCTGATCACCAGCAGCCCGGTGAGCAGCAGGCCGATAATCAGGCTCAGGGTGCGGCGCCGAATCGAGGTCACTGGTGCTCCTCCACCAGGTAGCCCACGCCGCGTACGGTGCGGATCAGCTCGCTGGAGAACTTCTTGCGCAAGTGATGGATATGCACTTCCAGGGTGTTACTTTCGGCCTCTTCGTTCCAGCCGTAGAGCAGCTGCATCAGTTGGTCGCGGGTCATCACGCGGCCCGGCGGCGACAGCAGTTCGTGCAGCAGTTGATACTCCTTGGGGGTGAGCAGCACCGGTGCGCCGTGGTAACTGACCTGCTGCGTGCTCGGGTCCAGGCAAATGCCCGCGTGTTCGATCATGACCCGTGCCCGGCCGACGCTGCGGCGCAGCAGGGCACGCAGGCGTGCCTTGAGTTCGGCCAGGTCGAAGGGTTTGATCAGGTAATCGTCGGCGCCGGCGTCCAGCCCGGCGATGCGGTCTTCGGTGGCATCCCGTGCGGTGAGGATCAGCACCGGCAGGTTGGAGCCGCTGTCACGCAGGCGCCGCAGCACCTCCAAACCGTCCATGCGTGGCAGGCCGAGGTCGAGCACCGCCGCGTCAAAGGTTTCGCTCAGCAGCGCATGCAAGGCACTGCTGCCATCCTGCAGCCAGTCGACGGTGTAGCCCTCACGCACCAGCGCCTGGTGAATGCCTTCGCCCAATGCCACGTCATCCTCGATCAGTAAAAGGCGCACGCAGACTCCTTGTCAGTAGAGTGTTGTCAGTTGAGTTTTTTGTTGATGTCGGCCAGCACGCTTTCGATCTCTTTGCGCCGTCCGGCATCGGCGGTTTCCCGGCCCGGCCGTGGTGCGGCCTGCAGGGCTTTTTGCAGGGCATCACGGGCTTCGCCATAGCGTTTTTGCCGGTACAGATGGTCACCCCAGAAGTACAGACTATCAATGCCCGTAGGGTTCAGTTGCAAGGCCTGTTTGAGTAACTGTTCAGCCTTATCCGCATCACCAAAGCCGATTGGCCAACCCGGGACGCGGTCGTACAGGGCCGCCAGGCTGGTATAGGCCGAACCTTGCAGGGCCTTGGGGTCCAGGGCCAGCGCTTTTTCCAGGTCGACCTTGGCGGCCTTGACCTTGCTTAACGCGCCGAGCCCGCCCTGGGCGCCGGCCCAACTGCTGGTGACGATCCCGGACCAGATCCACGCTTCGGCGGCTTGGGGACGGTCGTGGGTGAAGGCCGTGGCCTGGGTGGCGAGTTTTTCAAAGGCCTGGGGGCGCTGTTCCTCGGGCAGGTTGTATTGGATGTGCGCCCAGCGTGTCTGGATGTCGTTCAGGCGTTGTTGGTCGACGGCGTCCATCGCCCAGGTGAAGGGGCTCAGGGCGGTGAGCAGCAGCGCGGTAAAGAGTTGTTTCATGGCTTCGGGTCCTTATTCTCAGGTTTGTCGCTCAAGCGGCGTACCAGCGGCAGTTGTTTACGTAAGCTGCGGTCGATCAGGTTCGGCAGCAGGCTGTTGAGACGCACAAAGAAGCGCTCCGGCCAGCCCAGGTACAGATCGCGACGTTCGTTGGCGATGGCCTGGATCACCGCAGACGCCACGGTGTGCGGGTCGTCGACGTTGGATTTGAGTGCATCGTTCAAGGCCTGCGCCGCCGGACTGTTCATTGGAGTGCGGGTCGCGCGCGGCGCCACATACAGCACGCCGACGCGGGTGTCGGCCAGCTCCCGACGCAGCGCTTCGGAAAACCCGCGCAAGGCAAACTTGCTGGCGCAGTAGGTGGCATAGCCGGGGTAGCCGATGGAGCCATAAGTGGAGCCGACATTCACCACCATGGCGCTCGGTGCCTGTTTGAGCAGCGGCAGCAGCAGCTTGGTCAGGCAGATCGGCGCGGTAATGTTGAGCGCCAGCATGCCGTTGATGTCGCTGTCTTCGAGTTGCTCAAGCATGGCGAAGTGATTGATGCCGGCGGCGTTGATCAGCAGGTTGATGCCGCCGATGGCTTCGGCGGCGGCCAGCACCTTACGGCGGTCGGCGAGGAAGGTCAGGTCGGCACCGACCCAGCAGAGTTGCTCCGGGTAGCGTTCAAGCAAATCCTCCAGTGGTGCACGGTGACGGGCCACGGCCAGCACCCGCGCACCACTGGCACACAGGGCGGTGGCGATCGCCTGGCCGATACCACCGCTGGCGCCGGTCAGCACCACACGCGTTTCAGACAGGCGCATGGGGTGTCTCCCCGATACGCGGCAGGCTCCGGAACATGTCGGTGTAGAGCGCGTACACGACCTTGGAGGCGCGAATCACGGCGGCCTGGTCGTCGGGGTCGTCCAGGCTGTTCATCAAGCCCCGGTAGGTTTCCATGTGGCCGATGTCCAGGGCCCCATGGGAACTCAGGTAGCTGAATGCAGTTTCCGGCAGTTGCAGGCGCTCACGGATGCTGCCGGCCGCGTGGGTGGCCAGGGCGATGCTGGTGCCTTCCAGCACATTGACCATGCCGAACAGGCCGACCGGGTTGTCACGGGCGATCAGGTCGTAGAGGTAGCTGACCATCAGCTCGATAGGCAAACCGGGGCGCCCGTCACGCACGGCCTCCTTGTCGCCGCCACAGGCAGCAATGTCATCGAGTATCCACTGCTCGTGGCCGTATTCATCCTCGATGTACTCGCAGACCGCCTTGCGCAGCCATTCCAGGCGCGAAGGCAGGCGTGCACCGCAGGCCATCATCAACGGCACGGTATGGCGGACGTGGTAGTAGGCCTGGGCCAGGAACGCGCGATAGCTGTCCAGGCTGACCTTGCCCTCCAGGGCGTCGCGGATGATCGGCAGGTTGAACAGCGCCTGGCGTTCGTGTTGGGTGGCTTCTTGCAGCGTGTCGAAAAAATTCACGATGAGGTTTCCTCGTTGAATGCAGGGGCAAAATGGGATTGATAACGGGCGACAATCGCGTCGCGCCGTGGCCGGCCATTGGCGGTGAGCAAGCCATTGGCGGCGGTGAAGGGTTGTGTCAGGCGCGTCCAGCGATGCACCTGGGCGTAGTCGGGCAGGCCGCTGTTGGCCTCGGCCACGGCGGCGGCCAGTTGCGCGTCGGTGCAGTCGGGGCGATGGGGCCAGAGCAGGGCGTGGTTGTGCGGCAGGGCCTCGCCATAGACGAACGCCTGGGCGATCACACCGCCCTGGGTCAGCTCGGCCTCGACCCAATCCGGGTTGACGTTGCGCCCGTAACTGGTGACGAACTGATGCTTTTTGCGGCCCTTGAGGTAGAGAAAACCGTCCTCGTCAAAGGCACCGAGGTCGCCGCTGGGCCACCATTGCTCGGGCTGGTCGGGCTGGCCCAGGTAGCCGAGCAACGTCGAGCCCTTGATCAGCACCTCACCGTCTTCGGCCAGACGGATTTCCACATGGGGCAGCGGTCGCCCCACACTGCCTGGGCGTTGTGCCTCGGGACGATTGAGGCACACCACCGAGGCGCATTCCGACAACCCGTAACCTTCGTACACCGGCACCCCCAACTGGTGTGCACGGTGCAGCAAGGCCTTGGAAACGCGCGCACCGCCGACGGCGGCAAAGCGCAGGCCTTTGGGGCTGAAGGCCTTTTGTTCGGCAGCGATCACCAGCATCAACAGCAATTGCGGCACCAGGATCAGGCTGTGGGGCTGACGGGTTGCCAGGCAGCCGAGCAACTGTGCGGCGTCCACCGCGGTGGCGCCCTGGATGCCCAGGTTCTTCTGGCTGGGCAAGCTCAAGGTGGCGCCGGCGTACAGCGCGGCGTAGCAGCCGAGGTTTTCCAGCAAGATCGCGATGGGCAACAGCGCCAGGTGGTGGCGTGGATCGCTGCTGTGGCTGGCCTGGTACAACTCGCGAGCCACCCGCATCAGGCTGTCGGCGCTCAGGCACACACCTTTGGGCGCGCCGGTGGTGCCGGAGGTGAACGTCACCTTGGCGGTGCCGGCGGGTATCGAAGGGCGGCCTTCAAAGGTGCGGCACCAGAATTCACCGGACGGGTGATAGCCGTTGGCGAGTAACTCATCCTGCAGATGGGGCTCGGCGATCACCCGTTCGGCGTGGCTTTGCTCCAGGCAATGAACACGTTGAGCCGGGCTGAAGAATGGCGGCAGGGTCAGGCAGGTCAAGCCTTCGAACAGCACCGCTAAATCCCACAGCATGGCCTCGATGCCATTGTCCAGGGCCAGGGCGACCACCTTGACGCCTTCGTCGCGCAAGCGCTCCTGCCGATACGCGACTTCGGCGAACATCTGGGTGTAATCCATTTTCAAGCTGTCGCCCCACAGGGCGATGGCGCCATCGTTGCGTTCGGCATGGCCGCGCAGTACGGCGTGGAAACGGCGGGTTTCAGGCGACATGGCTGGCGTCCTCGATCGTGGTAGGCAACCCCAGGCGTGAGAACAGGCCCATGTTGCGCAAATGGATGAACCCCGCGCGGATATTGCCGACATGCACCCACGGTTGGCTTTCGTAGTAACTGCCCCAGTGATGGCGCTCATCGCCCAGGCGCTGCGGGTCGGCCACGCACAGGGTGATGGGCTTCAAGCCCAGGCGGTGGAAGCTGTTGACCAGGCCGATATTGCCGGTGAATGCCACCCACTCCAGACCACCCATAGCGAGAAGCCAGGTAATCGCGATGATGCTCAGGCGCGCACTGCCGGTGTCGCTGGCGGCGAGGTTGCCGACTTCGGCGATGGCGCCGCGCTCCACCGCTTGTCCGGCGGCGGCACTGATCAGCGGATCGATGGAGTGGTCCAGGTAACGCTCCAGGAACAACGGCTCGGCACGCGCCAGGCGCACACCGGCAACGGCGCCCAGCTCGCCGCTGGCCTGGCTGACGCCAAACAGCTGTGGCATGAAGTGGCGAATATCCGCGCCGTGGGCAATGCGAAAACGCTGTTGGATGAAGGCCTCGAAGACGGGCCGCTGCGGGTCTTGGGGCAGGGCGCGGGACAGGCACATCGGCGCACTGTCGGCGGGGCCGAACAGCAGCGGCAAGGGAATGTTCCAATCGATATCGGGCATTGGCGTTACGCCTCCCCAGTGAAGTTGGGAGGAGTATCGGAGGCATTTCTTAACGAAGTCTGAAGGTGGCAAAAGGATATTTTTGCCGATCTTCAGACTGCCTTAAGACTTCGCGGGCAGCGTGGCGCGGTCTTCCCACGGCTGCTTGCGGCCACCACCTGCACAAGGCTCTTTCCATGACTGAAGATCTGGCGACACAGCGCTACACGAAGCTGTTGATGACCCTGCACTGGCTGATGCTGGCGCTGTTTGTCGGCGTGTACGCCTGCATTGAAATCAAAGGCCTGTTGCCTCGCGGCCATGCATTGAAGGGCGTTTTCCTCGGCGGCCACGCACTGTTCGGCATCGGCATTTTCCTGCTGGTCTGGCTGCGCCTGCTGGGACGCCTGGCGCCAAGCCCGGCGATCCTGCCACGCCCACCCGCCTGGCAGACCGCCGTGGCGCACCTGATGCACCTGGCCCTGTATGGCTTGATGATCGTGACGCCGCTGTTGGCCTGGCTGATGCTCAACGCCGCAGGCAAGCCCTTGCCGTATTTCGAGTTTGCCTTGCCGTCGCTGGTGGCGGTGGACCCCGACCTGGCCAAGCAATTCAAGCACTGGCATGAGTGGCTGGGCAGCGCCGGCTATTGGTTGATCGGCCTGCATGCCGCCGCTGGGCTGTTCCACCATTACTGGGTACGCGACAACACCCTGGTGCGCATGCTGCCAAAACGTTAGAAATCTAAAAATTGCATTTTTTGCGCTTGATGAAACGTTTCTTCTAGCGACAAACGGACTACGCAAGCGCTTGCGTAAGTAAATGTATCTGATTAGAGTCGGTGGCAATCGGCTCTGATCAAAGAGGGCTGAACGACAAAAATAATAAAACCAGGAGCTCATTGATGAGCCTTGAACCCTTGCTTGAGATGCAGGGCATCAGCAAAACCTTCAACGGTTTGCGCGTGCTCAAGACTGTCGGCCTGAAGGTCTACCCCGGCGAAATCCACGCCTTGATGGGGGAGAATGGCGCCGGCAAATCGACCCTGATGAAAATCCTCTCCGGCGCTTACCAGGCCGATCCCGGCGGTGAAATCCGCATGGCCGGCCAGCCCGTCGCCACCTTTACACCCGCCACCGCCAAAGCCCTCGGCATTGCCGTGATCTACCAGGAATTGAGCCTGTGCCCGAACCTGAGCGTGGCCGAGAACATTTACCTGGGCCGCGAACTGCGCCGTGGCTGGACCATCGACCGCAAGGGCATGCAAGCCGGCTGCGTCGAAGTCCTGCAACGCCTGGGCGCCGAATTCACTCCGGCCACCCAGCTCAGCAGCCTGTCGATTGCCGAGCGCCAGTTGGTGGAAATCGCCCGCGCCTTGCACGCCCACGCCAGGATCCTGGTGATGGACGAACCGACCACGCCGTTATCGTCCCGCGAGACCGACCGCCTGTTTGCGCTGATCAAGCAGCTGCGCAGCCAGGGCCTGGCGATCATCTACATCAGTCATCGCATGGCCGAGATCTATGAACTGTCGGACCGTGTCTCGGTGCTGCGCGACGGCCAATACATCGGCGAGCTGAGCCGCGAGGCGCTGTCGGCCGAAGTCCTCGTGAAAATGATGGTCGGCCGCGATCTGTCCGGCTTCTACAAGAAGGAGCATGCCGCCTACGACCCTGGTGCGGTGGTGATGCGCGTGCGTGACATGGCCGATGGCAAGCGCGTGCGCAATTGCAGTTTTGACCTGCATGCCGGCGAAGTGCTGGGCATCGCCGGACTGGTCGGGGCAGGGCGCACCGAGCTGGCGCGGCTGATCTTCGCCGCCGACCCGCGCACCAGCGGCACCCTGGAAGTGGTGGGCAAGACCGTGACCCAACTGCGCAACCCGGCGGATGCGATTCGTGCCGGCGTGGTCTACCTCACCGAAGACCGCAAGGCCCAGGGCCTGTTCCTGGACATGAGCGTGGCCGACAACATCAACGTCTGCGCCTGTGTGCCGGATGCCCGCGCCGGCGGTGTGCTCGACCGTGGCCATGGCTTGAAACGTGCCAATGAAGCAATCAAGTCACTGTCGATTCGCGTGGCGTCGGGCAAGGTCAATGTCGGCGCATTGTCCGGCGGCAACCAGCAGAAGGTCTTGCTGGCGCGGCTGCTGGAGGTCAAGCCCCATGTGCTGATCCTCGACGAACCCACACGCGGCGTGGACATCGGCTCCAAATCCGAGATCTACCGCATCATCAATCAACTGGCGCAGGCCGGCGTGGGCATCGTGGTGATCTCCAGCGAGCTGCCGGAAATCATCGGCACCTGCGACCGGGTGCTGATCATGCGCGAAGGCCAGTTGGTGGCCGAAGTCGGCGGGGCCTCCGGTCACGTCATCTCCCAGGAACGTATTATTGACCTCGCCACCGGTGGCGATCAGGTGGTTGCCCATGGCTGATTCGATGATTGCTACAACAGGCAAGGCAGAACGTGCCCGCGAACTGATGCGCACGGTCGGCATGTTGCCGGTGCTGATATTGCTGCTGGTGGGCTTCGCCCTGGCCAGTGAGAACTTCCTGACCATGCAGAACCTGTCGATCATCACCCAACAGGCCTCGGTCAATGTGGTGCTGGCGGCGGGCATGACCTTTGTGATCCTCACGGCGGGTATCGACCTGTCGGTGGGGGCGATCCTGGCGGCGTCGGCCGTGGTGGCGTTGCAGGCATCGATGTCGCCGCAGTTCGGCATGTTCGGGATTGCTGCCGGTATTGGCTTCGGCCTGCTGCTGGGCCTGGTCAACGGTGGGTTGATTGCGTTCATGCGCCTGCCGCCGTTTATCGTCACCCTCGGCGCACTCACCGCCATGCGCGGCCTGGCGCGCTTGCTGGCCGATGACAAGACCGTGTTCAACCCCGACCTGCCGTTTGCCTTTATCGGCAACGACTCGGTCCTCGGCGTGCCCTGGCTGGTGGTGATCGCCGTGGCGGTGGTGGCGCTGTCGTGGTTCATCCTGCGCCGCACGGTGATGGGCGTGCAGATCTATTCGGTGGGTGGCAACCCCGAAGCGGCGCGACTCTCCGGGATCAAGGTGTGGAAGGTGCTGCTGTTCGTCTACGCCATGTCCGGCGCCTTGGCCGGGCTGGGCGCGGTGATGAGCGCCTCGCGGCTGTTCGCCGCCAACGGCCTGCAACTGGGGCAATCCTATGAGCTGGATGCGATTGCCGCGGTGATCCTCGGCGGCACCAGTTTTACCGGCGGCGTCGGCACCATCGGCGGCACGCTGATCGGTGCGCTGATCATCGCGGTGCTCACCAACGGCCTGGTGCTGCTGGGGGTATCGGACATCTGGCAATACATCATCAAGGGCATTGTGATCATCGGCGCGGTCGCGCTGGATCGCTATCGCCAGTCCGGTGCGCGGACCTGATTTCACTCCCATAACAATCACAAGAGAGACCCGCATGAACCTTAAACGCATCTTTCCCGTCGTCGCCTTGGCTGCCCTGATGTCCCAAGCCGTAGAGGCCCGCGAACTCAAGGCCCTGGGTATCAGTATGGGCTCGCTCGGCAACCCGTATTTCGTGACCCTGGCCGATGGCGCCACGGCCCGGGCCAAGGAGCTGAACCCTAACGTCAAGGTCACCTCGGTGTCCGCCGACTACGACTTGAGCAAGCAGTTCTCGCAGATCGACAACTTTATCTCGTCCAAGGTCGACCTGATCCTGATCAACGCCGTTGACCCTTCGGCCATGGCCTCGGCGATCAAGAAAGCCCGCGATGCCGGCATCGTCGTGGTCGCGGTGGATGTGGACGCCAAGGGCGTGAATGCCACCGTGCAGACCGACAACGTCGAAGCCGGCAAGCTGGCCTGCCAATACCTGGTGGACAAGCTTTCCGGCAAGGGCAACGTGATTATCCAGAACGGCCCGCAAGTCACCGCCGTGACCGACCGCGTCAAAGGCTGTAAAGCCGCATTGGCCGGCGCGCCGGATATCAAGGTGCTGTCCGACGACCAGGACGGCAAAGGCTCCCGCGAAGGCGGCCTGAACGTGATGCAGGGTTACCTCACGCGCTTCCCGAAAATCGACGGCCTGTTTGCGATCAACGACCCGCAAGCCATCGGCAGCGACCTGGCGGCCAAGCAGCTCAAACGCAGCGGCATCATCATCACCTCGGTGGACGGCGCGCCGGACATCGAGAACGCGCTGAAGACCGATACCCAGATCCAGGCATCCGCCAGCCAGGACCCGTGGACCATGGCGCAGACGGCGGTGAATGTCGGCAATGACCTGCTCAACGACAAAGCCCCGGCCGAAGCGGTTACCCTGCTCACGCCAAAATTGATCACCCGCGACAACGTCGGTACGTACAGCGGCTGGTCGAGTAAACATTGATAGTGTGAGAGGAACAGCGTCGTGGTGACCATGGATGACGTGGCAAGCAGGGCGGGGGTGTCGACGTCGACCGTGTCGCACGTGTTGAACGGCACCCGCAAGGTCAGCCCGGCCACGGTGCTGGCGGTACAGCGGGCGATCCAGGCGCTGGGGTATATCCCCAACACCCTGGCGCGCTCGCTGGCGCGGTCGAGTACCAACACGATTGGCGTGGCGATCTCGGCGCTGTCCAACCATTACTTCAGCGAGACGGTGCACGCGATTGAAACCGAGTGCGCCAAGCACGGCTACATGATGCTGTTTGTCGACACCCACGACGACCCGGAGCAGGAGCTGCGGGTGGTCACGGCGCTTCACCATCGGCGGGTCGACGGTATTGTGCTGGCGCCGTCGAACGGTTCGATGGCCCTGGAGTACCTGCGCGCCAACGAGATTCCAGCGGTGCTGGTGGACCGCATGATGAGTGAGCAGTTTGATCAGGTCGGAGTGGAGAATGCCCAGGCCACCCAGGCGCTGATTGAACACCTGGTCGGGCACGGGCACCGTCGCATCGGCTTTATTGCCGGGCGCACGGGGTTCAGTACCACGGATGAGCGGGTGGCGGGTTACCGCGCGGCGTTGCACGCGGCGGGGCTGGCCTTCGATCCGCAGTTGCTGGTCAACGGTGGCTCCAACACCGAGCCTGCGCGCCAGGCTACGGTGCAGTTGCTGGGCCTGGCTTCGCCACCCACGGCGATCATGGCCGGCAATAACCTCATGACCCTCGGCGCGATGCACGCCTTGCGTGACGCGCAGCTCGACGTGCCGAGACAAATGGCCCTGGTGGGCTTTGATGATTTTGACTGGGCGGATTTTTTCGTGCCGCGCCTGAGCCTGATCGCACAGCCGGTCAAGGCCCTCGGCGCCCGCGCGGTTGACCTGTTGCTGCAACGTATGGCGTCGCCCGACGCACCGCCCCAGAGCGTGCGCCTCGCGCCGACCCTGCAGTTACGTAACTCCTGTGGCTGTCATTGATTGGAATCACACACGCATGAACAGTCCTGTTTCCCTGGGCATTGACCTGGGCACATCGGAACTCAAAGCCATCCTGATGGACACCACGGGCGCGGTGCTGGCCCGTGCCGGCGTGCGCTTGAGCGTGTCGCGCCGGCACAGCGGCTGGTCTGAACAAGCGCCGCAAGACTGGTGGCAAGCCTGCGTGCAGGCGTTGGAGCAACTGCGCGGACACGAGGCGTTTACACGCGTGGCCTGTATCGGCCTGTCGGGGCAGATGCACGGCGCGGTGTTGCTGGGGGCGGATAACCGCGTGTTGTACCCGGCGATCCTGTGGGACGACTCCCGTGCCGTGGCCGAGGCCGAACAATTGGGCCCCGGCTTCGCCGACGTCACCGGCAGCCTGCCCATGGCTGGGCTGACCGCGCCGAAACTGCTGTGGCTGCAACGGCACGAACCCGAGGTGTTCCAGGCGATTGATTGCGTGCTGTCGCCCAAGGATTACCTGCGCTTGCGTTTGAGCGGTGAGCGCATCAGCGAGATGTCCGACGCGGCGGGTACGTTGTGGCTGGATGTGGCGCGGCGGGAATGGTTTAGTCCGATGGTTCGCGCTACGGGCCTCGCCCCTGGGCAACTGCCCCGGTTGGTGGAGGGTGGTGCGGCGAGCGCTTTTTTAACCGCGACTGGGCTGGGTTTGTCGTCTGACGTGGTGATAGCCGGCGGTGGCGGCGACAATCCGGTGGCCGCTGTGGGTATCGGCGCGATCAACGCCGGTGATGGCTTTATCACCCTTGGCACCAGCGCGGCGATTGTTGCGATCACCGATCACGCGGCCGGCAACCCCGCCAGTGCGGTACACAGCTTCTGCCATGCACTGCCCAACCGCTGGTACACCATGGGCGCGATGCTCGCCGGCGCCAGTTGTTTGCGCTGGGTCACACGGCTGACGGGTATGGCGGATGAGCAGACGTTGTTGAATCAGGTCCAGGTGCAGCTGCCTATCGGCCAGCCAGTGCCTTTGGAAACGCCGTTGTTTTTGCCGTACCTCGCAGGCGAACGCACCCCTCATAATGATCCTCTACTGCGCGGCGGCTTCATGAACCTGGGCCACGACTGCACACCAGCGATGCTCGGTTACGCGGTGATGGAAGGGGTGGGTTTCGGTTTGCTCGATGCGTTGCGTGCGGTGCAATCGACCGGCGCCGATGTGGGAGCCTGTGCCCTGGTGGGCGGTGGTGCACGCAGTGAGTATTGGGCGCAGTTGCTGGCGAATATCCTGCAGCGGGAAATCTTCACTTTGCACGGCAGTGAATTGAGCGCGTGTATTGGCGCGGCGAAGTTGGGGTTTGTGGCGCTGGGGCAGGGTGCGGAGTTGCTGGCGGCGGGGATGCCGGTCAAAGCCCGGTACAAGCCTGACCTGACGCAGCAGCAGGTGTTGGAGGCGCGTTATCGCAAGTTTCAAAGTTTGCTGCCCGCCGCAAAGGCCCTTCACGACTAGGCTCCTGTGGCAAGGGGCCTGTTGAGGTGAGCAGGCTTCCTGTGGCAACTGGAATTGTTGTGGCGAGCGGGCTTCCTGTGGCGAGCGGGCTTGCCACAGGAAGCCCGCTCGCCACAAACGGTCATAACCAGGCAGCATCCCACAGTGGGTAATCGCCAATGCGCTCCACCAATCCTGCTCGCAAGGGGTTGGCGACGATATAGCGCGCCATTTTCCGAATATCGTCTTCAGCCCGTACCGCCCGGTCGTGGTAGCCACGCTGCCAGAATTTCTCCCGACTGCCACGGGCGTTGTTGATGCTTAAGGTGCTGCGCGACTTGGTCTGGCGCATCACATCAGGCAGCGTCGGGCCATTGAGGTCGAGCAACCAATGAAAGTGGTCCGGCATGATCACCCACGCCAGCGAATTGACCTGCCCTGAATCATGAACTCTCTTGAATTCTGCGACTAATAAGCGGCCCAGGCGAAAGTCGCGAAACAATGGATGGCGTTGATGCACGACAGCAGTGATCAGATAGGCTCGACCGGTTTCTGAATAGCGACCACGACGTAGCAGGTGAGAGTTTGGCTGACGAGGCAATCCGTTGCTCCTTCGCATGGATAAGAAGCTTTCACGCTAGCAGCGCAGGCGAAATAGCCGCGTTGAGTTGCGTATCCTTTTATTGCATTGCAGCAGGCGGACACGGCTTATTGTGGCGAGCGGGCTTCCTGTGGCGAGCGGGCTTGCCCCGCGTTGGGGCGCGAAGCGGCCCCTAAACCTGACCACTCATTGTGCCTGGATAAACGCGGTGCCTTTATTGGGGCCGCTTCGCAGCCCAACGCGGGGCAAGCCCGCTCGCCACAGGAATCGGTTTGTTACGGTTCAGTCGTTGGTCAGCGGCGGCAAGCGTCGCTTTACCGGGGTTTTCTTGACGATGGCGGTGTTGGTTTCGGCATACGCATTGATCCGGTCCAGCAGGCTGTCGAGATGGTCCATGGTGCGTACATGCAGGCGCGCGATAAAGCAGTCTTCGCCGGTGACCTTGTCGCATTCGGTGAACTCGGGGATCGCCTGGATCTGCCGCTCCACTTCCTGCAGTTTGCCGGGTAGGGGGCGGATGCGCACGATGGCTTGCAGCAGGTAGCCGAAGTGCTTGGGGTCGATGTCGACGGTGTAGTGGGTCAGCACGCCGCGTTCTTCCAGGCGGCGCAGGCGTTCGCCGACGCTGGGCGAGGACAGCCCGGTGATGCCCGCCAGGGCCTTGAGGGATAGTCGCGAGTCGTCCATCAAGGCGGCGATGAGTTGCTGGTCGATGGTGTCAATCATGGTGTCCGCCTAATAAGAAAAGGTAATGTCGGGGTTTTGCCTTTTTTAGGCGCTGGAGCCGATCACAAGCAGATTGCCATAATTGAGCCTCACTTGAGGAGCCTCCATCGTGGACACATCTATTCGTCGCGGGTCGTGGGAAATGATTGCCGCCATGCTGATCTCGGGCACCATCGGCTGGTTTGTGCTGGTGTCTGGCGTGTCGGTCATCGAAGTGGTGTTCTGGCGCTGCGTGATCGGCGGGCTGACCCTGTTACTGGTGTGCGCGCTGCTCGGTTACCTGCGCCTGGACCTGCTCAGTTGGGCCAAGCTCGGCCTGGCGATGCTCAGTGGCGTGGCGATTGTCGGCAATTGGTTGCTGCTGTTCGAATCCTATTCCCATGCATCGATCGCCATCAGCACGGCGGTGTACAACGTGCAGCCGTTCATGTTGGTGATGCTGGCGGCGCTGTTCCTGGGGGAAAAGATCACCGTGCAGAAACTGGCGTGGTTGTGCGTGGCGTTCCTGGGGATGCTGGCGATTGTCACCGCCCATGGTGATCAACCCACCGGTGACGACTACCTTACAGGCATCGCCTTGGCGCTGGGCGCGGCATTCCTGTACGCGATTGCCGCACTGATCATCAAGCGTTTGAAGGACGTACCGCCGCATTTGATGGCGTTGATCCAGGTGACGACGGGCGCGTTGCTATTGGCGCCGCTGGTGCCCTGGAATAGCTTGCCGGTCACCACCAACGCCTGGGCGGCGCTGGCGACGCTCGGCGTGGTGCACACCGGTTTGATGTATGTGTTGCTGTATGGCGCGATCCAGAAATTGCCGACCGCCATCACCGGCGCGCTGTCGTTTATCTACCCGATTGCGGCGATCTTCGTTGATTGGATTGCCTTCGGGCATCGCCTGGGCTGGCTGCAATGGCTGGGGGTGGCGGCAATTCTGCTGGCAGCGGCGGGGTTGCAGCGGGGCTGGTGGTGGCCCCGCTCCCAGAGGGTCAGTGCGTGCCCTGATAGATGAGATTTTCCGGGTTGAAATGCTCCACGACACTGCCCGGTTGCGGCAGCCCAAGGATATGCCCCTTGATCTTGCCCACCACGTGCATTTCGCAGGGTTTGCAGTCGAACTTCAGGGTCAGCACTTCGTCGCCATGAATCAGCTGCATCGGCGCGACCTTGGTCTTCACACCCGTCACACCCTTGGCCTGTTTAGGGCACAGGTTGAACGAGAAGCGCAGGCAGTGCTTGGTGATCATCACCGGCACTTCGCCGGTTTCTTCATGGGCTTCAAAGGCCGCGTCGATCAGCTTCACGCCGTGACGGTGGTAGAAGTCGCGGGCTTTCTGGTTGTAGACGTTGGCCAGGAACGACAGGTGCGCTTCCGGGTACACCGGCGGCGGCGTGGTCTCGGCCTTACGCCCGCCACGCGGGTGTGCGGCAACACGGGCGGCGGTCAACGCTTCGATCACTTCGCGGCGCAATGCCTTGAGCTGTGAGTTGGGGATGAAGAACGCCTGCGGTGCATCCAGTTCGATACGAGTGGCGTGATACTCGGTGGTACCCAGTTGGCCAAGCAGGTCACGCAGGGTATCCAGCGCCTGTTCCGGCTTGTTGGCCACGCCGAACGGGCCGGGCAGGGTGACGCTGGCGCGGATGCCTTCTTCGCTGGTGGCGGTGACTTCCAACTGCTCTTCACGCAAACGTGCGACCCATGACAGGCCGATACGGCGTTCGGCCGAGGTCTTGAGCAACGCCTGCTGCCAGTTGTGGTCCAGGTTGCGGTTCAGCGGGTGGTTCGGGCGCAACTGATGCAGGCCGGCCGGCATTTCATTCGGCTCGACGCGGTAGCGGTAGCGCTTCTCGCCATCCTCCTCGAATTCGCCCTTGGGCTCGGCGATGTTGGCGCGGAAACCCACCACTTCGCGCTTGACCAGCACATTGAGGCCGTCGCCGTTGGACAACGGCTCATGGGTGACCACCTGCAGGTCACGCTTGCCGGCCTTTTCCACCACCCCCACCGGCAAACCGGTGAACGTCGGGGTGTCGAAGGCGCCGATGTCGATCTTGCGGTCGCTGACAAAGTAGTCGGTGCTGCCACGGTGGAAAGTTTTTTCCGGGTCGGGCAGGAAGAAATGCGCGGTACGGCCGCTGGATGCGCGGGCCAGGTCCGGACGGTCTTCGAGAATCTCGTCGAGACGCTGGCGATAATAGGCCGTGATGTTCTTCACATAGCCCATGTCCTTGTAACGGCCTTCGATCTTGAACGAACGCACGCCGGCTTCGACCAGCGCGCGCAGGTTGGCGCTCTGGTTGTTGTCTTTCATCGACAGCAGGTGCTTTTCAAAGGCCACGACGCGGCCTTGGTCGTCTTTCAAGGTGTACGGCAGGCGGCAGGCCTGGGAGCAGTCGCCACGGTTGGCGCTACGGCCATTTTGCGCGTGGGAGATATTGCATTGCCCGGAGAACGCCACGCACAGGGCGCCGTGGATAAAGAACTCGATGGCGGCATCGGTCTCGCCGGCGATGGCGCTGATTTCCTGCAGGTTCAGCTCGCGGGCCAGGACCAGCTGCGAGAACCCGGCCTGGTCGAGGAACTTGGCACGGCCCAGGGTGCGAATATCGGTCTGGGTACTGGCGTGCAGCTCGATGGGCGGAATATCCAGCTCCATCACGCCCAGGTCCTGCACGATCAACGCATCGACACCGGCGTCATAGAGCTGATGGATCAGCTTGCGCGCGGGTTCCAGTTCGTTGTCATGCAGGATGGTGTTGAGGGTGGTGAAGACGCGGGCGTGGTAACGACGGGCGAATTCCACCAGTTGAGCGATATCGCTCACTTCGTTGCACGCGTTATGGCGCGCGCCGAAGCTGGGGCCGCCGATGTAGATGGCGTCGGCGCCATGCAGGATGGCCTCGCGCGCGATGGCGACATCGCGGGCAGGGCTGAGCAATTCCAGGTGATGCTTGGGCAAGGACATAGTTTTTTTAGTCAGGCTTGTCACGGTTGAGGCGGGCATTGTAGCCGTGAATTGCCTGACCGGCATCAACTCAGGCCTTGGCGGCCATCGCCGTGACTTCCACGCGCATGCCGTCTACCGCCAGTGCCGCCACGCCAACCGCCGCGCGCACGGGCCAGGGCTTGGCGAAGAAGCGTTTGTAGACCTCATTGAAGGCGGCGCGGTCGGCCATGTCGGTCAGATAAATGGTCAGGTGCATGACCCGGTCCATGGCGCTGCCGGCCTTTTCCAGCGCCACTTTCAGCGCTTGCAGCGTGCATTCGCTTTGCAGGGTGATGTCGCCCAGTTCCAGGCTGCCGTCGGCGCGGGTCGGGATCTGGGTGGAGACCAGGATGCCGTTGAAACCGACGACATCTGAGGAAATCGAGTCTGCATCCGGATCGGGGGTGTAGGACAGGTCTTGGTTGGTCATCAGTGCGCCTCTTGTCGGTTGTAACAGGAAGGCGCCATGGTCCTTGAAAATAGCAACAGGGGCAAATGAGAGGGCCTCCGATACACCGGGAACTTCCATTTCCCGTACAACATCTTGACGTCAAAAAATAAACAACTAATCCACGTAAAGTCCCGTATTCCGCGGCCGATAGCGAGTTTAGAGATAGATTTTCCGCACGGCTGAGGGTACGTCATGTTCAACACAACACTCAAAACAGAACTGGCGGCCAGGACGGCCGAAGTCACCGAGTACAAAGGACTGATCAGCGCCCTGGAACGCTCCATGGCAGTGGTCGAATTCGACCTCAACGGCAAGGTGCTGCGTGCCAACGACAACTTCCTGAAAACCCTGGGTTACAGCCGTGACCAGTTGGCGGGCAAATCCCACCGTGAGTTTTGCTTGCCGGCGCTGACCAACAGCCCGGCCTACAGTCAGTTCTGGGGGGAGCTTAAGGCCGGTAAGTTCGTCTCGGGCACCTTCAAACGCGTGGACGCCCACGGCAAGACCATCTGGCTGGAGGCAAGCTACAACCCGGTGCTGGATGAGCGTGGTCAAGTCCTGAAAGTGGTCAAGTACGCCTTGGATGTCACCGCCAAAGTCGAGCAAGAGGCTGCCACCCGCAGCAAACTGGCCGCAGTAGACCGGGCAATGGCGGTGATCGAGTTCGACTTGAGCGGTCAGGTACTGGACGCCAACGAGAACTTTCTGCACGTCATGGGTTATACGCTGGCCGAAATCAAAGGCAAACATCACCGCCTGTTTTGCGAGCCCAGCCTGATCAACAGCAGCGAGTACACCGACTTCTGGCGGCGCCTGAATAACGGTGAATTCTTCACCGGGCAATTCAAACGTATTGGCAAGCATGGCCGCGTCGCGTGGCTGGAGGCCAGTTACAACCCGGTCTACGACGGCGACGGCACGCTGATCAAGATCGTCAAGTTTGCCAGCGACATCACTGAGCGCGTGGAGAAGTTCGAGGAAGATTCACGCGGCGCCTCTCGGGCCTACCATATCTCGTCCGAAACCGAGCGGTTTGCCGAACATGGCACCCAGGTGATTCATGAAACTGCAGCTGAAATGCGCCGGATTGCCGAGAACATCGGCGCATCGGCGCGTCTGGTCGGGCAATTGGGAGAGCGCTCCGAGCAAATTACCGCCATCGTCAATACCATTCGAGGCATCGCCGACCAGACCAACCTGTTGGCCCTCAACGCGGCCATCGAGGCTGCCCGTGCGGGCGACCAAGGGCGTGGTTTTGCCGTGGTAGCCGATGAGGTCAGGCAGTTGGCGGGACGTACCAGCCGCTCTACCGCGGAAATCGCCGAGATGATTGGCATGATCCTGTCGGAAACCCGCGACGCGGTGGCCAGCATGAGCTCCACCCAGGAGGGCGCGCAACGCGGCGTGAACCTGGCCGACCAGGCGGGTTCGGTGATCCTGCAGATTCGCACCAGCACCAGTGACGCGGTGCAGGCCGTGAGTATGTTTGCGTCGAAACTGGACGAGTCGGAAGTCATCCCCAAAACCGCCGTCGGCTGGGTTGGCTGATCGCGTTTTAGTCGTGGAGAGGGAGCCGCTCCCTCTCCACACGGCCTCCTTACAGCAAGGTGAACGGGTAGTCGACGATCACCCGCAGCTCATTCAAGTCGCCATCGCGCTGGTCAGCATTGGACGACACGATGGCATCACGCACGCGCAATGACAGGTTTTTCGCCGGGCCGCTCTGGATCACGTATTTGGCCTCCACGTCCGTCTCGTGGTGGGCGCCGTCGGCACCGTAATCGCCGGCATAAGCGCTGTTGACCGGCGTGTGGGTGCCGTCGATGTCCGAACCGTTGATGTAACGGGTCATGAAACTCAACCCCGGTACGCCATAGCTGGCCATGTTCAAGTCATAACGAATCCCCCACGACTGCTCGCCCGGGCCGTTGAAGTCGCCCCACTGCACCGAGTTGGCCAGGAACACCGAATCGCCGCCTTCACCTGCGCCGTTGTTGCCCGTGCCGATGTAGTCAAAGGGCGTATCGCCGTGGACCTTCTGGAACGACAGCGTCAGCGTGTGCGCCTGCAAGAACGAATAGGCCGCCGCCACCGAGTAGGTGGTGTTGTTGATCGCACCAGCCTTGGCGCTGCCGGTGTCGAGGGTGCGGTACAGGTTGCCGTCCAGGGCCAGCGATTGCTCATGGGGCAGGGCGATGACGTAGTTCAGGTTGGTGTAGTACTGGCGCCAGATGTCTTCCAGTTCGCCGGCATACAGCGTCGCGCTCAGTGACGGGGTAAAGGTGTATTTGCCGCCGATAAAGCTCGCACTGTTGGCCGCCACATTGGCGTAGGTGGCATAGATGTCATGGTCATGGTTGCTGGTCATGCCACTGTTGGTGCTGGTGAAGTGGCCGGCTTCCAGGTCCAGGCCCGCGATTTCACTGCTGGTGAGATCAAAACCGGTGGCGGTCTGCGGCAGCAGTCGGGTGCCGCCGGTAGCGAAGACCGGCGCGGTGGGCTGCATGTCACCGAACTTCAACTGGGTCTTGGATAGTTTGATTTTCACCGCCGCGCCCACGGAGCCATAGGCATTCTCGGGATCGCCATGGCGATCGGTGGGCAGGTTGCCGGTGCCGGCGTCCTGGTGCGTGGCGTCCAGCTTCAGCCCGCCGTAAGCATAGGCATCCACGCCGAAACCGAAGGTGCCCTGGGTGAAGCCAGAGGCATAGTTGAGCATCGCCCCTTGCGTCCAGTCGCGGTTGTCGGCCTTGCCGCTCTCGCGATTGCGGTCCATGTAGTAGTTACGCAACAAGCCGGTAACGCTGCTGCCGCCGATAAAGCCCTTGGAGTCGGCCTGGTCCGTGACGGACTCGGCAAACGCCACGGGGCTGATACTGGCGCACACCGCCAACGCCAACAGGCTCCACTGTTTAATCATGTTATTAACTTCCCCGGAATAATGAACGCGCACAGAAACGCCGCACTGTTTGATAGGCGTACACGCTTGTATGGGCAGAGTTTTAAAGTGAGGCGTTACGGTTTTTTATTGTCTTCGACGGGTTTGTCGAGGTTGATTCCAGTCAGAGTTTGCGCGGCCTGCAGCCCTGCTGGGGATGAAACTCGATTAATAAAGCTTCACGATTTTTAATCGCGCAGGGGAGTAGCGTGGGGCCTGTCTTAGCCGCTCTGCTTCGACACCATCCTTTGGTTGCCGCCGCAGATAGTGCGGCGGATTTTTTCGTGGGCGGTGTTTCAGTCGGCGGCGTAGTTGAACGTATTTAGGGGAGGGGAGGACGGGGTTCACCGCTGATGACGCTACTCTTTTACATCCATGAACTCTTTAGCCCACGCCACGTAACTCTCTGGCAACGTGTAGGTGTGGGTCAGCTCGGTAGCACTGAGGTTCGATGTGCTGTGGGTCAACTGGCGCTGGGCACGCAGGCTGTCGTAGGTGGCCTTGATCGCCGCAAAATACGCGCCATGGCCGGCCACCACCACGCGCACGCCCAGGCTGGCCAGGCGTTGAGCGTCATGGAGCTTGGGGTTGCCGTAGGTGACCAGCATCAGCGGCACCGTGAGGTGTTCGGCGATTTTTTCCAGGTGCTCGAAATCACTGACGCCGACCATGCAAATCCCATCGGCACCGGCCTTCTGATAGGCCAGGGTGCGCTCGATAACCGCTTCAGTCGGCAACACACCGGCGTTGGTGCGGGCGATGATCGACAGTTCAGGATCGACTCGAGCCTCCAAGGCGGCGCGGACCTTGCCGATACCTTCCTCGATGGAAATCAGGTCGGTGGACTTACGCCCGAATTGCGCCGGCAGCAGCGTGTCTTCAATCGTGAGCGCGGCCACACCGGCGCGCTCCAGTTCTTCGACGGTACGCATCACGTTCAGGGCGTTGCCGTAGCCGTGGTCGGCGTCGGCAATGAACGGCAACTGGGCGACGCGGCCAATGCGGGTGGCCTGCTCAACGAACTCACTCAGCGTGATCAACGCAAAGTCGGGCGCTGCCAGTACCTGCAACGAGGCCACGGAGCCGCCCAGGATACCGACTTCGAAGCCCAGGTCGGCGGCGATACGTGCCGACATAGGGTCGAACACCGACGCGGTTTCAACGCAGGTTGGCGTTGCAAACAGCTCACGAAAATTGCGACGAAGCGCTGAGTGGGACTTTTTTGGCATGATCTTTCCTGGTTGGGGCCATTGTCGACTGACGATCAATGCCTATTCATAGTCGCAGCAGATTAACACGCCGCAAAACAGAGGATTATGACGTTTGAGCATGAGGTATGCGCGTAACACATACCCTGGGCCACGCTACGAGGTGACCGTTATTCAATCGGCAGGCCGGTTGAGCAA
Source organism: Pseudomonas sp. SB113 (assembly GCF_040754745.1). Classification (NCBI taxonomy): domain Bacteria; kingdom Pseudomonadati; phylum Pseudomonadota; class Gammaproteobacteria; order Pseudomonadales; family Pseudomonadaceae; genus Pseudomonas; species Pseudomonas sp. SB113. The sequence continues at coordinate 30,647 of NZ_JBFMHW010000013.1, forward strand.
GCTGAAACGGCAGGTGCCGCCCCCGAGTCGTTTGGCCTGGTACATCGCATTGTCCGCCTGCTCCAGCAGTTGCTCGACGTTCTGGCCATCCCCGGGAAATCGGCTGATGCCGACGCTGATGTGCGTGCGCAGGCGCTGGGCGTCAACTGGCGACCCGAAGACATCAAATGAGGGGTCTTGCCGACCAGTTCCGGCTTGGAGTAGCCGCTGAGCAGGCAAAACGCTTTGTTGATCCACACGATGCAACCAGTCCTCTCGGTGATCAGTACCGGGTTCGTTGCCGCGTCCAGTGCCCGCATCAACAGTTGCTGCTCATCTTCGATCATGTTCCCTCCGACGGCGCAGGTGAGGCTGCAGGCCTTGATTCAGGCTAGTTGCAAGGCACCGGTGGCCTGTTGACGAAAGTCAACTTTTTGCCGGCTCAAGCTGACAAAGATCAACTGGCCGCCGCTGCGCACGGCTCAATCTGAAGGCCAATTCACGGATTGAGATGGCCACGTGCCGAGGTGCCCCATGTTGCAGACTCCGCGTTTACTGTTGATTGCCCCTCCCACCATGACCCGTACGCCGGCGTTCGAGCGTGCCGCTGCGTTGGCACATGCGATGCAACTGCCGCTGCACATCGTGGCGTTCAATTATTTGCAGGCCCTGGCCATCGCCGGCCTGTTCGCGCCGGACCAGATTGACCGTGCGCGGGAAGGGTACCTGGACACCCATCGACACTGGCTCACCGCACAGGCCGACTCGATGAACAAGCACGGGCTGGAGGTCACCAGCGAGGTGGTGTGGGTGCATCACCCCTATGAGGAAATCCTGCATTTCGTCAACGAGATGTCGCTGGCCCTGATTATCAAGGATGCCGAGGACGTACCGGCGTTGAAACGGGTGTTCTTCACGCCCCTGGATTGGCAACTGCTGCGCGACTGCCCTGTGCCGGTGCACTTGGTCACCGATGCACGGCATCCGCTGCCCCGCAAGGTGTTGGCGATCGTCGATGTGTTGCGCAGCGAGGAGCAGGACCTGGTGTTCAATGACCAGATTGTCGAGACGGCAGCCAAGCTGGCCTCCCAGTGCAATGCACAGCTGGACCTGCTGCACGTATACGACTGGGCGGCGGTGTATGCCAAAGACATGGGCTATGGCGCTGTACCCTTGGTTTCCGGGCTCTATGAGGCGCTGAACGAAGCGCAGCATGAGGCATTCGCCAGTTTGGCCGAACGCCAGGGGATTGCCGTCGAACAACGGCATTTTATCGAAGGGGTGCCGCTGTGGAATATCTGCAACTTTGCGCATGACCATCAGATCGACGTCATCGTCATGGGCACCGTGCAGCACGCCGGGTTGAACAAACTGCTGGGCACCACCGCCGAAAGCCTGCTGCACAATGCGCCTTGCAGTATGTGGGCAATCAAACCTGCGCGTGGTTGACGCCGGCCGGTAGCCCCGAGCGGGCCTTGAAGAGGTGTGAAATGAGTCAATACCAACGTCTGCTGTTGATTGCCGACCGCACGCTGTATCACTCCCCGGCGCTGTTACGCGCGGTGGCGCTGGCCAAGGCGTGTGACGCGAGCCTCCATGTGCGGGCGTTTATCGAGCCCGCACCGATTATTCATTTGTGGGAGCAGCGCGTCGACGAGGCGGCCTACCAGGACTACCTGCGCCGATATCGCCATTGGCTGGCCGAAGAACTTCAGCGCCACGGCGGGAACGGGCTGCGGGTGACGGTTGAACTGATATTCACCACCCACCCCATGCTGGACATCCTGCGCACCATCGCCGACTTGAATCCGGATCTGGTGATCAAGGACGTCAACGCCGAACCCATGCTCAAGCGCGTGTTCATCACGCCGCTCGACTGCCAGCTGTTGCGTGAGTGCACAACACCGTTGCACCTGGTGAGCCAGGCCCGTTACGGCTTGCCCCATCGCGTGGTGGCCGCTGTTGACCCGTTCGATCCCGACACACAGATCAGCGGCCTGAACGACGCCATCATCCAGCACGCCTTGGCCCTGGCCTTGCAATGCGACGCGCCGTTGCATCTGCTGCATGCCTACGACCTGTCCCCGGCGTTCAATGGCGACGCACCGAGGGGCATGGGCGGTTGGAACCTGGATTTTTCCGAAGAACTGCACGAGTCCCTGCATCAGTCATTCGTCATCTTGGCCGACCGTTATGGCGTTCCGCCGGAGCGGCGGCACTTTGTGATGGGGCAACCGGTGCCGGTGATCCAGGCGTTTGTCGAAGAGTTCCTGGCCGATGTGGTGGTCATGGGCACAGCGCATCGGGTCGGGCTTGAACGGCTGATCGGCAGCAACACCGAACGGGCCCTGTATTCGGTAGCGGGCAGCATTTTGGCCATCCGGCAACCACGCAGCAGCCTCAACAGCTGAAGGGGCCGCACGCCTGCGTATTTGTTGACAAAGGTCAGCAGCACAGAGGCCCGGCGTCAGATACTGGACGCGTATTTTTTCTTATTGTTTACAACCAATACTTGAGGGAAAAACCATGAACAACTACCTGTCCGTTTCACTGCTGGCGCTCGCGCTGGCAACGTCTGCCGGTTGCAGTCATCAAGCCGCCAAGGAGTTTGATGCGCGTCTGGATGCGGCAGAAAACACCGCCTCCACGGCGCGTCTGCGCGCTGATGAAGCCTATCTGAAGGCCGATCAAGCGGCGGCGCTGGCCGCACAGGCGCAACGCACGGCTGACGAAGCCAATGAGCGGGCGATTCGCATGCTCACCAAAGCGAGCAGAAAATAACCGGCGCAGCCCTTATGGAACAAGGGCTGCGCTTGCGGCCGCTCGGGGTGTCAGCACGAGCGGCCGCAACGAGTAGGTAAGTAGGTAAGTAGGTGAATAACACGGCGAGGCTAGAGGGGACGATCACACCCTGCGACCAGCCGCTCGAGGCGGTCCAGGTCCTGGATCGTGACGTTGCGGCCGACGATGTGCGCCAGTTTCTGGTCGCGCAGGTGGGCAATGCCACGGCAGATGGTTTCCAGGCGCAAGCCCAGATAGGAACCGATTTCCTCGCGACGCATTTTCAACACAAAGTGCCTGGCCGAATACCCACGGTTGCTGAAACGCTGCGACAGGTTCATCAGAAAGGCCATCAGGCGCTCATCCGAATTCATGTTGCCCATCAGCATCAGTAAAGTGTGATCCCGTACGATTTCACGGCTCAGCAGGCGACTTAAGTTGTGCTGCAGCGACGGCAGGTTCCGGGCCAGGTTCTCCAAATGAGCGAAGTGGATAGGGCACACCTCGCTGTCCTCCAGTGCAATCGCCGTGCAGGCATGCACGTCGGCGCTGATGGCATCCAGACCGAGCATATCTCCGGGTATTTGAAAGCCGGTGACTTGTTCGCGGCCATCGACAGACACTAGACCGGTCTTGAATGAGCCGATTCTTACCGCGTAGAGCGAGCGCAGCGGCTCTCCGGCACGGTACAGCGCCGCGCCTTTTTTGACTTTGAGCCGTTGAGTGACCAGCTTATCGAAGTGGGCCATCTCGCGATCATCGAGGCCGATCGCCAGGCACAGCGCCGACACACTGCAGTTGGAACACTTGGTCTTGACCGGGCCCCCAGGCTGAGCGCGTGGTTCAGGCATGAGATGAGGCAGCGTCGAGTTACTGACCGGATACAGAAGTTGGGCCGTCATGTGTGCGCTCCATCCAGGCTTGCGCCTGAGCAATGAACGAACGGGAAACTGCGTCGCGTGCGCCTTTTCTGGACATCCCCGATTCCGAGTTCTATTGAACTTCAGCGCTGGCGCGAAGACTTGACGTACATCAAATCTTGGGCGGCTAAGGCTTCCAGAATCGATGAATGACCCTTTGTGGCTGGCTTGGCACGGCCGTGAACGATTTCGGATGACCGACCACGAATGGCCGGTCAGTGGGTTCTACGCCCGCACCACGAAAGATCATTGAGCTACATCAACAAGGGTCGAGGGATCCGAGGTCGATTCGCTGATTGCGTGAAAACCTGTCTTAAGTTGACAAAAGTCAGACTTCGCCGTGCATGGCGCCAGATACTGTCACGACGATTTATCAGTTGGATTAGCTGAAAAGGGGCATCGCACTTGACAGACAGCGGGTAGCGGTCATGCGCTTAAGCGATTCCAGGCCGAGGTACGTGATGCTCGAACTCAAACGGATTCTATTGATTGCACCCTCCGAGATGACCCGCACGCCGGCCTTTGACCGGGCTCATGCACTGGCCCTCGCCTCCGGTGCGTTGTTGCAAATCGTGGCATTTGATTATGTAACCCCCTTGGAGCTGGCTGGCCTGCTTGACCACGACGCCATCTCACAGGCCCGGGAGGGCTACCTGCAGATTCACCGCCACTGGCTGGAGCAGCAAATACGCTTTCAACGGCGCGCGGGGTTGCAGGTAACCAGTGAGGTGGTCTGGGCCAAGCAGAGCCTGGCGCAGGTGCTGGCGTATGTGAACGACTTCCACCCCGACTTGGTGATCAAGGACGTGCAGCATATTTCGGCCCTTGAACGTACCTTCCATCGGCCGTTGGATTGGCTGTTGTTACGCGAGTGTCCGGCTTGCCTGCACCTGGTGACCGACGCCCGGCACCCAAAGCCGTTGAAGGTGCTGGCGGCCATCGACTTGTCGCATCTTGAAGACCTGACCTATGGGCTCAACGAGCGAATCCTCGAACTGGCGTCGACCTTGGCGCGGGCCTGCGATGCCCAGTTGCACCTGCTGAATGTGAGCAACTGGTCGGTGGTGGGGGATACCCTGACAAGTGTGCCTATCCAGAGCCTGGACAGCCATTTGGGCGAAGCGGTCAACGATGCTCAGGTGGAAGCCTTCGAGGCGCTCGCCGAACGCTATGACATCGAGAAGGCACACCAGCATGTGCTGGCCGGTATTCCGCATAAGGTGGTCAGTCTGTTCGCACAGCGTAACGCCTTCGATATGGTGGTGCTGGGTACGACCTATCACCGGCGGCTCGACCGGATGATCGGCAGCACCGCCGAGAGCGTGCTGAACCACACCGCGTGCAGTTTGATGATCGTCAAGCCGGCGGATTGGGTGGGCTGAAGCAGGCCATGCGGCCATTGACCTCAGGATAAGTATTTTCCGACCTGCTGGGGCGTGTCACAACCAGATACGCTTTGGCCGATCGAGACGTTTGGAATTCAAATGGAGTTTTTATGAATACCGATGAAACGCTTAGACAGCGGGTGATGGAAGAACTGAACTGGGACCTGGCATTGAAAGCCGACCAGATTCTGGTTCAAGTGTCCGACGGCATCGTGACGCTCTCCGGTAACGTGGCCAGTCATGCCGAGCGCTGGCACACCGAGCAGGCGGTGGCCCATGTCGCCGGCGTGGTGGACCTGATCAACGACATCAATGTCGTGCTGCCCTCCAGCCATATGCGCACCGACAGTGATCTTATGGCGGCTGCGGTTGCGGCGTTGCAATCGAACACCTCACTGGCAGACCACCGTGTCAAAGTCAGTGTGAAGGACGGTTGGCTGGAACTCAGTGGCGAAGTTGACTCCGACCATCAGCGCCAGACAGCCGGCTATGCCATGCGGTATTTGCAGGGCATCAAGGGGGTCAGTAACGACATCGTCGTCAAGTCCCATGCCTCTGCAGACACCATCAAGACCGACATCGAGTCCGCGTTTCGACGCAAGGCCATCATCGATGCCCATGGTATCGATGTGCGAGTGGAGGGCGGGGACGTCACGTTGAACGGCGTTGTCGGCTCGCTGCCTGAACGCGAGATGGCGCGCTTGACGGCCGCCGGCACTGCCGGCGTGCTCAAGGTGGTCGATAATCTGGTGGTTGCCCCCGCTAGCCAAACGCGCAGCGATTCGGCCTGACGTCGCGGGCTGCCAGGGCAATGCGCGCCAGTTCGGGAATCGACCTGGCGTGAGTCCTGCTCATGATCGACGCCCTGTGCTTTTCCACCGTGCGCTGGCTGATGCCCAAGTCCACCGCGATATTTTTGCTGGGGTGGCCGTCCAGGACCATCCCCAGGATCTGGCGCTGGCGCGCTGTCAGGTGACTGATATGGTCGATGGCGGCCCTGCGCAGCGCCTTGTTGCCCTCGTTTTCGGTTTGACCGGCCAAGGCTGTTGCCACGCTGGCCATCAGTTGCCGATAAGCGAATGGCTTTTCAATGAAGTCGCACACTCCGGCCTTCATCGCCGCAACGACATCGGCCACCCGGCTGTTGCCGCTGATCATGAGAATCGGCAGATCGTCACCCTGCGCCCTGAGACAGCCAACCACCTCAATTGCGCGGGTGCCAGGAAGGCAGGTGTCAATGATCAGGCAGCCCTGCGGCTCGCCGGTGTAGCTGTCGAGAAACTCGTCAGCGCTTGCGTACTGCCGTACCCCATAACCTTCGCAGGTTAATGCCGCACACAGGTGGCGGCGCAACACCGCATCCTCGTCCACTACATGAACGACCGAGTCGCTCATCTGATCAATTCTGTGCAATCGCTCATCGCCATGCGACATGGATTGGTTCACTTGCATGATTCACCCTCCCGACAAGACGTGATTTCCCAGGGCCAGCGGCGCAATCCTAGGCGGTTTGCCAGGCGTATTAATTGATCTATGTAAGTATTTTCCGAATTTCAGGGCACTTGGCGGCACGCCATGAAGCGCTGAGGCATGCGTAGATTCCGACGCTAGTCACCTGCCCGAATTAAGCCCAACGTAATCCTGGTTTTGAAGTGGCGCTGCGGCTGAATACAGTCCGATTGCGTTGAATGACTCACTCTCATTGGAAGGCAACCGTTATGGCTTATACGACGATCAATCCATACAACGGCGAGTTGCTCGCACAATTCGATACCCTCACGACGGAGCAGCTGGAGCACAAATTGGCCACGGCGGCGCAGTGCTACGCGACGTGGAAGACCAAGACGTATGCCCAGCGTGCGACGATCATCGCGAAGGCCGGCGAATTGATGCATCAGCGCTGCGATGCACTGGCCCGTAAGATCACCCTGGAAATGGGTAAACGCATTAACGAGGCCAGGGGTGAAGTCAAGTTCAGCGCCGATATCATGGCGTATTACGCCAATAACGCCGAGCGCTTCCTGGCCCCGCAATCCCTTGAGCCGACGCAGGGCGAAGCGCATATGGAGAGCAGCCCCATCGGCGTGGTGTTTGGCGTCGAACCGTGGAACTTTCCGTTCTATCAGTTGGCTCGCGTTGCAGGTCCGCACTTGATGGCAGGCAACGTGCTGGTGATCAAACATGCCGGTTGTGTGCCTCAATGCGCAATCGCCTTCGAGCAGGTCCTGCTCGAGGCGGGTGCGCCCGCTGGGCTCTATACCAACCTGCTGATTTCCCATGAACAATCCCGGCAGGTGGTGGATGACCCACGTGTGCGTGGGGTGGCCCTGACCGGCAGCGTTGCCGCTGGCCGCAGCCTGGCCGCGTGGGCGGGGCAGAACCTGAAACCTTCCTCGATGGAGCTGGGGGGCAGCGATGCATTCATCGTGCTGGAAGACGCTGACCTGGACCTGGCGATCAAATGGGCGATTTGGGGGCGCATGTATAACTGCGGGCAGACGTGCTGCGCGGCCAAACGCTTTATCGTCGTCGAGTCATTGGCCGATGCCTTCCTGGACGGATTCAAGGCTGGGCTTGCGGCCTTGAAGCCGGGTGACCCTATGGAGGAAACCACCACCCTGGGCCCGCTGTCCTCGGAGGCTGCCTTATTGCAATTGCTCGGTCAGGTCCAGACGGCAACGGCTCACGGCGCCAGCGTGGTGCTGGGGGGCGGGCGCATTGATCGCGCCGGTGCGTTCATGACGCCGACCATCCTGACCGATATTGCCCCCGAGAACCCGGCTTTCCGCGACGAGTTCTTCGGCCCTGTGGCGCTGTTTTTCCGGGTCAAGGACGAAGAGGCCGCAATCGCGTTGGCCAACGATTCCGATTTTGGCCTGGGTGGCTCGGTGTTTACCCGCGATGTCGAGCGGGGGCGGCGTGTGGCAAGTCGCATCGAGACCGGCATGATGTTTATCAACAACATCAGTTGGAGCGACGCCGAGCTGCCCTTCGGCGGCATCAAGGATTCCGGCTACGGCCGCGAGCTGGGCGACATGGGCATCCAGCAGTTCGTCAACAAGAAACTCGTGCGTTACGTGAAGGCTCAGGCGCCGCTCTGACACCTGATCCCGTACACATCCCGAGTGCCCGTGCAGACGCGGGCACCTTCCAAGGAGCGCGCGATGTACGTCAATGTGGCTGTGATGAAGGAAACCCACGCGCACGAGCGGCGAGTGGCGCTGGTGCCGGCCCTGTGTGCGAAGTTGTGTGCCTTGGGCGCAAAACTGCACATGCAAGCGGGGGCGGGCGAGGCCAGTTTTCTGCCGGACGCTGCTTACCCGGACACGGTGTTTGTGTCCGGTAACGGACACTGGCTGCACGAAGCCGATGTGGTACTGGCCGTGCAGCCGCCGTCCCTGGAGGTGGTCGGCAAGATGAAACCGGGCTCGGTGCTCCTGTGTTTTGTGTATGCACAGAAGAACCCGGCCCTGGTGCAACGTTTGCTGGAGCGCCAGGTCACGTGTTTTGCGATGGAACGCCTACCGCGTACCACGCGGGCCCAATCGATGGATGCGCTCTCCAGTCAATCGGCGTTGTCCGGTTACTACGCAGTGCAACTGGGCTCGGTGCACATGTCTCGTATCCTGCCGAAGGTCACTACCGCCGCAGGCATTGTCGGGCCGGCGCGGGTGTTGGTCATGGGGTTGGGGGTGGCGGGGCTGGAAGCCATCGCCACCGCGCACCGTCTGGGCGCGGTGGTCGAGGGCTACGATGTGCGCCCGGAAACCGCCGAACAGGCCAGGTCCCTGGGCGCGACTTTTGTCGATGTGGGGGTCGATGCGCGTGGCAAAGGCGGGTATGCGCGGGAGTTGAACGACGCAGAGAAAGATCGGGTGGCGAAGGTACTCACCGAGCACCTTCAACAGGCCGACCTGGTCATCACGACGGCGGCGGTGCCAGGCCGGCCGTCACCGCGCCTGGTCAGCGCCGCACAGCTTGCGGGGATGAAACCTGGCGCGGTGATTGTCGACCTGGGCGCCGAAGGCGGTGGTAATTGCGAAGGCTGCGTCCCTGGGCAGACGGTCATGATCGGCCAGGTCACGCTGTTGGCGCCGTTGAACCTGCCCTCATCCTTGAGCCAGGACGCCAGCCTGTTGTATGCGAAAAACCAGTTCAACCTGTTGGCGCTGATCTTGAAAAACAATGTCATCAGCATCGATTGGGACGATCAGATCCTCGCGCAAACGGCACTCACCCACGCCGGCAAGCTTGTGCCTGCCTTGGAGGCGACTTCATGAACAGCGTCGGTTTGCTCGGACTTTATATCTTCATGCTCGCCGCGTTTGCCGGCTGGGTCATCATCGGCCGGGTCCCGGCCATTCTGCACACGCCGTTGATGTCAGGCTCGAATTTCATCCACGGCATCGTGGTGATCGGCGGCCTGATCGGGCTGCTCGATGCGGCAACGGTGCCCGAGCAGGTGGCGGGGTTTGTCGCGGTGCTGCTCGGCGCGGGGAATGCGGCGGGCGGGTATGCCGTGACGGGCCGGATGCTCGCGATGTTCCAGCCCAGCGCGCCAGAACCCAAACGGCGTAAAGCCCATCACTCCACCACCAGAAAGCCTGAGAAGGCCTGAGGTTCGATCATGCTGATCATGACGTCGCAATGGCTGATAGGGCTGGTGTATGTGCTCGCGGCTTTTTTGTTGATTTTCGGGTTGTGGCGGATGTCTTCGCCCGTCACCGCGTCCGGGGGCATTCATGTCGCCGGCTGGGGGATGGGCGCTGCGGTCATCGTCAGCTTTCTGTACGTGTTGACCGTGAGCGAGGCGGCAAGGCCGCACCTGCCGGTCAACGTCAGCCTGGCGCTGTTGGCCTTGTTGCTGGGCGGTGGCGCCGCCTGGTGGAGCGGGCGTAAAGCGGCCATGACCGCCATGCCGCAGATGGTCGCGTTGTACAACGGCATGGGCGGTGGTGCTGCTGCCGCGATTGCCGCCATGGAGCTGTTCGGCGGGCGGGTCGTCGACCTGGCGGCATTGGCCGGCACCTTGTTGGGCGCGTTGATCGGCGCGGTGTCGTTATCGGGCTCCTTGATTGCCTGGGCCAAGTTGGACGGGCGCCTCAACAAACCCTTGCGTCTGAAGGGCCTGCAACTGATTAACGCGCTGCTGATGCTGGTGACCCTCGGTGCCGGGGCCTGGTTGATGATCGCCCTGCAGGCTGCTGACGGCGCATCAGGCCAACTGCTGGGGTTGATCGCGGTGTTCTTCGGCTGTGCGTTGCTGTTCGGCGTATTGATGACGTTGCCCATCGGCGGCGCCGATATGCCCGTAGTGATTTCCATCTATAACGCCTTTACCGGCCTGGCCGTCGGCCTTGAGGGTTTTGTGTTGCAGGTCCCGGCCATGATGATTGCCGGCATGCTGGTGGGCGCCGCTGGCGTGCTGCTGACCCTGCTGATGGCCAAAGCCATGAACCGCTCGGTGGCCCACGTGCTGTTCGCGCGTTTCGGCGACCAGCCCACACGCAAAGGTGCAGCGATCGTCGGTGAGCTCAAGCCGACGGCCGCAAGCGATGCGGGTGTGGCCATGCGTTACGCCAATACCGTCATCATCGTGCCGGGCTATGGCCTGGCCGTCGCACAGGGCCAGCAAAAGCTCTATGAACTCGTCAAGTTATTGCAGGCGCACGGCGTGCTGGTGCGCTTTGCGGTGCACCCGGTGGCGGGGCGCATGCCGGGGCAGATGGACGTGTTACTGGCAGAGGCTGGCGTGCCCTACGACCTGATTTTCCAGCTGGACGACATCAATACCGACTTCCCCAGCACGGATATGGTGCTGGTGATCGGCGCCAACGACGTGGTCAACCCGGCGGCGCGCACGGACAAAGCCTCACCGATCTATGGCATGCCAATCCTGGATGTCGACAAGGCGCATCATGTGTACGTGGTCAAGCGCGGGGAGGGCAAGGGGTATGCCGGTATCCAGAACCCGCTGTTTTACGCAGAGAACTGCAACATGGTGTACGGCGATGCGCAGGCTGTCCTGGTCAAAATGATCGAGGCCGTCAGAGGGCTGGGTTAACGATTTTTCGGGACTGACCCGGCATTCGCCAGGCCAGCGAGCACCATCTGCAAGAGGGACGCGTGATGAACAACAAAATGTTGGCCGCCGTGGTCGAGGCGTTTGGACAACCCTTGGTGATGCGTCACCTCGACATCCCGGTACCGGGGCCAGGGATGATCCTGATTAAAGTGGAAGCCTGCGGGGTGTGCCACACCGACCTGCATGCGGCGAAGGGCGATTGGCCGCTCAAGCCCGCGCTGCCGTTTACCCCTGGGCACGAGGGCATCGGCATCGTCGTGGCATTGGGCGAAGGCGTCACTGCCGTACAGAAGGGCGAACGCGTCGGCGTGCCGTGGCTTTATTCGGCCTGCGGTCATTGCGAATACTGCCTGCAAGCCTGGGAGACCGTCTGCGCCAAGGCGGAGTTTGGTGGCTACACACGCAACGGCGGCTTTGCCGAGTACATCCTGGCCGACCCTGAATATGTCGCGCACATCCCCGCCGGGCTGGCGCCGTGCGAGGCGGCACCGATTATTTGCGCGGGGGTGACGACCTACAAAGGCATCAAGGAAGCGGATGTGCGGCCCGGCCAGTGGATTGTCATTTCCGGGGTTGGCGGCTTGGGCCATCTGGCGGTGCAGTATGCCAAGGCCATGGGGTTGCGGGTGTGCGCCGTGGACATCGACGACCGGAAACTGGCCCATGCGACTCAACTGGGCGCAGACGCCGTTGTGAACGCCAAAAGCGCCGACCCGGTGGCCGCTGTGATTGCCGCGACCCAGGGGGGCGGCCATGGCGTGCTGATTACCGCGCCCTCGCTTGGCGCGTTCAAGCAGGGGGTGGCGATGACGCGCAAACTGGGCACCTGCGTACTGGTGGGCCTGCCACCTGGCGAATTCCCCATGGCGTTGTTCGAGGTGGTTGCCAACTGCATCACCGTGCGAGGCTCGTTCGTGGGCAATCGCCAGGACATGGCCGAAGCGCTGGCATTTGCCGCTGAGGGCAAGGTTAAGGCCGATATTGAGTTGCAACCACTGTCGGCGATCAACCAAGTGTTCGAGCGCCTTGAACACGGTGATGTACCCTCTCGGGTGGTGATTGATTTCAGTGCCGATTGAGGACAGGAATACCCATGAGTACGGTTGCGACGGGCTGGCGGCAGAACGCCTTGTTGACGGTGCGCGAGATGGCGGAGGCTGACCGGCTGTCGGTCGTTGCGGGTGTGTCGTCATTCGCGTTGATGAGCAATGCCGGTGCGGCGGTCGCAGGCGAAATCGCGCGCCGCTGGACACCCAGGCCGCTGGTGGTGCTCAGCGGGCCGGGCAACAACGGCGGTGACGGCTTTGTCACCGCCCAACGGCTGGCCGAGGCTGGCTGGCCGGTGACCCTGGCCATGTGGGGCGATCCCGCCGCTCTGAAAGGCGAAGCGAGGCAACATGCACAACGCTGGCAGGGCGAGGTCAAGGCCCTGAGCCCGTCGGTGCTGGAAGGGGCGCACCTGATCGTCGATGCGCTGTTCGGCGCGGGTCTGAGCCGCGCACTGGAGGGGCCGGTGCTCGACACCCTGGCCGCAGCCGGCCGTGGCCACGCGCCGATTATCGCGATCGATACACCCAGCGGCGTGATGGGCGATACCGGTGAAGCCCTGGGTGCCGTAGCGGCGGCTGTGACGGTGACGTTTTTTCGTAAAAAGCCAGGGCATCTGCTGTCTCCGGGTCGGACACTGTGCGGCGAGGTCATCGTCGCCGACATTGGCACCCCCGATGCAGTACTTGATGCCATCGCCCCCCAGGCATTCGAGAACCATCCGGCGTTGTGGATGGCCGATCTGCCGCGCGCCGGAACTGAGGAGCGGGCACTGCAGGGCCACGGCGTGCTGATCGTTCACGAGGCCTCGTTGCCACGCGAGTCTGGAGGCATGGGCGACACGCTTACCCGCATGCGTGCCGATGCCCGGCGCCGCTCAGTAGTGGTGGTGATACAAGGCCGCGACACGGTCATCGCCGCGCCTGATGGCCGGGCCATTCTCCACTGTCCTGGGCCGTCGACCTTGACGGGGAAGGGCGCCGATGGGGTATTGAAGGCAATTATCCAACGGTTGCTGGCCCAGGGCATGCCGGGGTTTTCGGCGGCAGCGGCGGGGGTGTGGTTGCACTGTGTCGCCGCTGCCGAGTTGGGTGCCGGTTTACGCCCAACCGATTTGCCGCAGTGGCTGCCTGGCGTGCTCCGTCGGCTCTACGACTGATTTGAGCGCGGATCGGCGAGGGCTTGATTTTTATCAAGGGCCCCCTGTCGCAAAAAGGCAATGTAGCCCGCAGAGACTTCAGCTAGACGAAGGTATTCACCTCATGGCTTCTCCTGTTGGCGCGTCAGGCTCCGAGCTGCAATACAGAAAGTTCAACTTTGCCGGCTTCGAGCTGGCGGGGGATTTGCGATTGCCACAAGGGACCGAATGCCTGGTCATCCTGGTTCACGCCAGTGGCGGCGGGCATTCAAACCCGCGTAACCACTATATCGCCGAGTATTTGGCGCGCCATGGCATGGGCACGTTGGTGGTGGACCTGCTGACGAGAACAGAGCAACGCTGGGATAACCTGACCGGTGTGCTGCGCTTCGATATCCCACTGCTCGCCGATCGACTGACCCTGGTCATAAACGCCACTGCCCGCGACGCTGAATTACGCAAGCTGCGTGTGGGTCTGTTCGGCGCCAGTACGGGCGCGGCGGCGGCAATGGTTGCCGCCGCCCGCTCGTCCACTGTGCGGGCAGTCGTCAGTCGAGGAGGGCGCACCGATCTGGCGGCCCAGGCATTGCCCCTGGTCAACGCCCCGACCTTGCAAGTGGTGGGCGCAGACGACCCGATGATACTGCGCCTGAATGCGCAGACCAGCCAGACATTGCACTGCACACAACGCCTGGAAGTGGTCAAGGGCGCAACACACCTCTTCAAGGAACCCGGTGCCCTGGCGGACGTGGCGCGGCTCACGGGCAGCTGGTTTGAACAATACTTGTACAAGGAGGCCGCCTGCACTTCTTAGCCTTGGCAGTGCAAAACGCAACCACCAGGCTGTCCTGGCTTGACCCTGGACGAGGCCCCCGCATGTTGGCGACCCCGTTCAGAGTGTCAGCTCATGAACCAGGCGTTCGAAATCCTGCCCCAGATACACCGATGTGAAACCCAGTTGCTTGTACAAACCATGGATCGGGTAATCGGTCGACAGGTTCGTCGAACACAATGTGCGCAAGCCCTCGCGTCTTGCGGTGTCGATCAGATGCCCCAGCAATAAACGCCCCAACCCCTTGCGTTGCCAGCCTTCGGCAACGGCAACCGCGCACTCGCAGCGCTCATCCGCGAAACGCTTATAGCGGCTGACGCCGATGACCTGCAACTCGCCTTCATGGTGGATCAGTGCCACATAGCCACGGCTGACCTCCGCGGAGAGGCTCAGCAGCGCATCGATGATGCGCTCGTCGACACGAGTGACCGCCCCCAAAAAGCGAAATCGCAGCGACAGGGGCGATAAGCGCCGAAAAAACACCAACAGACGCATGCGGTCTTCCACCGACAGCGGGCGAATAAGCACAGGCGTGCCGTCGCGCAATTTCTCCAGCCAATGCTCCGAAGGCGGCGCTTTATCCATCTCGGCGATCAGGGCGGCAGTGTGTGGATTAGCGAACATGGGAATCTCCAGCGCAGTGCAGGCGGTCGGGTCAGGCGCGGCAAGTACCCGCTTGATCACACTGCGTGCTAGGCGAGACGGGCGTGTTGATTAATGTCAAACAGTGCCATGGCCCACTGATCTGTATGGCTGGGACTTAGTTGATAAAAGTCAAGGTTGCCACTGCCACATCGGAGAAGCTGAAAGTATTCCTATCAAGGCATACCCCCATGAATGTGAACAAAGCCATTTCCGGCCGGCGCTCGACACGTGACTACACGCCGGCAGCGGTCGATGAAAAAGTCCTCTGCCGTTTGATCGACGCCGCCATGCAGGCGCCGAGCGCGATGAACCAGCAACCCTGGACGTTCACCGTGATTCGTGACCAGGCGCTGCTGGATCGGATTTCCCGTGAAGCCAAGGCTCGCTTGCTTGCCACGACGCCCGTGGGGTCGCACTCCAGTCACTTCCAGTCGTTGCTTAGCGATGACAGCTTTCAGATCTTCTACCACGCGCCGTCGCTGGTGCTGATCTCGGGTAACGCCCCCGATCAATGGGTGGTCGAAGACTGCGCCCTGGCCGCGCAAAACCTGATGCTGGCGGCCTACGCCGAGGGGTTGGGCACATGCTGGATCGGCTTCGCCCAGGGCTTTCTGAATACACCCGAGGGCAAGCACATGCTGGGCTTGCCCGTGGAATGGACGCCGGTGGCGCCGATTATCGTGGGCCATCCACTGTCTGCGCCCGTGCCCGTCGCACGCAAGGCACCTGAGATCCACTGGATAGGCTGAACCGAGGACAATTGTCTGTGGGTTTCCTGACGTGGATCAGATTTTCAATCCCTCTGGAGTCGAATCATGAGCCAATACACATGCTTATTACTGATCATCAATCCTGCCCTGCGCGACTCCCCGGCGATCAGCCATGCAGCCGCCCTGGCCAAGGCCAGTGGTGCTAGCCTGCACATTGTCGCGCTGACAAAGCCTTTGGACATCCTGTCGTTGCTTGACGACGACGTGCGGGAAAATGCCCATGCCGCCTACCTTCAGGATCATCGCGACTGGTTGAACCGCCAGGCCGGCAATCTTCGTGCGCTCGAGATTGATGTAACGGCGCAGGCGACTTGGGCCGATGACATCAAGCAAGACATCCTCGATTACGTCACGGAAATGAAGCCCGATCTTTTGATCAAACAAGTGCAGCGCGAATCCGCCTTGAAACGCGCGTTCTTCACCCCTCTGGACTGGCAGTTGCTGCGTGAGTGCCCGGTTCCGGTGTACCTGGTAGGCGGGGGTGGCCATGCCTTGCCACGCCTGGTTGTGGCGGCGGTTGATGCCTCGGATGTTCAATCGATCAACAGCGAGCTGAATGATCGCATCGTCGAGCAGGCCACCAACCTGGCGTTGCAATGCGATGCCGAACTGCACTTGCTGTATGCCTGCGATATCTCCGCGCTCTACATGACCGATATGGGCGGCCTGGCACTATCCGACCTGATGGAGGATCTGCAGAGCACCGAGAAAGTCAGGTTTCTGGAACTGGCGCAACGCTATGGCGTTCCCGCGGATCGTTACCACTTCATCCTGGGCAATCCCGTCTCGGTGTTAAGTGAGTTCGCCACCCGACATCAAGTGGATGTGATCGTGATGGGCAGGGTCCAGTATCAAGGCCTGGAGAAGCTGTTGGGCAGCACGACCGAGCACGTCTTGTACCAGGTACCGTGCAGCATTCTAGCGATCTGATGAGGTGAGCCGTTGAGTAGGCGGTTCTTGATAAAAGTCAGAGCCTTGTCCTTTGGGCGCCGGATACTTTGAGCCGCAGCAGGCTCTTTCCTGCCGTTAATCTCAAGGAGTATCCCCATGAATAAGCGCTTATCCGTTGTATTGCTCAGCATCCTTCTGGCGGTGTCGGCCGGTTGCAGCAACAAGCACACAAAAGAAGTGGACGCGCGCCTGGACTCCGCCCAAAGCAATGCCTTGTCGGCAAAGGCCATGGCTGATGAGGCGTATTCGAAAGCGGAACAGGCAGCGATTGCGGCCAGTCAGGCGCAAAGCACGGCGGATCAAGCCAACGATCGCGCCAGCCGTATGCTTGAAAAGGCAAGCCGCAAGTAGGGAAGGGGTGCAGCACCCGGCACATTGCCGGGCTTGCTGCGGTGTTCGCCGGGGCCGCGCGTGACCAGCATGGCAGGCTTCAGGCGGACAAAAAAAACCTTACTCCTTCTCAGGTTGACGACGGGCCGTGAGCCTATGGTCCACGGGCCGCCAAGACAGAACAAAGGTACGAAAGGCTGCCTGCCCTACAAGGTCAGCGTTGCGCTCCACAGCATCCAGCCGGCATAGGCCGCGGCCGCCCAGATGATGATCAACAAGCCCGTTTCAGGACCGCTCAACGGTTGGCCCTGGCGGGCCTTCATGCTGCCCAGGTAGATCAACGAACCGGGCGCGTAGAGGAGGGCGCTGAGCAACATGTATTTCGGCCCGGCGGCGTAGAGCAACCACAGGCAATACGCCGTGGCGACCGTCGCAATGGCCATGTCGCGTATTTGCACGGCGCGGTGGCCGGCGTAGGTTTCACCCTGCCAGGTCAATTTCAATGCATACAGGCCGCTGAACAGGTATGGCAGCAGGATCATCGAGGTGGCCAGGGAGATCAGCGCGAGATAGCTGGCGCTCGAATACAGCGTCAACAGCAGGAACACTTGAATGCAGCCGTTGGTGAGCCACAGCGCGTTGGCGGGCACGCCTTGGGTGTTCTCCACGGCAAGCGCCCCCGGCATGACCTTTTCCTTGGCGGGCGTGAACACTGACTCGGCCGCCAGGAGGGTCCAGGCGAGCAGGGCGCCGCCGACTGAAACAATCAGGCCGATGCTGATCAACACCGCGCCCCAAGGCCCCGCGACGACCTGCAGCACGCCAGCCATCGACGGATTTTTCAGGGCGGCGAGTTCCGGTTGTTTGAGCACGCCCAGGGACAACAACGACACGGCTATCAGCAACACCAGGGTGATGACAAAACCGATCACCGTGGCGCGCCCGACGTTGGCACGCTCCGCCGCACGAGCAGAAAACACGTTGGCGCCCTCGATACCGATGAACACCCAGACGGTGACCAGCATGGTGCTTTTGACTTGATCGAGAGTGCTGCCCAAGGTGGACGCGCCCCAGAAGTCGACACTGAACGTCTCGCGCTGGAACGCCGCGATCACCAGGCCGATAAACAGCAGCAACGGTACGATCTTGGCCACCGTCGTCAGCGCATTGGCCCGCGCAGCGGTGCGCATGCCCCTGAGGATCATCCAGTGCAGCGACCACAACACCACGGACGCACCAGCGATGGCCGCTTTGTTGTTGCCTTCGCCAAACAGCGGAAAGAAGTAACTCAGTGCCGCGAACAGGATCACCAGGTAACTGACGTTGCCGATCCACGCACTGATCCAGTAACCCCAGGCGGAATTGAAACTCAAGTAGTCACCGCCGAGTGCACGGGCGTAGGCAAACACGCCGTTGTCCAGGGCAGGCTGGCGGTCGGACAGGGTCTGATAGACCAGGGCCAACGACAGCATGCCGACACCGGTGATCAACCAACCAATCAGAATGGCGCCTGCACCTGCGCTGGCGGCCATGTTTTGCGGCAGACTGAAAATGCCGCTGCCGATCATCGAGCCGACCACCAGGGCAACCAGCAGGCTAAGTGACAAACGTTTGGGCTCTACCTTTCGCACGCTGCCCGCAGACGACTGGGCAACAGGCGGGACAACCGGTTGGGTGCCTTGCAAATGCGTAGCCATGGGGAATCTCCACGAAACGAGCGTTTCTGCACCCTTCGAACGTGAGGGGGCGACTGCTGCGTTTAATGTCTGCGTGAAGACCCCGCGTCGGATTGATTTAGATCAGATAGGGCAAAAACAGGGGACAAGGCGCTGTCAGCGGACAATCCGTCAGGTCCTATCCCCATATTGACGAAGTGGGTGTCGTTCTTCTCTGCGGCAACCATTTCCCGATTCAGGTGAATCCCGTCGTCGACTTACCAAAGGGCGATGTCATAATTGGCCGGGTAACCCTGGCGTGTATTCCTACTGCTGCTTTCTATTTCTTGCCTTCCGTCATTTGCCTGTATAACGAGCGCCAATAAGGGGCTTGAAGCGGTGCTGCGGGAAGAAGCCAACTTCGGTATCAACATAATGAATCGTCCGCTGTTTGTTTCTCTAGATGGACCCAAGGGGACCGGTAAAACCACGCTGTTGGAAGCCGTTACGAAAGTACTGAGGGCAGACAACAAAAAGGTGATCCGACTTTGCGAGAAAAAAAGCGATCCCTACCGGGAGGGAACTATGGCCCTGGTTAACACGCTCGCCAGAAGTCCCTCCCGGGAGTTGGAGCTGCGGGTCTGTGAACGCTTGGCGGATAGCCGTACCTGGATTTCCCAGCATGTGCTGGCTAAACAACCACCAGACAGCATCATCCTGATCGATCGCTGGTACCCGTCTGATGCCGCGTTTCGCCGGATAATTCCGTTTGCAGAGATCCTGCAGTTGAACATTGATCGAAACGTGCGAGTCCCAGACCTGCATGTCGGGATTGTCACCGCGCCTGATATTTCATGGGCGAGGGCCGCGGCACGACGGCGCGGGCTGAGCAGTACCGTGATCCATAAGCTGGAAGAACATGTCGCTTGCACCAAGGCATTCGAGCGAGCAATTGCAGATCACGGTTGGGTGTTATGCCGTAATGAAGGAACGATCGAAGACGCAACGATGCAGGTGATTTCCGCGATCTATAGAGTCCTATAGATGCACGCCGTCGAATCAGTGAGTTACGAGCTCATACAACCTAGTACATGATTTAACATAATATACATTATGCGTAGCTAAGGAGCGGTCAGTCCTAGCCTTGGGTCACCATCCTGCACGCACGCTCATACCGTCCGCTCCTCAATCCGTTCATGGTATTGTCGAACCCGAATTCTGAGGATTGCCGTTCATGCTCTTCTATCATTTCACTCATGCTGCTGCCGTCGACCTTATTCTTCAGAACGGTATTAATACCGGGGTCGCTCCGTTTCAAGTCAAGCAGAAACCCGCAGTGGTTTCGTTGACCTCGGTGCTAAATTCTGCGAACCATGGTTTGCTAACCGGACAATATTTGACGGAGAGTCAATCACCTGAATTCGCTGAAGTGTCTAAATCTTTCCCGTGGCTTGTCACAGGCCAGTCACCACATCGCTCAATTCAATTGTTTGACCAAACTGAAGCTGTTCTTGAAATAGACATAAATCCGCAAGACCCCAAGTTGCTCTCTTATAGCGACTATATTGATCTCGTGCTGCCGTTGAACGGGCTAAATAAAAGCGAGAAAAATCATGTGAAAGCTCGTGGGATTGTCACTGCTCGCTATCCGCTCGGGCAAAACCATCTGGTTATGAAGCGCTTATTAAAAGAAGTAAGCGATTTGCAGTACTGCGGCGCGATTAAAGACCCTGATTGGTTTTTCTATAGCGGGTCCATCGCTTGCAGCATGATCGTCTCGGTTAAAATCCGAAACAGTGTAGGGATTTATACCAAAAAGATATAACTCAACTAAATGACTATTTAGTTGAGTTATATAGTCGACTGAACATTCGGATCGTGACGATCACTGCTCACTCTCTTCATTTCCAAAGCCTGATCGAGAGTGAGCTTCAGCTCTTCATCATTCCAGGGCTTGCTGATGTAGCGGAAAATATACCCGTCGCTGAGCGCTTGGGTAATCATGCTCATATCGGCATAACCGGTCAGCAGGATATTCATGCAGTGCGGATTGCGCTTATGCACCTCGCGCAGCAAGGTTGGACCGTCCATGTGCGGCATGCGCGCGTCACAGACGATCAGGTCTATAGGGTGTTGTTCGAAAAGACTCAGCGCCTGCGCCCCACTCGTGGCCAGGAGCAAGTCGTAAGGCTTTGAGCGCAGTAAACGTCTGAGGCTGTTGAGGATACTTTCTTCATCATCCACCAGCATGACGGTGTAGCGTTTTACGCAGAAAGAGAGCGTGTCCATGATCAGCGTCCTTCAGTGGCGTAAGTTGAGACGTCCTGTGTCTTGGGCTGGCGTAGTGGTAACCACGCGCGGAAGCGACTCCCCCTGCCCGGCTCGCTTTCGACGGTGAGCCTTCCATGGTGCTTGACCATGATGCTGTACGACAACGACAGGCCAAGGCCCGACCCCATGCCCACCGGTTTGGTTGTGAAGAACGGTTCGAATATCCGGTTCTGGATTTCAAGGGGGATGCCATGACCGTTGTCGGCGATCTCGACGAACACTCCGCCGTCTTCCCTCCCGCTACTGATGGTGATTTCGCCGTCGGCGCCCACGGCATGGCTGGCATTGATGAGCAAGTTCAGGAAAACCTGATTGATTTGTGAGCCCATGCATTCGATGGGCTCGACATCGCCGTAGCATTTGATCACCTGAGCCTTGAACTTGATCTCGTTCCAGATAACGTTGAGGGTGCTATCGAGCCCCTTGTGCAGATCGGCCAACTGCCATTCGTAACTGTCGACATGGGAGAACTCACGCAGGTCCTTGACTATGCGGGTGACCCGGTCAAGACCGTCGGCCGACTCGGCAAGCAGGTCGTCGATGTCCTGACGCATGAAGGTGTAATCCATCTTGTCGCGCATGATCGCCAGCTCGGGATGAGCATTGGCATGTCCTTCGTCTGTCGCCTGCTCATGAGCTTCGAGCAGCGCGAAGATGTCCACGAGATAACGACGCAGGCTGTTGACGTTGGAGCAAACAAAGCCGATCGGGTTATTGATCTCGTGGGCCACGCCCGCAGCCAGTTGCCCTATCGCCGCCATCTTCTCGGACTGCAACAACTGCGCCTGTGCATCTTCGAGCCGCGCGATAAGCAGCGCCTGGGCGCCCTTTTCTTCTTCCAGCAGCTTGTTGAGGTGCGTCAACTCGAGTTGGCGGGCAGCCGTGTCAGTCGTGTCACTGATGGCCAGGCCCACGCCAAGATTGCTGCCATCGGCGTCCTGCACGGGGAAAAAGGTGCAGTTCTGATACATGAGCCGGACCATGCCACTGATGGGCCGGGTGCTTTCGAAATTGAACAGGTGCGGCCGTTGCTGCCATGAAGTGAACGCAAAGTTTTGCAGGGTGACGACGCTGTTGATCTTCTGCCGGGTCCAGACCTCCGGTAGCTCCGGAAAGGCTTCAAACAGCGTACGGCCGACCAATTCTTCAGCGCTGCGGCCACTGTTGATGGACATAAAGTGATTGGAAAACAGCACTTTGCAGTCCTGGTCGACCAGCAGCACACCCATGTTGATGGCCTTGAGCATCGACTCAAGGGTTTCCCGGGAGATTGCCTTGCTGTCTGTCATGAGAGATCCCTTCAAAGCTCGTCCAGCAAACGATCGATGGCCCGAACGACAACGCCTGCTGTGCGTTCAGTGATGCAGATCAGCAAGTCGCAGGAGAATTGATGAGCCTCAACCTCGAAACGGATTTCCAACACCATCGCAAGGTGTTCATTCAGGTTCAATTCATCCAGTGCATTCGCTTCCTGTTCCCTGTGGACGAGAATGGATGGCGCGTCATAACTCACTTGAGTCGCCACCTGCCTTGCCAGGCCACTGATGCAGGCGCCGGTCAGGATGTTGGTGACATCAAGCATCAACTCATCCTGCTGGGCCAGGCCGCCGCCCTTGTAGCCCAGCAGTTCGGCCAGTTCATCTGCCCCCATGGAGCCAAAGCACACGAACACTTCTCCGCGCAGCTCCCCCAGGAACGACTGGCGGGTGACGATCATGAAGCTTCGGCGCAGATGCTCCGGAATCGCCAGGTTATTTTGTTCCCGGATCAGCGGGTGAATAAAAGGAACCGAAAGCGTCACCATGGTATTGGTCAGCAGGGCCAGTCGCTCGGCCGCCTGTCCCATGGCGATATTCATCAGTTCCTGCAAGGCATCACGTTGGTCTTCGGTGAGCTCGGCCAAGGTTTCCATCAAAGCACTCCTATGACGTGCAAAGCACTGAGTACGGCTTCTGAAGTAACCGGCTTGGCGACGAATGCAGCCGCGCCCAGATCGAATACGCGCTGCCTGGCCAGGGGCTGGATATCTGCGCTGATCACCACGACAACCACATTGGCGTCTTCGCGCTTGAGCGCCTCCAGGGTCTGGAAACCGTCCATGACGGGCATGGTGAGGTCGAGAAAAAGCAGATCGACCAACCCGGCGTGGTAGGCCTCCATCACCTCGGCACCATTACAGGCTTGGCGAACATCTTCGGTCAGTGATTCTGGCAGGGAGCGCAAGACCATCTTGCGCGACATGGATGAGTCATCGGCGATTAGAACTTTCATGGTGCACTCCACAGGTATGAAGTGTCCTGCGGCCTAAGCCGAGGCCGGAGACATCAAGATTCGATTAAATCTTCCAATCACTCTAGCTCGCCATATAGCAAAGAGCCATCAGGAAATCCTGATATTGCCCTAATGATTTGCGAAACCTGTAGGGATTTCCCTACAGGCCGCCAAGCGCCGGCGCGAAGCTCAGTAACCACTCGCCGCCGTCCAGGCAGTTGAGCTGAGTTACAGGCTGAAGCGATCCACGGACTGCGACAACTTGCCGGCCAGGCCCGCCAACTGATCGGTGGTTGAGGCAGTTTCGCCGATGATGCGGCTGTTGTTTTCCGACATCCCGGCAATCATCTCCACCTGGTGGGAGATCTCGTTGCTGGCCAGGCTCTGTTCACCGATGGTGCGCGAGATGTCATTCACCAACTCGGTGGTATTCAGGGTGGCCTGCAGAATATCGCGGATCGCTCGTTCCACCTCCGCAGTCACCGCCATGCCTTTATCCACTTGGGTGACGCCCTCCTCCATGCTGGTCACCGCTTCCCGGGTGTTCTGCTGGATACGCCCGACCATGTTGGCAATTTCCTGGGTCGAGGCACTGGTACGGCCCGCGAGGCTGCGCACTTCATCGGCGACCACCGCAAAGCCGCGCCCCTGTTCGCCGGCGCGGGCGGCTTCAATCGCGGCGTTCAGGGCCAACAGGTTGGTTTGGTCAGCGATCCCCTTGATCACCTGGATAATGCTGTAGATCGCCTCGGACTCCTTGTCCAGCGTACGAATGACCTGAGCCGATTGCTGCGCTGAACGAGCGATGCCATCCATGTCCTTCACCACCTGGTGGATCACCCGGCCGCCATCCTTGGCCAAGGCTTCAGCCTGGTTGGCCATGTCCAGGGCGCGCCCGGCATGCCGGGTGATTTCCTCGATACTGGCGGTCATTTCACTGGCCGCTGCCGCCATGGTGCTGGCTGCCGCGCTTTGCTGCTGACTGCTGCCGGCAACGTCATGGCAGCCCTGGCTCAAGCGTTCGCTCATGCCATTGACGCCATGGGCGTTGCTGCGCACCACTTCGATCATGCCGCGTAGATCTCGCTGCATGGTAGCGAGGCTGCGGATCAAAGAACTGGCTTCGTCATTGCGCTTGGGTTCGACAATCGGCTCGCTCAAGTTGCCACGGGCGATGCTCGCGGCAATGCGACTGGCGGCCTGCAGCGGCCCCATGATGCTCAAGGTGACCCAGCGACCCTGGGCCAACAGCAGCAACAGGCTGGCAACCAACACCGCGCTCAGGGTGATGTTGGCGTTGCTGATGGTCTGCCGTGTGCCCGCGCCGGTCTGCTGGGTATTGGTTTCGATCAACTCACTCAGGGCCGCCATTTGATCTTCCAGGCGACTGAATGCGGTGTTGAAGCTCTCCAGCTCCCCACGGGCGGCTTCGGGATTATCCAACGCCAGGGCGACGATGCGCTCGCCGGCACTGATATAGGTATCCAGACTGGGCCGGATTTTTTCCAGGCTGGCCTTGAGCGTCTCGTTGAGCGGCAGCTTAAGGTTGTCACCCAGCACTTGACGGAAATGCTCGGCATGTTCCTTCAGCGAGCTGTTGACCTCGTCCTTGGTACTCGTGCTTTTGCCCAGGCCCACCAGCATGGCCGACAACACATCGGCGCGCAGGGCGTCGTGCATCATGTCGGCTTCCATATGGTTGCGCAGGATCGTCATGCTGACCTCGTTGTCCTCCACAGCACTCGCCATCCGGGTATTTCCCAGGTAACCGGCCAGGCTCATGAGCAAAGCCGCGAATACACCGGTCGCAATCAACAGTATCAAGCGTAATTTGATCGTCATGCCTGTATCCCCTGAACCGCCGGTTGGGGCCCCAACCGTTCGAGCGTCACTAGTACCGTTATCGGCACCCGTTGCCTGTTATTGAAGCCTAAGTTTAAGGATCTGCGCAGATCCCTTAAGCTGACCGACCTTTGCTCCGCCCGGAACCATGTATGTCTCGAAGTATTGCCCACCTCGCCCTGCTGCTGGGGTTGATCACCGCCGTTGGCCCATTCGCCATCGACATCTACCTGCCCGCCCTGCCAACCCTGGGCGCCAGCCTGCACGCTTCGCCGGCAGCGGTACAGATGAGCCTGACGGTGTTCTTCATGATCATCGGCGTGTGCCAGCTGTTCTACGGGCCGATCAGTGATGTGTTCGGGCGCAAGCCGCCGATTTATGCGGGGCTGGTGATCTTCGCCGTGGGCAGTATCGGCTGCGCGCTGGCGCCGACGATTGAAGTGCTGATTGGCTTTCGCGCCGTGCAGGCGTTCGGCGCCTGTGCCGGGATGGTAATCCCCCGTGCCATTGTGCGTGACCTGTACACCGGCCATGAAGCCGCACGGCTGATGGCCTTGCTGATGCTGGTGATGAGTGTCTCGCCGATTCTCGCGCCGCTGGCCGGCAGCCTGGTGATCTCGCTGTGGAGCTGGCGCGAAGTGTTTGCCGTGCTCGCGGTGGTGGCGGTGCTGTGCCTGGTGATGACGATGGTGCAACTGCCCGAAACCCACCCCGCCGAGCGCCGGCTGGGCAAGACATTGGGCACGGCGTTCAGCAGCTACGGCGCACTGCTGCGGGACCCGGTGTTCATCGGTTTATCGGTGGTGTGCGGGTTCGGACTGGCCACGTTCTTCGTGTTTATCGGCAGTGCGCCCTTCGTCTACATCGAATATTTCGGCCTCACGCCTACCCAGTTCAGCCTGTGTTTCGCCCTGAACGCCGCGTCGTTTTTCGCCATGAGCCAACTCACTGCGCGCTTGAGTGCGCGTTTCGGCCTGGCGCCGCTGATTCGTTGGTCAGTGGTCGCGGTAGCCGTCGTAATGGTGCTGCTGGCCGCCAGCACGCTATGGGTCGATAGCCTGGCGGTGATGATGTCGTTGCTGTTTATCGGCTTCGGTTTCCTTGGCCTGCTGTTGCCGGCGGCCGGGGTGTTATCCCTGGAGGACCATGGCGCTGTGGCGGGTTCTGCCTCCGCCCTGTTGGGTGCCATCCAGATGATCACCGCAGCCGTGTCCATGACCCTGGTCGGTGTGTTCGCCGACCACACACCGGCGCCGATGCTGATCGGTATCGCGCTGTGTGCGCTCGCGGCGATGCTCACCACGCTGTGGACCTTGCGCCGTCTGCCGGCGCACTTGCTGTCCAGCGCCCCACCCTCCTCCTGATCGGCGCCGACGATCTCGTGACCATTCGTCGGGCCTTGAAGGGATCCATCACAACTATCGCAGGCGGTAAAACAACTAATTCCATAGCACCCTTCAAGACCTATGGAGTTTGAAATGACTGACTACCCACGCCCACCCTTCGCCGCCCAGCCCCAGTCCGTGCCCGGTTCCCAGAA
This sequence comes from Pseudomonas sp. SB113, assembly GCF_040754745.1. Classification (NCBI taxonomy): domain Bacteria; kingdom Pseudomonadati; phylum Pseudomonadota; class Gammaproteobacteria; order Pseudomonadales; family Pseudomonadaceae; genus Pseudomonas; species Pseudomonas sp. SB113. The sequence goes on from NZ_JBFMHW010000013.1 coordinate 57,149, forward strand.
GAAAATGGACCCGTACCCCGACTGCGGGGAGCAGAGCTATAAAGGCTCTGGTCGGCTGGCCAACAAGATCGCCCTGATCACCGGTGCCGACAGTGGCATCGGCCGCGCGGTGGCCATTGCATTTGCCCGTGAAGGCGCCGACGTCGCCATCGCCTATCTGGACGAACACGAAGACGCCAGGGAAACCGCACGCTGGGTTGAAGAAGCGGGCCGCCAGTGCCTTTTGCTGCCCGGTGACATCGCGCAAAAAGCCAACTGCCAGGCGCTGGTCGACAAGACCGTGGAACAGTTCGGGCGCATCGATGTGCTGGTGAACAACGCTGCATTCCAGATGACCCACGAGACGCTCGAAGAGATCGAGGATGAGGAATGGGTCAAGACCTTCGATATCAACATCACCGCGATGTTTCGCATTTGCAAGGCCGCGCTGCCGCATATGAAGGCCGGCAGTTCGATCATCAACACCAGCTCGGTCAACTCCGACATGCCTAAGCCGACGCTGCTGGCCTATGCCGCCACCAAGGGTGCAATTGCCAATTTCACCGGCGGCTTGGCGCAGTTGCTGGGCAGCCAGGGCATTCGCGTCAACAGCGTGGCACCGGGGCCGATCTGGACGCCGTTGATCGTGGCGACCATGACCGACGACGACGTGAAGAGCTTCGGCAGCGAAACCCCGCTGGGCCGCCCCGGCCAACCGGTAGAAGTGGCGCCGATTTATGTGCTGCTGGCGTCGGATGAAGCCAGCTATATCTCGGGGTCGCGCTATGCGGTCACCGGTGGCAAACCTATTCTGTAAAATGGCGCTGATCGCCTACAAATCAAACCGATCCACGGCCCGCCGCCGCTCATTGTCGTCACGCACGTCATAGCTGGCGGTGGTCTGGATATTGGTGTGATGCGCGAGTTTCTGCGCAATCGACAGGTCATGCTCCTCAATCACTCGCGTAATGAACGAGCGACGGAAATCGTGGGGCATGATCTTTACGCCCACCTGCTCACCGCGCTGGCGGGCGATGTAGTAAATCGCGTGCTTGGTGATACGTTCCCGGGTGATATGGCTGCCCCGGCGTATGCGGTTGAACAGAAAGCTATCGTCCTGCTCGCCTTCCTTAAGCTGTTCGCGCCTGAAGGCCAACCAGGCCTGCAACTTGGCGAAAGCCCAGTCCGGGGCATATTTGACCAGCTCCTTATTGCCCTTGCCGATCACCCGCAGGCTGCGCTCATCGAAGTTGATCTGCGCGAGGTCGAGGTTGACCGACTCGGACTTGCGCATGCCCGAGCCGTAGAGGATGCCGATCACTGCCGCATCCCGCAGGCCCTGGGGGCGCAGATCGGCGGCGCAGACTTCCATCATTTCGCGGATCAAGGTACGACGCAGGTTGCGGCCCTGGCCCAGGCGCGTGCCAGGTGTGGCTTTGACCGTGCGCATTTTCAGCAGATGTTCCTGGCTGATCAGGCTCATGCGCCAGGCTTCATTCATCACCCCGCGCACCGCATTCACATACAGCGACGAGGTATTCGGCGCATAGCCGTCCTCGCGCAATGCCGCGACCAGGGCGATGACATGTTCGGGTTGCAGCAGGTGCCAGTCGATGTCTTCGAGGTTGATGTCGTCGAAGCCCAGGCGGTCGGCGGCATCCTGCAGCACGTAGCGCATGGTCAGTTGGCTGGAGGGGGCCAGGCGGGTGAGGTAGAGGGTCAGCGGATTGCGGATAGACTCAGTCAAGGTAAATCAGCCTTTGAATTAAATACCTCGTTCAACCCTTTGTTTAATCGAGGTATTTAGTGAATTGGCAGTCGCGAGTCTAACGCACCCGCGGCCGTGGCGCCAAATCACGGGGCTGTTTCGTCATCCTCGACAGGTTCCGGGGGCTGGGTCTGGGCCTGGCTCCATTCGGCGTCCTGTTTCTGCATCAACGCGAACCAGTGCTGGCGCATGAATGCGAGATAGGCATCCGGCGCCTTGGCAAAATCCTTCTCATCCCCATAGCAACCCGGCAACGGCAGTTCGGTGCCCTGCTCCTTGTACTGGCTGACCAGCGCCTGCTGCGCGGCCACGCTGCAATCCTTGGGCAGCGGCATGCCACGCAGGCCCCCGGCTTCTTCGTCCCACCAGGCTGCGCCCACCCGGTCGACCCCGCGCAGACGGTACTTCTGCGACTTGCCGACATGCATGATGAGCTTGAATTCATTGGGGCTGACATCGCTGGTGCAGGTGCGCGAATAGCCCACCGTGGCCTGGGTGAGGCCATCGCCATTGAGGTCGGTGACCTTGGTCGCGGCCATGTCGAAGCGCAGCGCCGCATCGAACTGGCAATGCTGTACGTCGTCGTAGAGCATCCACATGCGCTTGGGGCGGTCACCGTCGATCAGGTAGTGGGCCGCGTAGACAAATGCCGACTGGGTACCATCATCCTCGCGCTCACTGACTTGCTCGGAGAGCACCAGCAGGTTCTTGCCCTGACGGTCGTCCCAGGTATAGGCGGCGACCTGCCGGCCGCGTACTTCAACACCCTCAGGCACTTGAGCGAGTGCGGTAAGTGCCACGCCATCATCTGCGCGTGCGGTCGTGACGCAGGCCACTGTCATCAACAATCCGATCAAAACGGGCCGCCATTGGCCGCCTATACGCTGCACGCTGTTCATCCGAGTACCCTGGCAAGAGATGGCTTACTTTACCGGCACTTGAGGGCCAATGCAGAGAAGATTCTTCAATATAAATGCGCAGCGGGCAGTCGCGCGGCACGATCCAGCAATGAGCGTCCTTCAAACCCGGCCTGCAACATGCAAACCGTTCCTGTTTCGCCCAATAAATAATGCCCTCAATGGCTTAGTTGTTTAGCTGAACACTAGCTGTCTACCTGTCAAATAAACGAGTTTTTCATCTGGCTTTCATATTCGTTCAACATTTTTACGCTTAATCTTGGGCCCAGGACTTGAGAACGAACCGCGCTGTGCCAACTAACTCCTTGATTCCGCTTTACCTTTGTGGATTTTGGTCTTTACTCCCTTATGCCCATGGAAGCCCCCCAATAACCCACCAGGACGGTCGGATGAACATCCTAAATCCACGCCAGGTTTAACCAAGCGCCTGCCTGTTCGGCCATTGATTGCTGTTGTCTTACGCGCCAAGTTGCTCTAACCCTGAGGTCATGAATCTTTGAAACCCTACCCTATTCATTGCGTGTCGATCGTTATCCCGGTCTACAACGAACAAGAAAGCCTGCCTGAATTGCTGCGTCGCACGACGACGGCCTGCAAGCAACTGGCCTACGAATACGAAATCATCCTGGTGGATGACGGTAGCCGCGACAACTCCGCCCAAATGCTCGAAGACGCCGCCGCTGAAGACGGCAGCAACGTGGTGGCGGTAATCCTCAATCGCAACTACGGGCAGCATGCGGCGATCATGGCCGGTTTCGAGCAGTGCCGGGGCGAAGTGGTGATTACCCTCGACGCCGACCTGCAGAACCCTCCTGAAGAAATCCCACGCCTGGTGGAACAAGCCGCCCTGGGCTACGACGTGGTCGCCACCGTGCGTAACAACCGCCAGGACTCGGCGTTTCGCCGCTGGCCTTCGCGCCTGATCAACCTCGCCGTGCAACGCTCCACCGGCGTGGCCATGAGCGACTACGGCTGCATGTTGCGCGCTTACCGCCGCACCATCGTCGACGCCATGCTCGCCTGCCGCGAGCGCAGCACCTTTATCCCGATCCTGGCCAACGGCTTTGCCCGTCACACCACCGAGATCCTGGTGCACCACGCCGAGCGTGAACACGGCGAATCGAAATACAGCGCCATGCGCCTGATCAGCCTGATGTTCGACCTGTTGACCTGCATGACCACCACCCCGTTGCGCCTGTTGTCCATTGTCGGCTTCAGCCTCGCGGGCCTGGGCGTGCTGTTCGCCTTCGCGCTGATCATCCTGCGCCTGGCCTTCGGTGCCCAATGGGCTGGCGATGGCATGTTCGTACTGTTCGCGGTGTTGTTCGTATTCACCGGCGGCCAGTTCATCGGCATGGGCCTGCTGGGTGAATACCTCGGCCGCATGTACAGCGACGTGCGCGCCCGCCCACGCTTCTTTATCGAAAAAGTGCTGCGCAACACACCGGCAGCACCGGCCCCGGTCGTCGTCGTTGACGGCCTTGCCTCCTCCCATACCTCCACTTCTGCCGATCAGGTTCAGTCATGAGTTCAAAAGCTGTTGTATTCGCGTACCACGATATTGGTTGTGCAGGCATCGAAGCACTGCTCAACACGGGCTACGAAATTGCTGCCGTGTTCACCCATGCCGATGACCCCAAGGAAAACAATTTCTACGGTTCCGTCGCCCAACTGTGCGCCCGCAACGGCATCCCGGTGCACGCACCGGAAGATGCCAACCACCCGCTGTGGATCGAGCGCATTGCCAAGCTGAACCCGGAATACATTTTCTCCTTTTATTACCGCAACCTGCTGAGCGAGCCGCTGTTGGCCACCGCCAGCAAAGGCGCGTTCAACCTGCATGGCTCGCTGCTGCCTAAATACCGTGGCCGCGCCCCGGCCAACTGGGTGCTGGTCAACGGCGAAACCGAAACCGGCGTGACCCTGCACCGCATGGTCAAGCGCGCCGATGCCGGCGCGATCCTGGCCCAGCAAAAAGTTGTGATCGAGCGCACTGACACCGGCCTGACCCTGCACGCCAAATTGCGTGATGCGGCGACCAGCCTGCTGCGCGACGCCCTGCCGCAACTGGCTGCGGGCAAGCTGACTGAAACGGCCCAGGACGAAAGCCAGGCCACCTGCTTCGGTCGCCGCACGGCCGCCGACGGCAAGCTGGAGTGGAAAAAACCGGCTGAAGAACTGTTCAACCTCGTACGTGCGGTGACTCAACCGTACCCGGGCGCCTTCTGCTCTGTCGGTGAGCACAAGCTCATCGTCTGGCAAGCCGAAGTGGTCAAGGGCAACGAAGGCCTGGCGCCGGGCCGTGTGATCAGCGTCAACCCGCTGCGCATCGCCTGCGGTGAAGACTCCCTGGTGGTCAAGTTCGGCCAGCGCAACGACAACGGCCTGTACCTGGCCGGTCCGTCCCTGGCCAACGAACTGGGCCTGGTCGACGGCTCCGTGCTGCGCGGTGCCGAGTCCGGCCGCAAGCCGCGCCGTACCCGCGTGCTGATCCTCGGTGTGAACGGTTTTATCGGTAACCATCTGTCCGAGCGCCTGCTGCGTGATGACCGTTATGAAGTCTACGGCCTGGACATCGGCTCCGACGCCATCGAGCGCCTGCGCAGCCACCCGAACTTCCATTACGTCGAAGGCGATATCAGCATCCACACCGAGTGGATCGAGTACCACATCAAAAAGTGCGACGTGGTCCTGCCGCTGGTGGCCATCGCCACGCCAATCGAGTACACCCGTAACCCGCTGCGCGTGTTCGAGCTGGACTTCGAAGAAAACCTCAAGCTGGTGCGCTACTGCGTCAAGTACAACAAGCGCGTGATCTTCCCGTCGACCTCCGAAGTCTATGGCATGTGCCAGGACCAGTATTTCGACGAAGACACCTCCAACCTGGTGGTCGGCCCGGTCAACAAGCAGCGCTGGATCTACTCGGTCTCCAAGCAACTGCTGGACCGCGTGATCTGGGCCTACGGCGCCAAGGGCCTGAACTTCACCCTGTTCCGTCCGTTCAACTGGATGGGCCCGCGCCTGGACCGCCTGGATTCGGCGCGTATCGGCAGCTCCCGTGCGATCACCCAGCTGATCCTGAACCTGGTGGAAGGTACGCCGATCCGCCTGTTCGACGGTGGCGAGCAGAAGCGCTGCTTCACCGACATCGCCGACGGTATCGAAGCCCTGGCGCGCATCATCGATAACGACAACGATGCCTGCAACGGCCAGATCATCAACATCGGCAACCCGGAAAACGAAGCCAGCATCCGTCAGTTGGGCGAAGAGCTGCTGCGTCAGTTCGAAGCACACCCATTGCGCAGCAACTTCCCGCCGTTCGCCGGTTTCCGCGATGTAGAAAGCAAGGCGTTCTACGGCACCGGTTACCAGGACGTGGCACACCGCAAGCCAAGCATCGAAAACGCCAAGCGCCTGCTGAACTGGGAGCCGACTGTGGAGATGAGCGAAACCATTGGTAATACGCTCGATTTCTTCCTGCGTGAAGCCATGCTTGAAATTGCGGACAAGAAGTAATGGAGGCAGGTCTTCGCATCGACGTCGACACCTACCGCGGCACCCGTGAAGGTGTGCCACGGTTGCTCGAATCCCTGGATGAGGCCGGGGTAAAAGCGACGTTCTTCTTCAGTGTCGGGCCGGACAATATGGGGCGCCACTTGTGGCGCCTGATCCGCCCGCAGTTCCTGTGGAAGATGCTGCGTTCCAACGCTGCCGGCCTGTACGGCTGGGACATCCTGCTCGCCGGCACTGCCTGGCCGGGCAAACCGATCGGTCGTGACCTGGGGCACTTGATGCGCCAGGCCAAGGCGGCGGGCCATGAAGTCGGCCTGCACGCCTGGGATCACCACGGCTGGCAGGCCAACACCGGGCGTTGGAGCGATGCACAGCTGGTCGAGCAGATTCGACGCGGCGTGGAGACCCTGAGCGACATCCTGGGCGAACGCATCGACTGTTCGGCGGCCGCCGGTTGGCGTGCCGACGAGCGTGTGGTGCAGGCCAAGCAAAGTTTCAACTTTCGCTACAACAGCGATTGCCGGGGTTCCAGCCTGTTTCGGCCGACATTGGCCGATGGCAGTGCGGGTACGCCACAAATTCCGGTGGACCTGCCGACCTTCGACGAAGTCGTCGGGCCGGTGGTGGCCGCCAAAGACTTCAACCGCTTCATTCTTGACCGGTTTGCCGACTCGAAGCTGAACGTCTACACGATCCACGCAGAAGTAGAAGGGATTCTGATGGCCAACGATTTTCGCCAGTTGCTCGCCCAGGCAGGGCAGCGCGGCATCGACTTCAAACCGCTGGGCGACTTGTTGCCTGCGGACCTGACCAGCCTGCCCCAGCAGCACCTGGTGCGCGGCGCATTGAGCGGCCGTGAGGGTTGGCTTGGAGTGCAACAGGCATGATCCGGCGTTGGGCCTTGCCCCTGCTCCTGTTGGCGTTCGGTGTGTTTTATCTGTTGCCGCTGGCCACCCATGGTCTGTGGATTCCGGATGAAACCCGCTACGCGCAGATCAGCCAGGAAATGCTGCTGACCGGCAAGTGGGCCTCGCCGCATTTCATGGGGATTCGCTACTTCGAAAAACCCGCTGCCGGGTACTGGATGATCGCGCTGGGCCAGGCGATCTTCGGGCAAAACCTGTTTGGCGTGCGCTTCGCGTCGGCGTTGAGCACCGGCTTGAGCATCCTGCTGGTGTACCTGGTGTCGCGCCGGCTGTGGAATGACCCGCAAAAAAGCCTGGTCAGCAGCGTGCTGTACATGAGTTTTGTCAGCGTGGCGGCCTTGGGCGGTTATGCCAACCTCGATCCGCAGTTCACGTTCTGGGTCAACCTGACCGGCGTTGCGCTGTGGTTCTGCTTCGACAGCACCACCCGCAACGGCCGCCTGGGAGCCTGGGCGCTGCTCGGTTTTGCCTGTGGCATGGGCTTTATGACCAAGGGCTTCCTGGCGTGGCTGTTACCGGTGTTGATCGCCCTGCCCTACGCGATCTGGCAGAAGCGCTTTCGCGAACTGCTCGGTTACGGCCTGGTCGCCGTGGTCGTGGCGATTGTGGTGAGCCTGCCTTGGGCCCTGGCCGTGCACCTGCAGGAGCCGGACTACTGGAACTTCTTCTTCTGGCATGAACATATCCAGCGTTTTGCCGGCGACGATGCCCAGCACGCCGAGCCGTTCTGGTATTACCTGCCGCTGCTGATTGCCTTCTGCCTGCCGTGGATTGCGCTGTTGCCGTCCACCCTGAAACAGGCGTGGCAGGAAAAGCGCGCGGCGAAAACCGCCTTCCTGTTGCTGTGGCTGCTGATGCCGCTGGCATTTTTCAGCCTGGCCAAAGGCAAGTTGCCCTCTTACATCATGCCGTGCCTGTTGCCGCTGGCGTTGTTGATGGGCCACACCCTGGCCGACAAACTGGCCCAGGCTCACGGTCGTGTGCTGCGCATCAACGGCTGGCTCAACCTGATAATCGGCACGCTGGCCTTGCTCGCGCTGACCTGGTTCCAACTGAAAAAACCAGTGTATGAGCACGGCAGTGAAACCCTCAGCCTGGTGCTGGTGTTTGTCTTCCTGTTCGGCTGGATCGTTGCCAACCTGCTGCAAGCGTCGCGCCCGCTGCACTTGTGGGCGGCGCCGGTGGTCGGCAGTTGGTTGCTGGTGGCGTTGGTCCCGGCCGCATTGCCCCACTCGGTGGTTTATAACAAGACCCCGGACCAGTTCATCATCGATCACCTCCAGGAGCTGAGCCAGACCAGCGCGTTGCTCAGCAACGACCTCGGCGCGGCCTCCGCCCTGGCGTGGCGCGTCAAGCGCCCGGACGTGACCCTCTATAACACCGTCGGCGAAGTGAAATATGGCTTGGCCTTCGACGATGCGACCCATCACAAGGTCGACACCACGCAGGTCCAGCAATGGATGAGCGACGCGCGTAAACACGGCGCGGTCGGTGTGGTGATGCGCGTCAAGGGTGACGACGAAATCGCCGAAGTGGACTTGCTGCCCAAAGACGGCAAGCGCTACGAGCAAGGCAATATCGTGATCCTGGTGTTCCCGCAGGTTGCGCCATGATCACACTGTGCCTGTTGTTGGCCGCCTGCCTGCTGACGTGCATGGGCCAGGTCTCGCAAAAGTTCGCCGTGGAGGGCTGGCGCGACCAGCCCGACGGTTGGGCGCTGAAGCTGCGCTCGCCGTGGTTATGGTCTGCCCTGCTGTGCCTGGGTTTTGGCCTGTTGGTGTGGTTGCTGGTGTTGCAGCGCCTGGAAGTCGGCATCGCCTATCCGATGCTCAGCCTCAATTTTGTCCTGGTCACGCTGGTAGCGCGCTTTGTGTTCAAGGAACACATCGACACACGGCATTGGCTGGGCGTGGTGCTGGTAATCGCCGGTGTGGTGCTGTTGGGGCGCCAGGTATGAGCCGCGTGCGTGGTTTTGCCCTGGCCCTGGGCAGCGTTGGCCTGGTCAGCGCCGCCCAACTGGGCATGCGCTGGAGCATGACGCGCCTGCCCTTGCCCACCGAATGGCTGACAGCGTTCAACAGCAACGCCATCGACTTCGCCGCATTGGGCGTGGTGAGCCTGGCAATCCTCGCCTATGCGCTGTCGATGCTCTGCTGGCTCGGTGCCCTCAAGCACCTGCCCCTGGGCCGTGCCTATTCGCTGCTGAGCATCAGCTACGCGCTGGTGTACCTGCTGGCCGCCAGCCTGCCGGTGTTCAACGAACATTTTTCGCTCTCGAAAACCCTGGGGGTGGCCTTGGTCATCCTCGGTGTGCTGGTCATTAACTCTCGCCGTGCTAGCGCTGCAAGCGCCAGGAATGCCCCATGAAAATCAGTGTATTTGGTAGTGGTTACGTCGGTCTGGTGCAGGCCACTGTGTTGGCCGAAGTCGGTCACGATGTCATCTGCATGGACGTCGATCAGAACAAGGTCAAGCTCCTGCAGCAAGGCCATGTGAGCATCTTCGAGCCGGGGCTGGCGGCCATGGTCAAGGAAAACCTGGAGAGCGGGCGCCTGCACTTCACCTTTGACGAAAAACTCGCCGTCGAACACGGCGAAGTGCTGTTTATCGCGGTGGGGACGCCGTCGGATGAAGACGGCTCGGCCGACCTCAAGTACGTGCTGTCGGTGGGCGACGCGGTAGCCCGTCACCGCATCGACCCGGTGATCCTGGTGGAAAAATCCACCGTGCCCGTGGGCACCGGCGACACCCTGCGCGCCCACATCGAAAAATCCCTGCGCCTTGCCGGCCGGCATCTGGAGTTCGATATTGTCTCCAACCCGGAATTCCTCAAGGAAGGCTCTGCCGTTTCCGACTGCCGCCGTCCGGACCGCATCATCATCGGTTGCGAGCGTGAAGAGGTGCGCGATGTGATGCGCGACCTGTACGCGCCGTTCAACCGCAACCATGACCGTATCATCTTCATGGACCTGCGCAGCGCCGAGCTGACCAAATACGCCGCCAACTGCATGCTGGCCACCAAGATCAGCTTTATCAACCAGATCGCCGAGCTGGCCGAACACCTGGGCGCCGACATCGAAGCCGTACGCCTGGGCATCGGCGCCGACTCGCGCATCGGCTACCACTTTATCTACCCCGGTTGCGGCTACGGCGGCTCGTGCTTCCCCAAGGACATGCGTGCCTTGATCCACAGCGCCAAGCAGGCCAACTGCTCCAGCGACCTGCTGGAAGCCGTGGAAGCCATCAACCAGCGCCAGAAGAGCAAGCTGTTCGACCGTATCAATGCGTTCTTCAAGGGCAACCTGCGCGGCAAGACCTTTGCCCTGTGGGGCCTGGCGTTCAAGCCCAACACCGATGACATGCGCGATGCGCCCAGCCGCGTGCTGATGGAAGCCCTGTGGGCTGCCGGCGCCAACGTCCGTGCGTTCGACCCGGAAGCCATGCAGGAAACCCAGCGCATCTACGGTGACGAAGAGCGGCTGATGCTGATGGGCACGCCGGAATCCACGCTGGTCGGCGCCGATGCGCTGATCGTCTGCACCGAATGGCAGCAGTTCAAGGCGCCGGACTTCGACCTGATCCACCAGCGTCTGAAAACCCCGGTGATCTTCGACGGCCGCAACCTGTACGACGGTGAACGCCTGGCGCGCAAAGGCTTCCAGTACTACCCGATCGGCCGTGGCGATTCCTGCCACTTGCCGATTCCCCAGCAACAGTGGCTACCTCAGGTCGTGGAAGCCTGATTCGTGAACAAAGCTCACCCGCCCTTGCTCAGCCCAACGATCCGCCGCCAATCCCTCGGTCTGGGATTGCTGGCGCTGTTGTTGTTCATCGCTGGCAGCTGGCATCAGGCAATTATCGGTTTCGACTCACGCTTCGTGGTGTTTGCCCAGGAGATGCTGCGCCATGGGCCGGGGTTTTTCCCCACCACGTACGGGCAGCCGTATGCCGATTACCTGGCCACCTCGACGCTGATGACCTGGCTGTTGTCGCTGCCCCTGGGCCAGGTCACCAGCCTCACGGCCTGGCTGCCCACGTCGATTGCCTCGGCAGTGATCGTCTCCCTGGTGTATCGCCTGACAGCGCCCTACTCCCAGCGTTGGGGCCTGCTGAGCATCGCGCTGCTGTTGCTGAGCAGTACCTTCATCAGTGAAACCCGCGCGGTGTCCCTCGACCAGATGCTCGCGGCCATCGCCTTGGCGGTGTTCTACCTGGGTTATGCCCATGACCATTTCGGCGGGGGTAAACGCCTGTACTGGCTGTACCTGCTGCTGATTCTCGGCTTTGCGATTCGTGGGCCGATCGGGCTGGTCATTCCTACGGGCGTGCTGTGCAGCTACTACCTGATCAACCGGCAATGGCGCCAACTGTTCAGCTTTGGCCTGCTGGCCCTGGCGCTGCTGGCGGCCTGTGTCGGCTTGCTGTTGCTGATGGCTAAGCTCAGTGGCGGCGAGAGCTTCATGCAGGACGTGATCCGCATGCAGTTCCTGGGGCGCATGGACGGCAGTGAGGGCTCCAGCGGCGCGTTGTATTACTTCACCAGCTCGCTGGGCAATTACGCCCTCGCCTATCCCGTCGCTCTGCTGGTGCTGTTGGCGGTCGCGGTCAGTGGGCGACGCGTCTCGACGCCAGCGTTGCAACTGGTGCTGTACAGCGCCACCGCCGGCTTGCTGGTGATGCTGGGCCTGTCGATTCCCCAGGCAAAGAAGGCCCGCTATGTGCTGCCAATGCTGCCGATGGCGGCGATCATTGCGGCGTACCCGTTCCAGGTCGCTGAAGGTCGTCTGTTTGCCTGGCTGCGCGGCTTGATGCTGGGCCTATGGACACTGCTGCCAGGCCTGCTGATCGTTGGGCTGGTATTCGCGCGGCCACGCTATCCGCAGCAGTTGAGCCAGCTGGGGCCGGTGTTCGCCGTGCTCGGGCTGTTGCAGGTCTTGGCATTGCTGGCGTTGTTCATGCCTCGCCTGCGGCCGCTCGGGCCAGCGTTTGCCGCCGTGCTTGCGGTGTGGGCGACGTATATTGCAGTGGTCGAACCGCTCGAACGCAGCGTCTACGACACCCGCACCTTTACGCTGCAAGTGCATGAGCAGGTCAAGCAACAGCGCGCTCCCGTGGTATTGCACGGCTTGGGCAAAGACGCCAAGGCGATCAAGTACATGGTCAACCTCGACTGCGACCAGGTGCCGTTGTTCACCCAACAAGCCTCTGACCTGACGCCGTTACAAGGGCCAGCCTGGCTGGTGATGAGCCAGGCGGATTTCGAAGGTTTGCAAGACCCGCGCTTTCGCGCCCTTCGTCCGACCCTGACCGGCGAGTTCGACCGAAACCCCTATGTGCTGCTGTATCTGGCCAAACCTGCTCTACCTTGAGTTGCGACGCAGAAAGATCCTACGCAGCTATGCGTAATGGCTGGTGCCATTTCACTTTCCCGCGTCTGAAACCCAACTGTAAACTCAATGACCTCGCGCGGTAGCTATCTACCGCCATAGGCCATGGATAACAACAAGGACGCTAGGAGCCGCAGCTGGCGCTGTGGTTCACTTCGTGAGAGGACAATACCGTGCCAAATGATCGTTTACCGCGTACCCCTGCTTCCCTGGCCCGTGATGAAGTGCATATCGGCTACTTGCCCATTCCGCCGCTGGACCGGCTGATGTGGCTGCGCAATGCCCTGGTGGCACTCAACGGCCCCCTGGCCGGCGAGCCGGGGCTGCGGGAAAACCTGCAACAGCATTTATTCAATGAGGAAACCGATAATCGCGTTCTCGGTAAGCTCAACCCTCCTGTCACTTCGTAATAAGTGCATTATTTTTGTATTTAACCCTCATTAATATGCATTGGCGCTGCCCTATCAGGCGCGGCACACTGCGCGGGTTCCTCCCCCAAATGCAGGAACTTTCAAAGGGCTTTTCCGGGCGACCAGACAAGCCTTTTTTTTGCCCGCCGTTTATGGATTTCTTTTCAATGCTCGCTCGCTGGTTTCCCGCTGCTATCAACACCCGCCCCGCCGAATGGAGCCGTGCCGCGATTGGCATGGCCTTGGGTACATTATTCAGTGTATGGCTCTGCGCCCAGGTTTTTGGCATGGAGGTGGCGCTGCACCTGCTGGGTCCGCTGGGCGCTTCGGCGGTGCTGTTGTTTGCGGTCTCGTCCGGTGCGCTGGCGCAACCCTGGTCGATCATCGGCAGCTACCTGTGCGCCGGTGTCGTGGCATTGCTGGTGGCCCGCGTCCTTGGGCGTACCCTGGGCGGTGCCTGCCTGGCGGCCGGCATGGCCGTGGTGCTGATGTGCTGGCTGCGGTGCCTGCACCCGCCCGCCGGTGGCCTGGCCATGACCCTGGTCTTGGCCGACCCCGCCTCTGCCGCCCTGGGCTGGCACGAACTGGGTGCCGTATTACTCGGCGCCGGTGCCCTGCTGGCCTGTGCGCTGGCCTACAATAACGCGACGCGAACGCGCTACCCCAAGGGTGCGGTCGAGGCATCGACAACCGTCTTGCCTGACCCCAGGGCGGCCCGCGATCCCGCCATTACCGCCGCCGACTTGAAATTGGCGTTGGCCGAGATGGAGCAGTTCTATGATGTGGCCCCCACGGAGTTGGAGCAATTGATCCATGCCGCAGAAACCCACGCTCGGCGCCGCAGCATCGGTGAAGTACTGGCAACCCGCGTGACCTGAGCCGCGCCCGGCACCCTGCATAAATGCAAAAACGACCTGCATGATTCCGGGTTGTACTGGGCAAATTTGCACTGGTACGATCGCGAGAAGGTTCGCCCACGAACATCTTGATAAAGAACAATAAAAGCAGGGAGTTACAGATGACTGCTCAGGTTTCAAGCGAAGCAAGCAGTGCCGATAAGCTTCAGAACGATGTTTTGGCCGAAGTGCGTAACCATATCGGCCACCTCACCCTCAACCGCCCCTCCGGCTTGAATGCCATCACCCTGGACATGGTGCGCAGCCTGACGCAACAGCTGCTGGCCTGGTCAGACGACCCGCAGGTACATGCCGTGGTCCTGCGCGGCGCAGGCGAAAAGGCCTTCTGTGCCGGCGGCGATATTCGCTCCCTGTACGACAGTTTTAAAAGTGGCGACACCCTGCACGAAGACTTCTTCGTCGAGGAATACGCGCTGGACCTGGCCATCCACCATTACCGCAAACCCGTACTGGCCCTGATGGATGGATTTGTCCTGGGCGGCGGCATGGGCCTGGTGCAAGGCGCGGATTTGCGTGTCGTCACCGAACGCAGCCGCCTGGCGATGCCGGAGGTGGCGATCGGTTATTTCCCGGATGTCGGTGGCAGTTACTTCCTGCCCCGCATTCCCGGTGAGCTGGGCATTTACCTTGGGGTGACCGGTGTGCAGGTTCGCGCGGCAGACGCCCTCTATTGCGGGTTGGCCAACTGGTACCTGGACAGCGCCAAGCTGGCCATCCTCGACCAGAAACTCGATAGCCTGCAATGGCAGGAATCCCCCCTCAAGGACCTGCAAGGGGTGTTGGCCAAGCTGGCCGTGCAGCGGCTGCCCGACCCGCCGTTGGCCGCGTTGCGTCCCGCTATCGACCACTTCTTCGGCCTGCCGGACATTCCGAGCATCGTCGAGCAGCTCCAGGAAGTCACCGTCGCCGACAGCCACGAGTGGGCATTGAACACTGTCCACCTGATGCAAACCCGCTCACCCCTGGCCATGGCCGTGACCCTGGAAATGCTGCGGCGCGGCCGGCGCCTGCCGCTGGAACGGTGCTTTGCCCTGGAGCTGCACCTGGACCGCCAATGGTTCGAACGCGGTGACCTGATCGAAGGGGTCCGCGCGCTGATCATCGACAAGGACAAGAACCCTCGCTGGAACCCGCCGACGCTCCATGGACTGGATAAGAGCCATGTCGACAGCTTCTTCCATCACTTCGAGCAGGTTGCGAAATAAGCCATGCAAGACATTGAATATACTGAAGAACAGGTAATGATTCGTGACATGGCGCGCGACTTCGCCCGTGGCGAAATTGCCCCCCACGCCCAAGCCTGGGAGAAAGCCGGCTGGATCGATGACGCCCTGGTGGCGAAGATGGGTGAGCTGGGCCTGTTAGGCATGGTAGTGCCGGAAGAATGGGGCGGTACCTATGTCGACTACGTGGCTTACGCCCTGGCCGTGGAAGAGATTTCTGCCGGCGATGGCGCTACCGGGGCGCTGATGAGTATCCATAATTCAGTGGGTTGCGGGCCAATCCTCAACTACGGCACAGATGAACAGAAACAAACCTGGTTGGCCGATCTTGCCAGTGGCCAGGCGATTGGCTGTTTCTGTCTGACCGAACCCCAGGCCGGCTCCGAGGCCCACAACCTGCGCACGCGCGCCGAACTGCGCGATGGCCAGTGGGTGATCAATGGCGCCAAGCAGTTCGTCAGTAATGGCAAGCGCGCCAAGCTGGCGATTGTATTTGCCGTGACCGACCCGGAACTGGGCAAGAAAGGCATTTCCGCGTTCCTGGTGCCCACCGACACCCCTGGGTTTGTGGTCGACCGCACCGAGCACAAGATGGGTATTCGGGCCTCGGACACCTGCGCGGTGACGCTCAGCCAATGCAGCGTGCCCGAGGCTAACCTGCTCGGCGAACGCGGCAAAGGCCTGGCCATCGCCCTCTCCAACCTTGAAGGCGGCCGCATCGGCATTGCCGCCCAAGCCCTCGGCATCGCGCGTGCGGCCTTTGAGGCAGCGCTGGCCTATGCCCGTGACCGGGTGCAGTTCGACAAGCCCATCATCGAACACCAAAGCGTCGCCAACCTGTTGGCAGATATGCAAACCCGCTTGAACGCTGCCCGTTTACTGATCCTGCATGCCGCGCGCCTGCGCAGCGCCGGCAAGCCCTGCCTCTCGGAAGCGTCCCAGGCCAAGCTGTTCGCCTCGGAAATGGCCGAGAAAGTCTGCTCCAGCGCGATGCAGATTCATGGCGGCTATGGATATTTGGAGGATTACCCGGTGGAGCGTTACTACCGGGATGCGCGGATCACGCAGATTTACGAAGGGACCAGCGAGATCCAGCGGATGGTGATTGCCAGAGAGCTCAAGCACTATCAGACGTAGTAGTTGCAAGCTTTAAGCTGCAAGCGTCAGGTAAAAGCAGATTAGCTTTTACTTGACGCTTGCAGCTAGTCACTTCCCACTGCTACTTATCCTTGAACTCCGGCGCACGCTTGGCCACAAACGCCGCCATGCCTTCCTTCTGATCCAGTGTCGCGAACGCCGCATGGAATACCCGGCGCTCAAAGCGCACGCCTTCCGACAGGCTCACTTCAAACGCGCGATTCACGCTTTCCTTGACCATCATGCTGATCGGCACCGATTTGCCGGCAATCAGCGTGGCGACTTTCAGCGCCTCGTCCAGCAGATCATCGGCCGGCACGATGCGCGCGACAATCCCGCAGCGTTCAGCTTCCACCGCATCGATAAAGCGCCCGGTCAGGCACATTTCCATGGCCTTGGCCTTGCCCACCGCGCGCGTCAGGCGCTGGGTGCCGCCCATACCCGGCAGTACGCCGAGGTTGATTTCCGGCTGGCCGAACTTGGCGCCGTCACCGGCCAGGATGAAATCGCACATCAGCGCCAGTTCGCAGCCACCGCCCAGGGCGAAGCCGTTGACCGCGGCGATGATCGGCTTGCGCCGGTTGGCCACACGGTCGCTGTCACTGAACAGGTCGTCGAGGTAGATCTGTGGGTAGGTCAGCTCGGCCATTTCCTTGATGTCGGCGCCGGCGGCGAAGGCTTTTTTCGAGCCGGTCAACACGATGCAGCCGATTTCCGGGTTGGCTTCCAGGCCATCCAGCGCCTGGTTCAACTCGCTGACCAACTGTGCATTCAAGGCATTCAAGGCTTGGGGACGGTTGAGGGTAATTAAGCCGACGCGGCCCTGGACTTCGAGCAAAATGGTTTCGTAACTCATGTATCGGCTCCTTAGAGATTGCGTGAGATGACCATGCGTTGAATATCGCTGGTGCCTTCGTAAATCTGGCAGACCCGCACATCGCGGTAGATCCGCTCCAGGGGGAAGTCGCTCAGGTAACCGTAACCGCCCAGGGTTTGCAAGGCGGCCGAACAGACTTTCTCGGCCATTTCCGAAGCGAACAGCTTGGCCATCGAGGCTTCGACCAACGCCGGCTTGCCGCTGTCCCGCAGGGCGGCGGCGTAATGCACCATCTGCCGCGCCACGGCGATTTGCGTGGCCATGTCCGCCAGGCGAAACGCCACGGCCTGATGCTCGATCAGCGTTTTGCCGAAGCTTTCGCGCTCACGGGCGTAGTCACGGGCCGCCTCAAACGCGGCGCGGGCCATACCCACCGATTGCGAGGCGATGCCTACACGGCCGCCCTCGAGGTTGGCCAGGGCGATCTTGTAGCCCTCGCCCTCTTCGCCCAACCGGTTGGCGACCGGCACCTTCACGTCTTCAAACAGGATCTGGCAGGTGTCGGACGCATGCTGGCCCAGCTTGTCCTCGACCCGCGCCACGCTGTAGCCCGGCGAATCGGTCGGCACGATAAACGCGCTGATCCCACGCTTGCCCGCTGCCGGGTCGGTGACGGCAAACACAATCACCACCCCGGCGTTTTGCCCGGAGGTGATGAACTGTTTGCAACCGTTGAGCACGTAATGGTCGCCTTCCAGGCGCGCGCGGGTTTTCAGGCTGCTGGCATCGGAACCGGCTTGGGGTTCGGTCAGGGCAAAAGCGCCGAGCATGGCGCCACTGGCCAGGGGAGTGAGGAATTGTGCTTTTTGTTGCTCGTTACCGAACTTGAGGATCGGCACGCAACCCACGGAATTGTGCACGCTCATGATGGTGGAACAGGCGCCGTCACCGGCGGCGATTTCTTCCAGGGCCATGGCGTAGGCCAGGTAACCGGTGTCGCAGCCGCCCCACTGTTCCGGCACCAGCATGCCGAAAAAGCCCAGTTCGGCCATCTCGCCGATGGCTTCCTTGGGAAAGCGGTGTTCGCGGTCCCACTCGGCGGCAAACGGCTTGAGCCGCTCCTGGGCAAATTGCCGAGCGGCATCGCTGATTTGCAGTTGTTCGTCATTGGGCAGCATTGGGCTCAGTCCTTAATACAGGCATTCAACGGCCATGGCCGTGGCTTCACCGCCGCCGATACAAATGGCGGCGACGCCACGCTTGAGGCCTTTCTGGCGCAGGGCCGAAAGCAGGGTTACCAGGATGCGCGCGCCGGACGCACCAATCGGGTGGCCCAGGGCGCAGGCCCCGCCGTGGATATTGACCTTGGCGTGGGGAATTTCCAGCTTGCTCATGGTCACCAGGCTGACCACGGCAAAGGCCTCGTTGATTTCGAACAGATCGACGTCGTCAAGGCTCCAACCGGTCTTGCTCATCAATGTGCGAATCGCACCCACCGGCGCCACCGGAAACAGCCCGGGCTCATCGGCAAACGCCGCGTGCCCATGGATCACCGCCAGCGGCTTGAGCCCACGTTTCTGTGCCTCGGACTCACGCATCAGCAGCAACGCTGCCGCACCGTCGGAAATCGAACTGGAATTGGCCGCCGTCACGGTGCCACCGTCGCGGAACGCGGGTTTCAGGCTGGGGATTTTTTCCAGCTTGGCCTTGGGTGGTTGTTCGTCATGCAGGATGGTTTTCTGCTCTTTGCCGACGGTGACCTGTACCGGGACAATTTCGGCGGCGAAGCTGCCATGGGTGATTGCCTCTTGCGCGCGGGTCAGCGACGCAATAGCGAACGCATCCTGCGCCTCACGGCTGAAGCCGTTGAGCTGCGCGCACTCTTCAGCAAAGGTACCCATCAGGCGGCCCTTGTCGTAGGCGTCTTCCAGACCGTCGAGAAACATATGGTCGAGCACGCGCCCGTGGCCCATGCGGTAGCCGCTGCGGGCGCGGTCCAGCAGGTAGGGCGCGTTGGACATGCTTTCCATGCCCCCGGCGATCACCACGTCGACGCTGCCGGCCAGCAGCGAATCATGCGCCAGGATTGTCGCTTCCATGCCCGAGCCGCACATCTTGTTGAGGGTGGTGCAACGCGTGGACTTGTCCAACCCTGCGCCCAGGGCGGCTTGACGCGCAGGCGCCTGGCCCAGGCCGGCGGGCAGCACGCAACCAAACAACACCTCATCTACGGCGTCGGGCGCGATGCCTGCACGCTCGACCGCTGCACGGATGGCGGCAGCGCCCAGTTGCGGCGCGGTCAGGCCCTTGAGGTCGCCCTGGAACCCGCCCATGGGCGTGCGTACGGCGCTGACAATCACGATGGGATCATTCATGGGTCATCCTCCTTACTTGGCGGCCATGCGCAAGGCGCCGTCGAGACGGATCACCTCGCCATTGAGCATGCTGTTTTCAATGATGTGCCGCACCAGCGCGGCGTACTCGGAAGGCTTGCCCAGGCGCGGCGGGAACGGCACGCCGGCGGCCAGGGAGTCGCGGACTTCGGGGGTCATGCCGGCCATCATCGGGGTTTCGAAAATGCCGGGGGCGATGGTCATCACGCGAATACCAAAGCGCGCCAGCTCTCGTGCGGCGGGTAAGGTCAGACTGGCTATCGCGCCTTTGGATGCCGCATAAGCGGCCTGCCCGATCTGCCCGTCGAACGCAGCCACCGAAGCGGTGTTGATGATCACCCCGCGCTCGCCGTCGGCGTTCGCCTCTGTCTCAGCGATGGCCGCCGCCGCCAGGCGCAGCAAGTTAAAGCTGCCGATCAGGTTGACGTTAATCACCTGGGCAAAGCTTGCGAGCCCGTGAGGGCCATTCTTGCCGAGGATTTTTTCACCGCGCACCACCCCCGCGCAGTTGACCAAACCATGCAAACCGCCAAACGCCGCGACCGTTGCCTGGACGGCGGCTTCAGCAGCCGCTTCCTGGCTGATATCCGCCACAGCGCCGCGGGCGTTGTCGCCGAGCTGCCTGGCCTTGGCCGCCACGGCGTCGGCGTTCAAATCCACCAGCATGACCTTGGCACCGGCCGCGACCAGCATGTCTGCGGTGGCTGCACCGAGGCCGGAAGCGCCGCCGCTGACCAGAAAAATCTTGTTCTCAATCTGCATTATTGTTTCCTTGAACGGTCGGGATCGCCGAAATAGTCGCTCCGCAACGCCACAGCGGCAATGGTCAAAGCCTTCAACATGGCTGACTGGTTTGGCCAATCATTGACCCCGCTGATCGGCCGGTCAGTCCAAGCGATTGGACGCCCGTCGTGCAAGCTCCTAACCTGAGGGCCTGCGCCAGCGAAGAAGCCCTTCCCCCGATGATCGTACGTCCCAAACCCAACCTGCTCGGCATCCTGTTTTCGCTCAAGGGCTCGATTGCCAAGCGCATCGCCCTGCGCAGCCTGCTGGTCACGCTGCTGGCGTCGGTGATCGTGCTGGTGGAAACCCTGCACCCGGCATATTTTTCCAAGGTCAACGCCACGCCCTTCACGTTGCTCGGGCTGTCGCTGTCGATCTTCATGAGCTTTCGTAATAACGCCTGCTATGACCGCTGGTGGGAAGGCCGCAAGCAATTGGGGCAGATGATCATCGAGGTGCGTTCGCTGATTCGCGAAACCCAGGTGCTCACTGACCCGTCGGAGCGCGGGCGCCTGCTGCGGGGCCTGGGTGGGTTCGCCCATGGGCTGATCGCGCGTTTGCGCCATGAAGACGAAGCCCTGGCGATCCAGCCGTGGGCCAGCGTGGAAGCCAGTCATCCCAACCTCCCTGACCGTGTGCTGCAACAGCTCGGCGCGCGGTTTTCCGCGCTGGCCGGGCAAGGCGCCATCAGCGAATGGCGCTATACCCAATTGGAAACCCGCCTGGTCAGCCTCAGCCAGGTACAAGCCGCGTGCGAGCGGATCAAAAGCACGCCGCTGCCCTTCCCCTACACCTTGCTGCTGCACCGCACCATCTACCTGTTCTGCATCCTCTTGCCGTTCGCCATGGCCGAGCCCCTGGGCTGGCTCACGCCGGTGTTTACCGCCATCGTCAGCTACACCTTCTTTGGCCTGGATGAAATCGGCGACGACCTGGAAGACCCGTTCGGCTTCGACGAAAACGACCTGCCCTGCAATGCGATCCTGCGCACCCTGGAGCGTGAGCTGCTCGCCGCCCTGGGCGAAACCGACCTGCCGCCGGCCCTGGAACCGGTGGAATACGTGCTGACCTGAAGCGGGTTTGACACCTGCCGTGGTCTGACCGAAGCTGACGGCTTTGCTTCTTCAGCTTTTCGGACGCCTGCATGTCAAAGTCACGCCGTTACTCCATCGTCGGCCTGTGCGCCCTGTTGTTGATTGTGCTGATCACCTGGTATTTCTCCCGCACCACCCAGGTGGCCGTGCCTCCCGCCATTGCCCATGGTTACTCGAAAGCCTTGAAACAGGCGCATAACGGCGAGCCGGGCGCAGCGCGCGTGCTGTATCAGCAATTGGGCCGGCCGGACCTGTCACCCGAACGCCGCGCCGCGCTGCATGCCGAATTGCCCAACTACCCCAGCCCCCAGGCCTTGAAGCTCGCCGATAAAGACCTCACCAGCGACTCACCGTTGGTGCGCGAAGCAGCCATCCACAGCATTGTCGGACTGGTGCCCACCGGCCAGCGCACGCTGCTACTCGGCCCGGTGCTGGATGACCCCGAACAAAGCGTGCGCTTTGCCGCCGCCAATGCCTTGCTCGGCCTGTCGCCCGACACCTTGGGCCTGTACTTCGGTCCCTTGCAGCAGGTGCTGGACGAGTTCGTGAAAAAGCTCAAGGCCCAACCCGAAACCGCCGAGGGCTGGATTCAACTGGCGCGCCTGTACATTCACAGTGCTCTGCTGCCGGAAGCACAAAACGCCCTGGAACAGGCCATGCGCTTGCAGCCGGACAACCTGCAGGCGGTGGTGGCGCAGATCGAGTTACTCGACAAACAGGGCAAGACCGATGAGTCGCGCCAGCTGCTGGCGCGGCAATTGGCAGCGCATCCTGAGTCGGCCTACCTGCAACACGCCCTGGGCATGTGGCTGCTGCACCATGGCGAACGCCCCTATGCGCTGCTCGGCCTGTCCAAAGCGGTCGAGCTTGAGCCGGACAATCAGGATTATCGCTATGACCTGGCTACCACCCTGCACGCCCAGGAGGAGCTGGAAGCCGCCCAGCGCCAACTCGAAGAGATCGTTCAGCGTAACCCCGCCAATCGCAAGGCGCGGGTGCTGCTTGTGAACTATTGGAAGGAAAGTGGCCAATTGCAGAATGTCCAGGTGTTGCTCGCCCAGCTCGAGCAACAAAACCCTGACGATCCGGCGCTTGCGCAAGGCCTGTAGGTGCGCGGCACGATTGTGTGCAAAACGTGCCACAGCCCGCATTAATCCCGGATCCGGTTGAACCGCCGCAGAGCGCAACGGTCAAGAGAACATAGCGCGGTCACATGGCTGCGCATCCTCTACTCGTATGTGACCTGAGGGCACTTCTTGTCTACATCCAAAGCGTTGTTAACCGACAAAGCGGCCATTGGCATCGAAGGTCTTGACGACATTCTTTGCGGAGGGCTATCGCGCAGCCACCTGTTCCTGCTGGAAGGCGAACCCGGCACAGGTAAAACCACCGTCGCCCTGCACTTCCTGCAAGCCGGGGCCAAAAACGGTGAACGATCGCTCTACATCACGCTGTCCGAGACCGAGCGCGAGTTGCGCCAGGGGGCCGAGTCCCATGGTTGGAATCTGGATGACAACATCCATATCTTCGAACTGACGCCGCCGGAGAGCCTGCTCAACGCCGACCACCAGCAGAGCCTGCTGTATTCCTCCGACCTGGAATTGGGCGAGGCCACCCGGCAAATCTTCGAAGTGGTGGAACGGGTCAAGCCCACCCGCGTGGTGATCGACAGCCTCTCGGAAATCCGCCTGCTCGCGCAAAGCTCGTTGCGCTATCGCCGGCAGATCCTGGCGATCAAGCACTACTTCGTGCGTTACGACGCCACCGTCCTGTTGCTGGATGACCTGACCACCGAATCCCTCGACAAAACCGTGCACAGCGTAGCCCACGGGGTAATTCGCCTGGAAGAACTGACCCCCAGCTACGGCGCCGAACGCCGTCGCGTGCGCGTGGTGAAGTACCGTGGCCAGAAATACCGGGGCGGCTTCCACGACTTTACGATCATGCAAGATGGTATCCATGTGTTCCCGCGCCTGGTGGCGGCCGAACATCGCGGCGGTTATGTGCGTGAGACCTTGAGCAGCGGCATTCGCGAACTGGATGCCCTGATGGGCGGCGGGGTCGAGACCGGCTCCAGCAGCCTGATCCTTGGTCCGGCGGGTACCGGCAAATCGCTGATCTCGATGATCTTTGCCGCCGCGGCCGTCGCGCGGGGTGAAAAAGCCGCGCTGTTTATCTTCGATGAAGAGCTGGGGTTGCTGTTCGAACGCATGAAAAACATGGGTATCGACCTCGCCGCCCTGCAAGCCACGGGTAACCTGCTGATCGAGCAAGTGGATGCGGCCGAGCTGTCACCCGGCGAATTCTCGCACCGCGTGCGGCGCTGCGTCGACGAGCGCGGGATCAAGACGGTGGTCATCGACAGCATCAACGGCTACCAGGCCGCCATGCCCGAAGAGAACGCGCTGATCCTGCATATGCACGAGCTGCTGCTGTACCTCAATCGCCGAGGCGCGGCGACGTTCATGACCGTTGCGCAACACGGTTTGGTCGGCGACATGCAGGCCCCCGTCGACATCACCTACCTGGCCGACACGGTCATCCTGCTACGCTACTTCGAAGCCTTGGGCAAGGTGCGCCGAGCCATCTCGATCATCAAGAAGCGCACCGGCTCCCACGAGGCGACTATTCGCGAATACCGCATCAGCGGCCAGGGCATGACCGTCGGCGAGCCTCTCGATAATTTCCAGGGTGTGCTGCGCGGGATCCCGACCTATATGGGCGCGGGTTCACCGTTGCTCAGGGATGAGGGCGTGTGACGGGCCTGTCACCCGTCTCCGAGCGCGCCATTGTGCTTGCGCCAATGGGGCGTGACGGCTCGTTGGCGTTGATGATGCTCAAAGAAGCCGGTTACAGCGGCATCATTGCCAGCAACCTGAAAGGACTGTGCGAGGCGCTTGAGCACGGCGCCGGCTTGTTGATCATTGCGGCCGAAGCCTTGCGCGGCGAGGACCTGGAGCCTTTGCTGATGCACTTGCATCAACAGCCCGCCTGGTCCGACCTGCCCATCGTGCTGATGACCCATCACGGTGGCAACGAGCAGAACGGCTCATCCCACCTCAGTGGCTTGCTCGGCAACGTGACCTTCCTGGAGCGGCCCTTTCACCCGGTGACCTTGATCAGCCTGGTCAGCGCCGCCCTGCGCGGGCGGCGCCGGCAATATGACGCGCGTGACCGGCTGGTTGACTTGAGCGAGAGCGAGGCGCGGTTGCAGCGCACCCTCGAAACCCTTGAGCAGCAAGTTGAAGAGCGCACCGCCCAGTTGCGCAGTAACGAAGAAGCCTTGCGTCAATCCCAGAAGATGGAAGCCGTCGGCCAATTGACGGGGGGTATCGCTCACGACTTCAACAACATGCTCACCGGGATTATCGGCAGCCTGGAGCTGCTGCGCAGGCGTATCGCTCGCGGCAGGCTCGACGACCTCGACGGCTTAATCGACCTGGGCGTGACCTCGGCCAACCGGGCCGCCGGGCTGACCCACCGCCTGCTCGCGTTTTCCCGGCGCCAGTCGCTGGATTCAAAGCCGGTGCAGATCAATCAACTGGTCACCTCCATGGGCGAGCTGTTGCAACGCAGCATCAACGAAAGCATCACCCTGGAGATGCGCCTCACCGATCAACTGTGGACCGCCGAAGCCGACCCCAACCAACTGGAAAGCGCCCTGCTCAACCTGGTGATCAACGCGCGCGATGCCATGGCCAGTGGCGGCAAGCTGACCGTCGAGACCACCAATCGCCATCTGGACAGCGTATTCACCGCCGCCTACGGCACCCTCAGTCCCGGCGATTACGTGGAACTGAGCGTCAGCGACACCGGCTGTGGCATTCCTCAAAGCGTGATGGGCCGCGTGTTCGACCCCTTCTTCACCACCAAGCCCATCGGCCAGGGCACCGGTCTAGGGTTGTCGATGATCTACGGCTTCGCCCGTCAGTCCCGTGGCCACGTCACGATTCACAGCGAAGTGGACAAGGGCACTACTGTGAGCCTGTTCCTGCCGCGCTTCATCGGCGAAGTCGTCACCGGCGCGGCGATAAACCCAGCGTTGCTGCCGTTCGCCAATGCCGGCGAAACCGTGCTGATCGTCGAGGACGACCCGGCGGTGCGCGTGCTGGTCAGTGCAGTGCTCAAGGAACTGGGCTACGCCTTTGTCGAGGCCGGCGACGCCGATGCAGCCGTGCCGATCATCGAGTCCGACCAGCGTATCGACCTGATGATCAGCGACGTTGGCCTGCCGGGCATGAACGGTCGGCAACTGGCGGAAATCGGGCGGCAGATTCGGCCGGACCTGAAGGTGTTGTTCATTACCGGATATGCCGAGCATGCAGCCGTACGCGGCGGTTTTCTCGACCCAGGGAT
This sequence comes from Pseudomonas sp. SB113, assembly GCF_040754745.1. Lineage (NCBI taxonomy): Bacteria > Pseudomonadati > Pseudomonadota > Gammaproteobacteria > Pseudomonadales > Pseudomonadaceae > Pseudomonas > Pseudomonas sp. SB113. The sequence goes on from NZ_JBFMHW010000013.1 coordinate 82,769, forward strand.
GCAGCTGATCACCAAGCCGTTCACCTTTGATTTGTTGACGGCAAAGGTCAGGGAGATGATCCAGGCGTGAGCTGATTCGACAAGGTCAATCCGGACACGATTGGACACGGGGCGAATTGGAATCGCTGAACGCTTTTCGGACATTAAGGTTAGGTATCGGGCGACGAAGTTTAGCCCGGCCCCCCCTAAAATGACCTGACGAGCCGTAGGATGATTAATTCTGCCACCGTTTTAAATGCTCCCCGCCCTGCATCCCACACTTCAACTGTCAATCAGCCGCCTGCTGAGACACCCAGCGCGCATGGCGCCGACCTCCCCGCCGCATCGTCTGACACCAGTCGCGCTGCCGGCGACCGCGAGCTGGTGGCGCTGTACGCTCAAGCCTTGCGGCGTACGACGGGGGTGCCGAGTCATGACCGATAACATCCCCGCACACTCGACGTTCGGCCAGTGGTGGGCGCAGTTGGGGCGTGCCATGCAATCCCAGGATGGTGAATGCCGCTGACATTACGGAGTCCGGCCTGATTAACTTCAAACATGCCAGCGAGGCTGGATTATTTGGCCACACCGTCTACATCCAGAAAACCATGCACAACGAGTTGTACCTGTTCAACACCAACAGCCCGGACTTGGACATTGCCATGGCACTGCTGGGCAATGAGCCAGCGGTCAGCGGCGGGATGACCGTCTACCGCCTTGACGGCAGCGGTCAAAAAGGCCTCCAGCGTTTTCTTGATGGGATAGACGGAAAAACTGGCTGGCAATTCGCCTACACCCCCGCCAGCACACTCAAGGCCAATGTGCAGAAGCTGACCCCCTGACCCTTTGGAGCCGATGGCGCCGTGTACGTTCGGCGCTGCGGCGCTCAGGCGAGCAAGCGCTGGATATGCTCTTGCAGCGTATCCAGATCAAACGGCTTGGCCAGGATCGGCGCATTGCGCGTGATCGGGCTGTTGCAGTCGAGGATTTCCTGCGGGTAACCGCTGATAAAGATGACTTTCAATTCCGGCCGTAGCTTGATCGCCGGCTCAGCGATCTGTACGCCGGAAATCCCGCCCGGCAGGCGGTAGTCGGTAACCATCAGGTCCAGGTGCGGCTTGGTGGCCAGGATTTCGAAGGCCTGCTCCCCATCGATCGCCTTCAACACCCGATAACCCAGGCCCGCCAGGTATTCACCCAGCACAAACATAATGGATTCGTCGTCCTCGACGATCAGAACGACGTCTTGTGCATCTTCACTCATGGGAAGCCTTTGTCCGGTCAATTGCTGCAATTACGACCATGGGGTCACGCAGAGGTTGCGTCGGGGTGACGATTGATTTCATGCCGGCTGCTCCAGGGGCAGGCACACCCGAAACAACGCGCCCTCGCCTATCTGGCTCTCGACCTCGATGGTGCCGCCATGGGCTGCAATGATCTGTTCTGAAATAAACAGACCGAGGCCCAGACCCGCTGATACCTGGCTGGCGGACACGCGCTCGAACTGCTGAAAAATACGCTTCTGGTTCTCGACACTGATGCCGATCCCATGGTCGCGCACCTCAATCCGGGCCTCGCTATGTTCGCTGTACACGCGCACTTCCACCGGGCTTTTAGCCCCATAGCGCAAGGCGTTGGTCAGCAGGTTCGTGACCACCTGCTCGATACGGAACTCATCCCAGTTGCCCTCCACGGGCGCCTCGGCAACCAGTTGCATCGTCGATTCGGCGGCGGCAACCTGCGGTGCGAAATTCTCCACCAGGTTGCGCACCAGTTGCGTCAGGTCAAAGCGCCCCGGGCGTATCGACAGCTTGCCGGTGCGGATGCGCGATACGTCGAGCATGTCTTCGATCAGGCGGATCAGGCTCTTGATCTGCCGCTCATCGCGGTCGACCATGGCGTGCATCTTGTCCAGGGTGAACGCGGCGGCGTTATCGCGGGCCAAGTGCATCTTGCGCAGCTGGGTTTCCAGGATCAGGCCGTTGAGCGGCGTGCGCACTTCATGGGCAACGATCGACATGAAGTCATCACGCATGCGCACCGCCTGCTCCAGTTCGGCCTGGGTGGCCTGCAGGCGGGCGAGCAACAGTTCCTGCTCGCGACGGCTGCGCTCCAGTGCCTCCACCTGCTGCTTCATCGCCTTGCTCTGGCGGTACAGGTCGACGAACACATTGACCTTGCTCTTGACCGCGTGGATGTCCAGCGGTTTGTGCAGGAAGTCCACGGCGCCGCTTTCGTAGCCCTTGAAGGCGTAATTGAGTTCACGGCCGGCGGCACTGACGAACACAATCGGGATGTTCTTGGTTTTTTCGGTGCCGCGCATCAGTTCGGCCAGCTCGAACCCGTTCATGCCGGGCATCTGCACGTCGAGAATCGCCATGGCGAACTCGTGCTCCAGCAACAGGGACAAGGCCTCGTCGGCGCTCAGTGCCTTGAAAACCTGGCGATCCTCGCGCTTGATCAGTGCCTCGAGGGCCAGCAGGTTTTCCGGCAGATCGTCGACGATCAGCAGTTTGGCCTGGACAGTACTTAACATGGGGAGGATTCCAGGGAAGCCAGCAATGCGGCAATGCGGCTCAAGGTCAGAATATGGTCAGGTGCGTGCAGAGCCAGGGCCGCGCGCGGCATCACGGCAATCCGTGCTTCGCTGGGGTCCTGTACCACCGTGGTGCCACCCGATTGCTTGATATGGGCCAGCCCGTGGGCGCCGTCGTGGTTGGCGCCCGTGAGCAAAATGGCCAGCAGGCCCTTGCCATAGGCATCGGCGGCCGAGGCGAACAGGTAATCAATAGCCGGCCGGGAATGGTGTACCCGGTCTTCCTGGCTCAGGGACAGGCTGCGGTCATGCTCTACCGACAGGTGATAGCCGGGACCGGCGAAATACAACGTGCCCGCCTGGATCACTTCCTTGTCCTGCCCTTCCCGTACCGGAATCGGCAGGCGTCGCGCAAAGACTTCCGCCAGTTGGCTACGGCGCTCATCCGGCAGGTGCAATACGGCAATGATCGGCAGGGCGAAGGTGTCGGGCAGCTCGCTGAAAATACTCAGCAACGCCTCGACGCCGCCGGCGGAGGCGCCGACGACGATGGCTTCAATCCCGCGAATCGGGTTGGCTGCGACGTCGCTCATGATTTTCGGTAGATCCGTTCCTGCTTGACCAAGGGTTCGAATTGCTTGCTGTAACCAGAAAATTCCAGGGTTTCCTTGCTGCCCAGCACCAGGAAGCCGCGATGGCACAGCGACTCATGAAACAATCCAAACGCTCGATCCTGCAATTTTTTATTGAAATAAATCAGTACGTTGCGACATGAAATTAATTGAGTTTCTGAGAATACACTGTCGGTCGCCAGGCTATGGTCGGCGAACGTCACATTCTCACGCAGGGATTTGTCGAAGATCGCGTAATCGTAAGCCGCTGTGTAGTAGTCGGCAAATGACCGTTGCCCGCCGGCCTGCTGATAATTGGCGGTGTAGGCTCGCACGTTCTCCAGGGAAAAGATGCCTTGCTTGGCTTTATCCAGGGAGGCGGGGTTGATGTCGGTGGCATAGATGATCGTGCGCTCCAGCAAGCCTTCTTCACGCAGCAGGATGGCCATGGAGTACACCTCCTCCCCCGTGCTGCAGCCGGCAATCCAGATCTTGATCGACGGGTAGGTCTTGAGCAGCGGCACCACTTCCTGGCGGATGGCCAGGAAGTGCGACGGGTCGCGAAACATCTCGCTCACCGGGATCGTCAGAAATTGCAGCAACTGCATGAACGCTGCCGGATCGTGCAGCACCCGCTCCTGCAACGCCGAAATGGTGGCGCAGTCGAACTGGCGCAAGGCGTGGGCCACGCGACGTTTGACCGACGCACCGGAGTAGTCGCGAAAGTCGTAGCTGTACTTGAGGTAAATCGCCTCGATCAACAGGCGCAGCTCAATATCGCTGCTTTTCTCCAAAAAACGGTGCTCCACTTAAATGCGTTCCATCTTGGGTAGCCATACGCGAATCAGCGAGAACAGGCGATCCAGGTCGATCGGCTTGGCCAGGTAATCATTGGAGCCTGCTGCGAGGCAGCGCTCCTGATCGTCCTTCATGGCCTTGGCCGTCACCGCAATGATCGGCAGCTTTTTCCAGCGCGGGTCCTGGCGGATCAAGGCGGTGGCCTCGTAACCGTCCATCTCCGGCATCATCACGTCCATCAGCACCAGGTCGATGTCGTCGACTTCATTGAGTCTCTCGATGGCTTCGCGGCCGTTACGCCCGATGACCACCACGGCGCCTTTGTGCTCCAGGGCGCTGGTCAGGGCGAAGATGTTACGCACATCGTCGTCCACCAGCAGGATCTTGCGCCCCTCGAAGACCTTGTCGCGGCTGCGGGCGGTCTTGAGCATCTTCTGGCGGTCATGGGACAGCTGGGATTCGACTTTGTGCAGAAAGAGTGTGACTTCGTCGAGCAGACGCTCCGGCGAGCGGGCGCCCTTGATGATGATCGAGCGCGAATACTTGCGCAGTTCGGCCTCTTCATCGCGGGTCAGGTTGCGGCCGGTGTAGACGATCACCGGCGGGAACGAGCAGATATCCTCGGTAGCCATGCGCTTGAGCAACTCATTGCCCAGCATGTCCGGCAGCTTGAGGTCGATGATCATGCAGTCATAGATGTTGGTACGCAGCAGGTCCAGGGCGGCCTGGGCATAACCGACATCGGTGATTTCGATGTCATCGTCGCCGATCAGGCGGGCAATGCTGTCGCGCTGCAGGTCATCGTCTTCCACCAGCAATACGCGCTTGACCTTCTGGGTCAGCTTGGCTTCCAGGCGTGCAAACACGTCCTTGAGCTCTTCGCGGGTGGTCGGTTTTACCGCATAGCCGATGGCGCCCATGTGCATGGCGGCCTCGACGCGGTCTTCCACGGAAATCACATGCACCGGGATGTGGCGCGTGTTGGCGTGTTCCTTGAGGCGTTGCAGCACAGTGAGCCCGGAATGGTCCGGCAGGCGCATGTCCAGCAGGATCGCATCGGGAATGAACTCCTCGGCCAGGCTGTAGCCCTCGTCCGCACCGTGGGCCACCAGGCACTGATAACCCAGCTCATGGGCGAGGTCGAAGAGGATGCGCGCAAAGTTCGGCTCATCCTCCACCACCAGGATGCAGCGGGTGGCGAACGGCGCCTTGTCGCGGTCGTCGGCAAAGCGCGGGATCTGCTTGGCGTCGGCTACCGGCAGCGGTGAGATCGCGATGGGCTTGGGTGCGGGGGCGGCAACGACCTGGCGCGGTTGCTCGATCGGCGGCGCGTCTTCCTCGCGTTCGACATATTGCTCCGGCAGCACCAAGGTAAAGGTGCTGCCTTTGCCGGGTTCGCTGGTCACGCTGATATAGCCGCCGAGCAACGCGGCCAGGTCACGGGAAATCGACAAGCCCAGGCCGGTGCCGCCGTAACGGCGGTTGGTGGTGCCATCGGCCTGGCGGAAGGCTTCGAAGATGCTTTCCTGCTGGTCCGGGGCAATACCGATGCCCGAATCGCGCACGGTAAAGGCAATGCCCTCCCCTGGCGCGCGGGATACCGACAGGCTGACTTCGCCGTGTTCGGTGAACTTGATCGCGTTGGACAGCAGGTTCTTGAGAATCTGCTCCAGGCGCTGGCGGTCGGTAAACAGCATGATCGGCGCACCTTCCTGCACCTGCACCTGGAACCCCAGCTTGCGGTCGGCGGCCAGCGGTTCGAACATCCCGCGCAGGCCGTCCACCAGGCGCGTCACACTGGAGTTTTCCGGGCGCACTTCCAACTTGCCGGCTTCTACCTTGGAAATATCCAGGATGTCGTTGATCAGGTTGAGCAGGTCGTTGCCCGCCGAATAGATCGACTCGGCAAACTTGACCTGTTCGGCGCTGAGGTTTTCCTGGGGGTTTTCCGCCAGCAACTTGGCCAGGATCAACGAACTGTTCAGCGGCGTGCGCAGTTCGTGGGACATGTTGGCGAGGAATTCGGATTTGTACTTGCTGGAGCGCTGCAATTCATCCGCGCGGTCTTCCAGCTCGAGCTGGGCCTGGTTGAGCTCGACGTTCTTGCGGTCCATGGCATCGCGTTGCTCGGCCAGGGTCTGGGTCTGTTCGGCCAGTTGCTCGTTGGTCTGCTCCAGCTCGGCCTGTTGGGTTTCCAGGTGGGCCTGGGACTCCTTGAGGATGCGTGACTGTTCCTCGAGTTCTTCGTTGGCGGTCTTGAGTTCTTCCTGCTGCACTTGCAGCTCTTCGTTGAGCTGCTGGGTCTCGGCCAGCACTTCCTGCAAGCGCTGGCGATAGCGCGCGGCTTCGATGGAGGTGCCGATATTCCCGGCGATCAACTCCAGCAGCTCGATGTCACGCTCTTCCAGCGGCCGCAGAAAGCCCAGCTCGATCACACCGTTGACACGGTCGTCATCGCTGGTCGGCACCACCAGCACGCTACGGGTCAAGCCTTCGCCCAGGCCGGAGCTGACCTTGAAGTAGTCCACCGGCACGTCATCCAGGCGAATCAGCCGGTCCAGTTGGGCTGCCTGACCGACGATCCCTTCGTCGCTGTAGATCGCCTGTTCGAGCTGTTCCTGTTCGCGGGAGAAGCCATACGTCGCGACGCGCTTGAGACCGCCGTGCTCTTCACGCACATACAGCGCCGCCACTGCCGAGCCCATGTACTGGGCAAAAAATTGCAGGATATTGCGCCCGAGCATATTGAGGGTCAGCTGCCCCAGTACCTGTTCGGCCAGCTCGGTCTGGCCATTGCGTAGCCAGGCCTGCTGTTCCAGGCGCAGTGCGATCTTCTGTTGTGACGCGATGTTTTCGCTGTAACTGTCTGATAAAGCTAGTAAGTTCCTGCGGCCGATGTACGCCAGGAAGCCACTCAGCCCGAGCACGAATGCTAGATACAGGGTGACACTGATGACCGTGGTGCGGGTCACTTCTTGATTGCGCGTGATGCGGAACTGCTGCTCCATCGCCACCGCTTCCTCATATTCCTTGCGGATCTCATCGGTCAGGCGCTTGCCACGGCCGGCCTTGACCGCGCTGCGGTAGTCTCCACTCTCGCGCTGCATATCAATCATCGACTGGGCGTATTTGTTCCACTCCAGTTGCAACGCTTCCAGGCGCTTGAGGCGATCCACCTGCTGCGGGTTATCCGCCACCAGGTCCTGCAAATTGCGCAAGTCGGCAATGATTCGCGGCTTGGCCACTTCGTACGGGTCGAGGAAGTGCTCGTCACCGGTGATCAGGAAACCGCGCATGCCGGTTTCCAGGTCGACCGTCAGCTTTGACGTCTCGTTGAGGTTGTTGATGACCCGATCGGTGTGCTCCACCCACTGGATCACCGACAGCAAATAGGTGATCAGACAAACGAAAAATACCGCGCTGAGCACGCCCACACTCAGGGGCAATGCCACGTTTCGGCTCAGCAGTGTACGAAAGCTCTGTTCATCGACGGACGACGCGGGAGTCATGGGCATGCCTTGGCCAAATACGGAAAAACCGGGAGTTTGCCCCAAAGTTGCAGTTGAACGCTATTTTTCTGCCAGCTCAGCGTGTAATTGACACGTCGAGCGAGAGGAGGCTGAGGGTAGTACGTTGTTTCCAGCCCAGAACAAACCCATGGTCACCTTGGAAAGAGACAATGCTGTGCGGTGTCGGCACAATGCGCATTCCAAGGGAACTTGGCTTGATCAAGGAGACTCACTACTGCGGTGTCCTTTTGAATTTTTTATTACCTGCTCCCCCCTCTTCTCAGGAATTCCCATTATGCCCGCGTCAGCCTCCACCATCCTTGTAGTCGAAGACGACGCCATCGTGCGCATGCTGATCGTCGATGTACTCGAAGAGCTGGAGTTCAGTGTGCTTGAGGCGGCCGACGCTAAAGCGGCGCTCGCGGTCGTTGAAAACTCCGCTCAGGTGATCGACCTGATGATGACCGACGTGGGCCTGCCGGACATGGACGGCAAGCAACTGGCAACCCGCGTGCGTGAACTACGCCCGGCTCTGCCCATCCTGTTTGCCAGCGGCTATGCCGAAAGTATCGACGTCCCTGCCGGCATGCAGGTGATTGCCAAACCGTTCTCGATCGACCAGTTGCGCGATAAAGTCAAATTGATGCTGCCTGCCGCCTGACCCCTCTTTTGCGCATCGCCGCCCAGCACGGGCGGCTATTCCCCCCCTCTTTACCCACCTGTGAAACGCCCGTACTCGCGCCCTTCTTCGTTTGGATGCCTGGCGCGCCTGCATTTAGCTGCTCGCTTGAGCCGCAGTGGACCGTGGCGTGCAAAGACGACGGCTGGCCGCAGTTCACGTTATTCGCAGGGATTAACGTGACGTTCGGGAAATAAAACAGGAAACTCGTCGCCTTTATTCCCCGTCAGTCAAACGAACTTTGGAAGGACGCAACAACATGATTGGAAAACCGACGCGCCTGCTGTTGGCGAGCCTCTCGATACTCATGAGTTCCGGCGCCTGGGCCGATTTCACCGCTACCCCCAGCGAAGCGCGGGCCATTGCCAAGGAAGCCTACCTGTATGGCTACCCGGTGGTGGAGATGTACAAGACGCTCTACACCCAGGCCGTTGATAAGGGCGGCGCCAACTTCAAGGCGCCGTTCAACCATATCGGCAATACCGCCCAGGTGCTCACCCCCAAGGACACCGCGTTCGTGACGCCGAACCTGGACACGCCCTACTCGTTTGTCTGGATGGACCTGCGCAGCGAGCCGCTGGTGCTGACGCTGCCCAAGATCGAAGACGACCGTTACTACTCGGTGCAATTGATCGACCTCTACACGCAGAACATCGCCTACCTGGGCACCCGCAGCACCGGCAACAACGGCGGTCACTACATGATTGCCGGCCCGGACTGGAAAGGTCAGCAGCCGGTGAACGTCGACCGCGTGGTCTACAGCGAAAGCAACATCGCCTACGCCCTCTACCGCACGCAGTTGTTCGACGAGAAGGACCTGAACAAGGTCAAGCAGATCCAGAACGGCTACAAAGTCCAGTCCCTGAGCAACTACGTGAAGCAAGCTGCGCCGGCCAAAGCGCCAAAGGTCGCATGGCCCAAGCCCATGGCGACCATGACCGAAGGCCCGCAGCTGTTTCGCTACCTGAACTTCATGCTGGCCTTCGCCGCGCCCCAGGACAGCGAGAAAGACCTGCTGGCGCGTTTCGCCAAGATCGGTATCGCCCCAGGCGCGCCCTTCAAGGTCAAGGAGTTGACCGCTGAGCAGCGCAAGGCCCTGGAAGACGGCATCTCCGATGCGCGCGCCGAGTTTGCCGCATTCAAAAAGGACAAGGTCGACACGCACCAGGTCGCCAGTGGCGATTTGTATGGCAGCCGCGACCACTTGAACAATAACTACCTGTACCGCTACGCCGGTGCGGACATGGGGCTTTTCGGTAACTCCGGCGATGAAGTCGCTTACCTGAGCTACGTCCTCGACAGCGAGGGCAAGCCTGCCAACGGCGCCCGCCACAGCTACACCGTGCATTTCGCCAAGGACCAGTTGCCACCGGCCGATGCGTTCTGGTCGCTGACCATGTACGACGCCAAGACCAAGCAACTGGTGCCCAACCACAAGAAACGTTACGTGATCAACTCGCACATGCTGTCCGGCCTCAAGCGGGACGCCGATGGCGGCCTGACCCTGGCCCTGCAGCACCACGAACCGCCGAAAGCCGAGCAGAGCAACTGGCTGCCGGCTCCACCCGGTCCGTTCTACGCCATCCTGCGGATTTACCTGCCCAAGCCTGAGGTGGGTAACGGCCAGTGGAAACTGCCGCCATTGACGCCGCTTAAGTAACACCGCGTGCCCGGTCGCCGCAGGGTCAGGCCGGGCCAGCCCTACCATGGGCTCTAACCCTTACTGGCGCTGGTTAATCAACCGGTAAAACAGGTAATGTGCGCGCGATTGTCTACGGAGTTGCACTGCACATGACTTGCTGGAATGTCCTTGGCCTGGCGCCGGATGCCGATAGCCGCACGATCAAGCGCCAATACGCCGCCCTGCTGAAGAAAACCCGGCCGGATGATGACCCCGAGGGTTTCCAGCGCCTGCGCGAGGCCTATGAGGCTGCGCTGGCGTGGAGCCAACGGCTGCAGGCAGTCGACGAAGTCGTCATCGAAGCCCAGGGCGACACCCTTGCCGACCATTATCAGGCGGCAATGGCCGATGGCAATGCGCTGCCTTTTGAAATCCACCTGTTGCTGCGCGACATCGAAGGGCATCTGAACCCCGAAGAAACTCGCTGGGCCTTTGAAACCTTCAACTGGCTGACGGCCTGGCAGCGCCTGGAACTGCCCGGCGAGCTGATCGAAAAGCTCGAGCGCAAGCACCGCAGCGCGTTGCAGCAACCCTTGCGCCAGGCGCTTGAGCAAAAGGACGAGGCCGCCTTCCTGGCTGCCTATGCCGCGCGCTCCGAGCATCCCTGGGTGAACAATCATCCGCATGCCGAGTGGTTCAACCAATGGCTGGCGCGCTTGTTGGCGCAGAGTCATTACTGGTCGAGCGCGGTGTTCGACGCAGTGTGCGCCGGCCAAAACTGGCATGGCGGCAGCGGTCATGACTGCCCGGCGGAGGATTGGGCTCGGCTATTGCATCGCCAGCAAGGCCCGGTCTTCATGGCACGCCAACGGGCACTGGCCGCCGAAGCGCCCAACAGCCCGCAACAACGGGCTGCCCGGCTGCTACTGGCACCGATGAGCCTGGGTCAGCGCCGTGCCTTCGCCCAACGCTTCGATGAACATGACTGGAAAGCCTGCCAGGCACTCAGTGCAGATATCTACACCGAGCACGCGGCCGAAGCCGAAACGATGCCCGGCGGTATCGTGTATTTCTGGCAAGGGTGGGACACGGCCATGGATACCTGGCCCTGGATTGTCGCGCTGGTATTGAGCTGCCTGGTAGGCGTGTTGGTGAATGCCGAGCCCCTGGCCGGCAACGTGCTGCCGACCTTGGGCTACGGCCTGCTGTGGTCGTTGGGTGCCGTGATCGGCGCCGGATTGGCTTGGCAGGTCTGGCGCCCGCTGGCTCATCAGTACCGCGTGCTCGATGAACGGCTCAGTGAGCGCCTGCCGCGCTGGTTTAGCCCTACTCACCTGCCGTTGTTGCCGATACGGGACCTGCTGCCAGGGCTGGTCCTTGCCGCAGCGCTGGGTTACGCGTTCGGCCCGTTTGCCAGCCTGGCGCTGGTCGCGACCCTGGCGGTTATCGGCGTGATCAAGCGGCCCTTCATGAACAGCCACACCCCCTGGACCGCCCGCCACCCACGCTGGACGGCCCTGGGCATGGTGCTGCTGGGCATCAGTGGGATTGTGCTGTACGCCGGCTTGACGGTGCTCGACAACCAGCAACACGTAACCCGTAACCAGGGCCTGCAACAGTGGACCGAACGCCTGTGCAGCCGCATGCCTCGCTCCGCCCCCGACTGCCAGGCGCCCGCCACCCAGGCACAGTGGTATGGTCAGGAGGCCGCGCAATGAATCCGAAATGGTTGTTACCCGTCAGCCTGGTATTGGGCCTGGGATTGCTCGGTGTGGCCGGGGCCACCAAACCGCTGCAACGTGTGCAATTATGGCTGGACCAACGGGACAGCCCTTCCACCGCAATGGCCAGCGCGTTGGCGCCGATCATTGATTGCGTGAACCGAATTGATCGCGATACGCGCCTGGCGTACTACCGTATGCGTTCGACACAGCCCGAAGCCCCCACCCAGGATAAGTTTGGCGACCGTAACGAGCCCGAGCCGCGCATTATACAGGCGGCGGTCTGTTCGCAGCTGTACACCCTCAAACTGGAGCGTCAGCAGCCCGGAAGCCACCTCGGCACTCTCGCCATGGTGTATGCCGACAAGCTGAATAAATTCACCTCCCTGGCGGACATGGTTGATCCGATACAAACCGAAGGTATGCCGTCGAACATGCGTCAATGGGTGGCGCAAGCCATGAACAAGCGGATGGTCGGGGAATTGGCCAACCGGGGCGAAGAGTACCTGAGCGCGTCCGCTGCGTTACGCACCCAATTGGAAAACGAAGACATCCATCTGCGCCCGGTACAACTGGCGCGACTCGAATCGCGCTTCGGCCGGGACCTGCATTGGCACCTGCTCAACCATATGATCGCGGCCCGTCAGGCGATGAACCAGATTGACCAGGGTGTACGCGACGCCAGCCTGACGCCCCAACAACTGCTCAGCTTGACTGAGACACTGCAACAGGCCAGCGATGCCAGCAAGGACTTCCTGGTTAAAATGCCGCGCAGCAAACGGGAGGAGGAAGCCACTCACCTCTGGTACGCCACCCGCTCGTCAGCCGACGCGTACCTCCAGGCGTTGCGTACCCTGCATCGGGACTGGAGGGAACACGCCTCGCCGCAGCAACTGAGTGATGACTACTACCTCATCACCCGTCGCTATGACGCCCTGCTCAGCTACTACAACAAACCCGCCAGGAATGCGTTCTAGTCCCTAGTGTTTTTTCAGCTTCACATACGACTGATGCAAGTCCGACGCCCAGCCATCGATCACGCCTTTCACGTCATCGGCCTTCATCACCTGCGAGTCGTTGGCCAGCGGCTTGCCGGTGCCCTTGCGCACCACTTGGGCGAGCACCTTGCCGTCGGCACCATCGAGGAACTGCGCCTCGGTGCCGAGGGTGGTTTCCTGGTCGCGGATGCCGGTGCCGGTACTCACCGCCGCCGCCACCAGGGCCACAGGCACGAATTCATAGGGCTTGAGGCCCTCAGTCTTGCTGCTGACGGCGGTGATCGCCGCACGCACCACGATCACACCGGGGCCGGGGCCGTTGGCCAGGGGCACTGATTTGCCCAGCTCACGCTTGAGCGCCTGGTTGAAGTAAGTGCTGATGCCATTGAGGGTGCTGTCGGGGATTTTCGCGGTGGCCTGGGGCTTGGGGTAGAACTGCGTCGGTTCGATGTACACCGCGGTGTAGCGGCTCAGGTCGAGTTTGGGGTCGACCCAGCGCATCACCTCGGCCCCCGAAGGCGACTTGGCTTCCTTGAGCTGGCTGTAGTCGGAAAGGAAGCCTGAGTACTCGTCCGGTTGGGTGACCTTGCTGGCGCAGCCAGCCATTGCGATTGAAGCCACGCACAGCGTACTGATCATTAGCCTTAGTTTCATCATTGAACTCCTTGGCGATCATCATCGAAACATGGAGCTGTAGGTATAGCCAATCCTGGGCAAAAAATACTTATTTCCACCCAGTGTTTGACACACCTACGGCCCGCATCGACGCTGTACGAAGCGGTAGCCCTCAGCCGCGTTCGCGCGGAATCAGGCTCTGCAACTGCGTGGCCAGGAAGTTGGCGTCGAAGCCAAAGGTGTCCGGGTCCTTGAGGCCATTGGTTTTCTTCCACAGCCAGTCGTTTTTGTCGGCCGGCAGTACCAGCGACACGCTGCCGTGACGGGCAGCGGTCAAGCCCATCACCGACACTGAGATTGAACCGCCCACGCCCATGACCTCGGGCACGAACTCCACGGTTTTTCCGGTGATCTGCACCAGCAGCTTTTCGGTCTTGAAGGTCGACGTCTCCACCGGCACGCTCGGCCCGCTGGCGATATAGGCTTCACGGTGCACCTCCAGCAAGCCGACGGTCTTGACCGGCTCCAGCCATTGCTCTATCTGCCCGAACAACTCGCCAAGCTTTTGCGCCCAACGGGCCGACTGCACATCGAACTGCTGCTTCTTGTGCGCTTCGCTATCGGCGTAATGACGAAGCATCTCGCCCAGTTGCTGTACATCGTCCATTGCGGATCTCCTTGGGTGAGCCAGGTTGCAAAGCGCGATCATGGCAGATGCGCCCGCTCGGCGTATGACTAAACACCGGCCTGAGGCATGGGTCGTCGTTTACAGCTGGATGAACTCCAACCCGGGCGACCCGGCCTCAACGTGAATGCAATGGAGGGTGCAGTTAACGGGCTAGCCCTGGGCTGCGCTTTCACGGGCGGGGTAATACGCCACGGCTGAACGATGAACCGCGCGCCTGCTAACGTAGGCGCCGTAGTCGATGTGCAATTCCTTCGTCTTGGGAAGTTGGCTCTTATCAACCACGAGTTCCATGGGTTGCTTCAAGCTGCCTTCTTCCAGGCTCAGGTAGACGGCAATGCCATGCCCCAGGTGCGTGCGAAAGAAGAACACCACTTCCTGTCCCTTTTCTAGCCCAGGAATCGCCGGCGCGGTGACTATGAGCTCTTTCTCGGTATCGGTAATCAGCGCAGCAGGCAGTCCATCGAAGCTAATAATCTTGTATACATTTGGCATGTGGCAATCCTCATCATGTTAAGGGACCAAGCCTTCAAGGCGCAGGCCTGGCCTCTATTAACAAGGCCAAATTACTTGCCGTCTACTGTCAGAAGTAACAGGTTTATACGTGTCCTGACGGTGTCGTATTCTCCTCCGGGCAGATCTGCAATGTCGGCGTATCGAACGAAGGGTGTTCCGATAAAAGACGATGCCACTCCATTCGAAACCAGGGCGTGAATTGCCCTTGTGACGCTGAAAGTCGAGCTGATATTTCGGCTCGCGTCCACCACTTGATCTCGCTGACTTCTTCAGTTGCCGGGCAGACCACAGCGTCAGATTGCGCAACCAATACATGACATAACTCATGTTCCGCACCGATCGAACCAAAGTGGGCATGGTACTCAAAACTATATAAAAACCGGCTGGAGGCAGAGATGCCTAATTCTTCACGCAGACGACGAGACGCAGCATCCAGAATAGTCTCTCCCGGTGCCGGATGACTGCAGCACGCATTCGACCAAAAACCTGGCCAAAGCATTTTACCTGCGGCACGACGTTGAAGCAGATGACGCCCTTCACTGTCGATCAGATGCACTGAAAATGCGCGATGCAGCTTTCCCTCTCCCAAGTGTGCGATGCGTTTGTCACACACTCCGATCTGTACATCATTGGCATCAACTAACACTACATCATTGGTCATTCTGTATTCCCTTCGGTGCAATTACGCGCGCCCTCCCCCGCACACTGTTTTCAGTGTGCGGGGTTTACCCAAGTCAACGGACTCGTCCCCTGGCGCTCACGAATGTCAACGCCGCGGCGGTAAACGCAGAGTCGTCACGCAGACGGGCCATGGCATCAAGGTCGTCTTGAGTGAGTAACTTGAGTTTCAGCAGAGCAGGCCCAGCCTGTGCAGTAGTTGCAGCCCAGAAGGCATCGGCTGGGCTGTTGTCTCCAATTCGGCCTTCAAAGGTGCAATACCCAACGTTGGAGAGTCCCCGATCACGTAACTGGCCGGGGAGAGTGTCGGCCCAGAGCATATCGGAACCGATGGACTGCTCCAGGAGGGTAACTCCGGCCTGGGCTACTTTTCGGAACACAGGGTTCGCCGCAATCAAGCTCGGTCGCAGACTCACGTCTTCGATCACCAGCCAACCACCCGGGCGGACCCAGGTGATGGCTCGCGTCAATATGTCCTCGCGTTCGGTGAGATGGCACAGAAGCGCCCGGATGTGCACCACGTCAAAGGAGGCAGCAGGAAAATCATCGGTCGCCGCATTATGGGTCATCACCCGAATGCGAGGAATATTGGTCAGGAATCGAGTGTCGATGTCGGTGGCGGTGACGGTCGCGTTGGGATAGCGCTTGCTCAGCCAGCGGGCGAGCGATCCAGCACCGGCGCCGAGATCGAGGATGGCAGGCTTGCCCGGAAGATCCAGCTGATCGAAAACCGCTTGGCTCAACGGGTCAAAGGCACGCTCCAGGGTGCGTAGCCGTTCCAATTGGCCTGCGTGCTGATCAGCAAGATAACTGTTGGTGTAGCCGGGCTCCTTGGCAAAGTCAGTAATGGTCACAGTACGACCTCCAGTTGATCGGGGCAGCGGTTGAGGAATCCGCGTTCGGCAGGGGTGAACCCAGGAGCCCAGCGCACGTTTGGAAAGGTCTGTAGCAGCATGCGAGCGCTGATCGTGATCTCCATACGTGCCAGCATCGATCCCAGACAGAAGTGGCGCCCCGCTCCGAAGGCGAAATGACTGCTCGCCTGTTCGGTGCGTGACATGTTGAAGGTGTCCGGGTCGGTGAATTGGTCCGGATCGCGGTTGGCCGAACCGATAAGACAGGCCAGGGTCGCGCCAGCAGGAATCGTTCCCGATGGCAGCAGCAGCGACTCACGGGCTTCGCGAAGTACGAGTTGCAAAGGAGGGTTGCGTCGCAGGGTCTCGGCGAGCGCATTGTCCATCAGGTCTGGATCAGCCATCACCGCGTCTTTGACGCCAGGCTCGCTCAACAGGTTGACAATCAGATTCGCCAGGGCACCGTGACTGGTCTCGCTACCCGCAGTCATCAGGATCGCGCAGTAGGACCGGACGAACGTCTCGGACAACGGTTGACCGTCAATCCTTGCCGCCAGAAGCTGCGAGATCAGGTCGTCTGAGGGCTCAGCACGGCGAGCGTCGATGTGCGGCTGGATGAAGTCGTAGAAACTGTCTCGGTTGGATAACCCACCGGTCAACAGTGCCGGATCCTGTCGATAGTTGCCCATGTAAGCGAAGCCGATGGCACACCAACGCTTCAGCTGCTCCACCTCCTCGCGGGTTTCAGCCGGAAGACCCAGCGCACGGGCCATCACCCGCACCGGCAGCGCTGCGGTGAAATCGGCAATGAGGTCCACTTGGGGTCGCCCGTGCATCTGCGCCAGAAGGTCCGCGGTCACCGACGTGATGGATACTTCAAGCGCTGCCAGGGCCTTGCTGCGAAACGAAGGGCTAAGCAACGCACGGTGCTGCGCATGTTCACACCCGTCCATCGTGACAATAGTGTGTCCCAGCAGCGGCCCAATCTGCCAGGTGTAGTTGTTGTTGCTCGCCCCAGGATGGGTCAATGCGGCTTTGACATCCACATGCCGACTGACCAACCACACATCGGTGGGCTCGTCATAGACGATCGGTAAAGTGGTACGTAACCGCTCATACAAGGGGTAAGGGTCGATTTCGAACTGCCGGGATTTAAGGGTCGGTGGAGTAAGTTTCAGGTCCACTTGCCGGTTGTCCTGTGCCGTGGAATCGGCGGCATGCAGGTGATAGCGAGAAACGCTCCGGTGCCAGTCGCCCGCAGCCCGGACAACCTGACGCAGCCGGTCCGGGTCGGTCGCGGCGCACCGCCGGTGATTTGCATGCTGGGTGGCGACCGCCGTGAACTGCGCAACCGCCGTGTTCACCATTTGATGGGCGGATTCAATCGCGGCAGGCCAGTCCATGCCAGCGGTATCCGCGAGGATTGAAACCAGGTTGAAGCGTTCACCACACACCACATCTTTGGCAATCGAATGGATATCGTTCGTCCAGGCGATGATATCGGCGCCGTGTTCACGCAACGTGTTCCACCATGCGGTGTCCGCTGGATGCTCGTACGGGTCAAGACTTTCGGCCGCATCGATAAGATCAAAGAAGAACAGTGCGCCGAAAGCGTCCCGGCGCAACGGCAGGTACTCGGCCAATGTGAGCGCCTTGTCGGTTTCCCGCACGCGAACCAGCGTCGCCTGCGCACGCAGATGTTGGATCAAATGTCGCACAAGCCGATGCCGCCAATGATCGCCCCCCAAACACCGGGTCTGAGGCCACAGATCGTCGACCAGAACAACGAGCATTGGGTCATCAAATCGGCTGATTTCACCTGATGAATCAGCATCGCCGCCTTCGGTCAACGCCTCTACTGCGATGATGAAACGATCCAACGCACCGTTTTCCGCCCAGGGTCCATCATCGATTCGGTCATCGAGAGTGAGCGCCCACAGATACCAGCACACCAGAATCTCGGCTTGGGGCGTGGGCGCCCTCCCGCACAGCGCAACGCCCAGTTCGAGCAGCTCGGTAGTGCTCAACCGATGTGCACCACGGCGTCCGATCAAGCCGTAGCGCTGCGCCCAAGCGAGCGCATGCGTGCGCAACCGCTCACTGTCGGAACGCGGTGGCGGACCGGCGAAAGGAAGCCGGATCTCGGGAATAACCAGCTGTGTCGTCGGTAAATGACCGCCGTAGGGGGTGCCGGGAGCACCTTCCCGGAGTTCCGCTGCCATGATGTGTCCTCTTCTGTAAGAGATACTTGGCGGCTATTGCCAAGCCGCGTAGCCGGTGAAATCACCGGGAGCATTTTCCCAGCCGGCCCGATCTTGCTCGAAGTTCACATCCTGAGAAATGAGAATTGTCGGAATTTGCCCCAGAAAAACCCCCGCATAGTGGACAGGTGTATTGGTCCCTCATCCATGCGGATTAGATACGTGCATTGACTCAAAATATACTGTCATTTCTTACAGGTATAGACGAGTCAGCTCGGCAGGAAAGCAGTGATTGGTAATCACCGCTTTTTGAACTGCTCTGGTGAATAGGTTGGCAACTGCGTATGACGAATCGGCTTTCGATGGGTAAGGTGAAGCGACCTTCCCTGTCAGGAGCATCACATGCGCACCATCGGCCTTATCGGCGGCATGAGCTGGGAGTCCAGCGCCGAGTACTACCGCATCATCAACCAGCGTGTGCGTGACCAGCTCGGCCCCCTGCGCTCGGCACAAGTGTTGATGTACAGCGTGGACTTCGGCCCGGTGGAACAGGCCCAGCACGCCGGGCGTTGGGATGACGCCGCGCTGATCCTGGAAGACGCTGCGCGCCGTTTGCAGGCGGGCGGCGCCGAGTGTGTGGTGCTGTGTACCAACACCATGCATTTGGTGGCGCCGCGTATCGAGGCGGCGGTGTCGATTCCCTTCCTGCATATCGCCGATGCGGCCGCTGCGGCGGCGGTGGCAGCCGGCACCCTGACGGTCGGCTTGCTCGGCACCGCGTTCACCATGGAGCAGGATTTTCTCACGTCACGCCTGGCCGCCCAGGGTCTCACCGTGCTGGTGCCGGACGCAGACGAGCGCCGCGCCGTGCACCGGATCATCTATGAGGAATTGTGCGTCGGCGTGATCAGCGAGGCGTCACGCCAGGTCTACCTGCGGGTCATCGACGCCCTGGCCGCGCGGGGTGCCCAGGCGGTCATCCTCGGTTGCACGGAAATCAGCCTGTTGGTCAAACCCGAACACAGCGACCTGCCGCTGCTGGACACCACCGAGCTGCATGCGCAGGCTGCGGTGGCGTTTGCGCTGGAGGATTAAGCCGACTTGCGCAGACGCGCCATGCTCAGGGTGTCGACGAACACCCCGTCGCGCAGGGCGTAGTCACGCAAGCGCCCTTCAACCTCGAAGCCGAACTTGCGGTACAGGTGGTGCGCGGCTTCGTTGTCGGCGTACACCGTGAGTTCCACCCGGTGCAGGTTCATCCAGTTGTCGGCCACGTCCAGCGCGGCCGTCAACAGCCGCGAGCCCACGCCCTTCCCCTGCCAGGCCGTCGCCACGCCCATGCCGAACGAACCGACATGGGCCTGGCGCACACGCAGGTACTGTTCCAGGCCCAGTTGGCCGATCACCTCACCGCCGTGCACCGCCACCAGTTGCAGGCGCCGCTCGTTGTCCATCACCAGGCGTTTGCGCCAGGCCTCGATCGACTGGAACGGCATCTGCAGCACCTGCCGGCACACAGCCGGTTCGTTATAGAGCGCCGCGACACCTTCAAGGTGGGCTTCGGTAAAGCGCTGGATCACGATGTGGGGTTCAGGCGTGTGCATTGCGTTTCATCCTTTGAAAAACAAGTGGCCGGCCAGTGTAGAGGCCATGCCCGCCCCCTGGCTAGGGTGCCGGCGCGGTCGTCCACAAAGACGGCCAATCGCCATAACCCACGCCCGTGCAGCGCGGCATCACATGAAACTCACTGAGCTGGAACGCCTTGCCGTCAAACACCCAGACGCCACCGCCGCCACAGTCACCGATCCCGCGCTGCTTGTAGAAATAACTCAGGGTGCCGGTGGCTTCGTCATACCCCACCGAGCCTTGCAGCGCCGCGCCATCCAACGGCAAGGGCTCCAGTGTCATCGGCGTTTGGGCATAGGGCGCCTGACGCTGGCGACTGACCACGTCGAACTCACAGTTGTAGGCTGCGCAATCGTAACGCACCACCGTCATCGCCTGTTGCGCCGTCAGCGCCCCGACCTTTGCCTCGGGCTCCCCCTCCTCCGGCGTGACGGCCTGCAATGCAGCGGCCACCAGGCCCGCCTGTTCTTGCGGGGTCAGCGTTGGCGGCGCAGGGAACTTGCGCAACACTGGCGTCGGCAAGCGTCGCGGCACCTCACTGGCCGGAGCTTTTCCGGGGCGTGCCAGGGCCGTCACGTTATCCACCCGCCCCTGCACCGCATCCATCAACAGCAGCGAAGCGCTCAGGCCGCTCAGCGACACGTGCGCCTGCTCATCGCCCGGCAATTGCAAGCGCTGGCCATTGCGCAAACGCTGCAACCAGCGCCGCGCCGCTGCGTCCTCGATCACGCCGTAAGACTTCACCTCGGGATCGCCGCCCTGATCGTCCAGCTCGACGTGCAGATCCCGCGTCAACTCCAGGCCCAGCGGTTGACCGTCCAACAGCAAGGTCGACAGGTCCAACGCTTCGCCGCGATGATCGAAGCGCAGGCGCAGGTACCCTTCGGGCCCGGCCTGGTGCCAGACATGCAAGGTCAGGGAGCTGTAGTCTTCTTCATCAACGCCACTGGGCGCGCTCAGGGCATGGCAATTGCGCAGGTTGTCGCAACCGGTGACCCAGTTCTTGATTTCCCGTAACAGCGGCACGGTTTCAGCAGGCGGTTGAGCGAAGGCAGGAGTGGCGGTGCCGGTCAGCAGCAGAGCCAAGAGTATGGGGCGTCGCATGGGGACTCTCCGTGTCGAAAAAAGGCGCGGATTGTCCCATGTTCACTGTTTAATACGGTAGTACTCAGGGCCTGGCTTGGCCGCGAACACGGGCTGCGTACTTTTCGAGGCGCTGTGCGTGACGTTCAGCCTTTTGTTTGAGTGCCTGGCAGTATTCGGGGAGGCAATGCTGGGCATCGGGTGAATTAACTTCGTCCGCCAGACGCCGGGCAGCGGCGGCAGTGATCGGAGTGCCACGGGGTCGCAATCGACCTCTAATAACGGCGGCCCTGTCGTTTACCAGCGTTGGGTGGTTGAGTTTAAGTACCTCGACGGTGGCAACAGCATCAGGCGTCAGACCTTCTACGTAGCCATCACTGGAATATAGAAAGTGACGCTCGACATTGGCTGAAAGCGGAGAGACGAAGGGTTTTCTGGCTACATCGTAGTCGGCTTTTTCCACAGCACCGTAACCACAAGCCATCTTGGTTTGGCTGGATGGATAACACGCCACCAAATTGTCGTAGGCGATGCTGTCAGCCTCGTGATGCGTTTGTGGAAGGACGTGCTCAATATGGCAACTGAACTGTGTGCCCTGCTCCTTTGCCTGACATTCAGTCGCGGTGGGCAACCGTCGCAAGGTGTAGGCGCACAAATGGAACTGCTCCTTCAAGAGTGCCTGACGGACGTGCTCACTCGGGAAGCTGCTTCCCTTGCCGTAGTAGAGGTTGTGCGGCGTATTGCGGTTTTCTCTTTTCCATTCAATGAGCGCCCTTGGTTCGGCGCCTTTTTTGATAGACCTCGCGCGCCGCCCTCTTCTAGCGACCTCAGAGAGTCAATACTGGCTTGGGCTTCAAGGACATCTGGGATTTTGCCGACCTTTTCGCGCAATTGGGTGAGATTGGCCTGTGCGGACTCAAGATCATCATCGTCAAGGTCACGGTAGATTGTTCTGAGCTGCTGGCTGACATTTTGGTTTTGGGCCAACTCCCCCATCAGCTCCTCTATGACCTCACCACTTCGAAGGCCCAGCGAACGTTCCGGATGACCGAGATACTTGCCCTCCTTGAGCAGCATCACGGCCTCAGCAGGAAGCTCACCCAAGATTTGTGGTGAATGGGTGGTGATGATGAATTGGCAGTTGGGGAATGTTCGTTCCAACTTGGCCACAACAGTACGCTGCCAACCCGGATGGAGGTGAAGATCCAATTCGTCGATAAGGACGACACCTTTGCCCTCCAATGGGTCAGGCACTTCGCGATTTAACAATGTAAGTCTTCGAGCCAAATCGCCAACCATTGCCAGCAAGCATTTCTCCCCATCAGAAAGCTGCAGGACGTTGAATTCGAGGTTACCTTTGAGAATCGTCATTCTAAGTGTTGGCTTACGACGTACTCGAACGTCCTTGAATCCTGTGAATATTTCAATTGCTCGCCGAACGGCTGAAAGCTCATGGTCACGAAATCCTGGCAGATCTCGACTAATTTCATTTTCGAGATCTTCCTGATTGCGAAACCAGATGAAAAATCTTTTGAAGTCTGCCCCGCCATGACCAAGTGCGTCGTCATAGCCTTCATCGATTGTGTTCACCAAACGCTCACGAACACGTAAAGGAACATCTAAAACAGCCCGATGAACGTCGTAATAAACGGCAAGGGGCAGTTGAATAGGTTTGTCAGCAACGAGTTCGTAATGTATGGCACTGATCTCAAAAGACGCCGCAGTCTCTTTCAGCAAAGCCAAATCACTACTACGTTCCTTGGGATGTTTTCCTGATTTTCGGTTGAGGGCTATTGCCCAGTCGACATCACGCTCATCTTGGAATCCGACAACAACCTTCAATCTTGTGTATTCAGCACCGACTTTTATGTCATCTTTTGATATGGCCCTGGACTTCGAAGCTTGATTAACAATCCGCGCTGTCAAATTCGAAAGCGTAATCGCCAACGCATCCAGAATCGAAGACTTGCCCACCCCATTGACGCCCACCAAAGCGACAGTCTTCTTACCCTCGAAGTCGAGTTCCATGTGCTCGATGCCGCGAAAATTGACGAGAGTAAAACGCTTGATCTGCATGATCGGCTTCCAACGTGCCCGGCCAGGTCAGCCAGTCTTCAAAGTAAGCACGGATCATAGTAATTATCGACAGATCTGTCACGACGCCAAGGGCTGCCTCTATCAACCCCGCGCAGCGACGCGCCACACCCGCGCAATATCCGCCGCGCGTTCGCGCAGCAAACGTGGTGCCTCGCTGCAGGCCTGTTCCAGGCTCATCGGACCAGACGGCACGGCAAACGCTGCATCCACGCCATGGGCATACATCTGCTCGTATCCGTCGCCCAGGGTGCCGGCGATGACGATCACCGGGACGCCGTGTTGCTGGGCGATTCGGGCCACGCCGAAGGGGGTTTTGCCGCGCAGGGTCTGGGCGTCGAAGCGGCCTTCGCCGGTGATGACCAGGTCGGCACCGCGTATGGCCTCGTCAAGTCCCACCAGTTCGGCGACGACTTCCACGCCCGCGCGGAACTGCGCGCCGAGGAACGCCTTGGCGGCAAACCCCAGGCCGCCGGCGGCGCCGCTGCCGGGTTCGTCGCGCACGTCCTTGGGCAGGACGTTGGCGCAGTGATCGGCGAAGTGGCCGAGGGCAGCGTCCAGTTGTTGCACCTGCTCGGGGTTGGCGCCTTTTTGCGGGCCGAAAATCGCCGAGGCGCCGTGGGGGCCGCACAGCGGGTTGTTCACATCGGCGGCGATTTCAAAGCGTACCTGGGCCAGGCGCGGGTCGAGTTGTTCCAGGTTGATATGCGCCAGCCGTGACAAGGCCAGGCCTCCGGGTGGCAAGGCCTGTTCCGCGGCGTCGAACAGTTGCACGCCGAGGGCCTGCATCGCCCCCGCGCCGCCGTCGTTGGTGGCGCTGCCGCCAATCGCCAGAATGATGCGCTGGGCACCCAGGTCCAGGGCCGCGCGAATCAGCTCGCCGGTGCCGTAGGTGCTGCTGGTGCACGCATCGCGCTGGCCTGGCGGTACCAATTGCAATCCGCTGGCTTCGGCCATTTCGATGATCGCGGTGTGGCTGTCGGCCAGCCAGCCCCAACGTGCTTCAACCGTACCGCCCAGAGGCCCACGCACCGCCTGGCGGCGCAGTTGGCCGTTACAGGCGGCGAGCACCGCGTCCACCGTGCCTTCACCACCGTCCGCCATCGGGCACTGGATCACCTGTGCATCCGGCCAGACTTGCGCCAACCCTGCGGCAATGGCCTGGGCGACGCCCTCGGCACTCTGGCTGTCCTTGAACGAGTCAGGGGCGATGATGATTTTCATGGGCTTTCTCCGGTTTTTATGACGCCCATGCTGCCAGTTGGCACCGCCGATGACGCCGGTCCGATGCACAAGTACGGGTAAGGTTTGTTGTTCATTCCGACAAAGCCTGGGGCAACAGCTGCACGCCGAGGTACAGCGCCAGCATGCCATCCAGGGTCAACGGGTCGACGCCGCTGAGTTCGGCGATGCGCTCCATACGATAACGCAGGCTGTTGCGGTGAATGCCGAGGGCGTCGGCACAGGCCTGGCTTTGCCCGTCGTGTTCACACCAACTGCGCAGCGTGGCCAGGAGTTGGCCGTTACCGTCCTTGGCCAGCACCTTGCGCAATGGGTTGAGCAACTCGTCGAGGGCATCGTCGTTGCGATGACGCCAGAGCATCACGGGCAGGCGGTAGCGGTTGAGGGTCAACAGCCGCGACTGCGGCAGCACGTCGCGACCGTAGGCCAGCAAGTCACCGACGCGACGATAGCAACGGCGCAATCCGGCCAGGCCATCCGCCTGCCCGCCGACCGCCACCCGCAGGATATTCCAGCCCAGGCCCTGGAGCTTTTCCAGCAGCCGTGGATTGTCCACCTGGTGCGTCGCCGGTCGGCACCACAGCAGCGAGAACTGCGCGGAGCTCACGCACCAACTGTCCGGATAGCGCGAGGTCAGCCAGGTGTTCAAGGCCTCAGCCGATTGGCCTGGCCCCAGTTCGAACAGGTACGGCGTGCGTGCCAGCTGCGGCTTGAGGCCCAATTGCTGGGCTTCGTCGACCAGGCGTGGTGAATCGCCGCTGTCGGCGAGGAGCAACGCCAACAGATCATCACAGCGCTGGCGTCGCCATTGCTGCTCGGCTTGCTGGTGGCGGTGGCTGACGAGCATTTCGGCGGTCATGCGCACCAGTTCCGCATAGGTGCGCAACAGCTCGGGCTCGCCGGTGATGCCCAGCACGCCAATCAAGCGCTGATCGTGCATCAGCGGCAGGTTGATGCCCGGCTGTACGCCCTTGAGGTGCTTGGCGGTCTGCCCGTCGATTTCGACCACGCGACCATTGGCCAACACCAATTGTGCGCCTTCGTGGCGGGTATTGACTCGCTCGGGCTCACCGCTGCCGAGGATCAGGCCCTGACTGTCCATGACATTGACGTTGTAGGGCAGGATTGCCATGGTCCTATCGACAATATCCTGCGCCAGGTCATGATCCAGCTCGAACATGCGGCCGTCTCCTTGAAAGAAGCCCTTAAAAGCGTGGTTGTTCATCGGCACAGCGCAACGTATGCATCACTGTGCGCAAGCACAAAGACAGCACCCCGCCACGTGGCCGAGACTCGTTGGGCGATCAACGTTACCCTCGCATCGCAAAAAATCATAATAAAGAGAGATTCCCATGTCACAGAGCGCCGCTGTCACACTGGCCACCGATGACGATAAAAACGCCATCTACAAGCGCGTTACCCTGCGCTTGATCCCCTTCATTTTCATCTGCTATCTGTTCAACTACCTCGACCGGGTCAACGTTGGCTTTGCCAAGTTGCAGATGCTCGATGCGCTGAAATTCAGCGAAACCGTGTACGGCCTGGGTGCCGGGATCTTCTTTATCGGCTACGTGCTGTGTGGCGTGCCGAGCAACCTGGCGCTGACCAAGTTCGGTCCACGGCGCTGGATTGCGTTGATGATGATCGTCTGGGGCACGCTGTCCACCTGCCTGCTGTTCGTCACCACGCCGACGCACTTCTACACCTTGCGCCTGTTTACCGGTGCGGCCGAAGCCGGCTTCTTCCCCGGAGTGGTGCTGTACCTCTCGCAGTGGTTCCCGACGTTCCGCCGTGGGCGGATCATGGCGCTGTTCATGTCGGCAATCCCGGTATCCGGTTTGCTCGGCAGCCCGTTTTCCGGCTGGATCCTCAACCACTTCGCCGCCGGCCAGGGCGGCTTGGCCGGCTGGCAGTGGATGTTCCTGCTGCAAGGCATCCCGACCGTGATCCTCGGCGCCCTCGCCTACTTCCTGCTCAGCGACAGCTTTGCCCACGCCAAGTGGCTCAAGCCCCACGAGCGCGCAGTGCTGGAAGCCGACCAGGCCACCGACCTGGCGAACAAGCCGAAAACCACCACCGATTCACTCGGCGAAGTGTTCAAGAACCCGGCGATCTGGGCGTTCGGCCTGATCTACTTCTGCATCCAGAGCGGCGTGTATGCCATCAACTTCTGGCTGCCATCGATCATCAAGAACCTGGGCTTCAGCGATAACCTGGTGATCGGTTGGCTCAGTGCGATTCCATATCTGCTGGCCGCCGTCTTCATGTTGCTGGTAGGCCGCTCGGCGGACTTGCGCAAGGAGCGTCGCTGGCATCTGGTCGTGCCGATGTTGATGGGCGCCATCGGCCTGGTGATCGCCGTGAACTTCGCCACCACGCCAGCCATCGCCATCCTCGGTCTGACCATCGCCACCATGGGCGCCCTCACCGGCCTGCCGATGTTCTGGCCGGTACCGACCGCCATGCTCAGCGCAGGCGCAGCGGCTGGTGGCCTGGCGCTGATCAACTCCATGGGCCAGATGGCCGGCTTTCTCAGCCCGTATATCGTCGGTTTTGTGAAGGACGCCACCGGCTCCACGGATGTGGCGCTGTACCTGCTGGCGGCGGTGATTGTGGCGGGTAGTGTGTTGGCGTTGCGGATGACACGGACCTTGAAGGTATAACGCATTGCATGTGGGAGCGGGCTTGCCGCTCCCACATTTAGTCCGCGTCTACAGAAGGCCGCCGCCGTCTATATCAATGACAGCACCGGTCATGTAGCCATTTTCCATGGCGAGCACATACCCCGCTGCCACTTCCTCTGCCTGCCCCACGCGCCCCACCGGCAACGCGCCACCCGCCTTGGCAAACATCGCCAGGCGCTGGTCCTCGGCCAACCCCGCATACGCCGGGGTATCAATCACACCGGGGCTCACCACGTTGACGCGTCGCGGAGCCAGCTCCTTGGCCAACTGCTTGCCCAGGGCTTCAGTGGCCGCGTTGATACCGACTTTGATGAACTGGCCCGGCACCAATTTGCGCCCCAGTTGCCCGGAGGTCAGGCTGATGCTGCCGCGCTCGTCAAGGAAAGGCAGCGCCTGCTGGATCGCCCGCAACGCGCCCCAAAGTTTTACGTTGAAGTTGTCCTGGGCCTCGTCCAGATCGGTTTCGATCAAGGTCTTGGCGCGCACCGAGGGGCCGGAGGTGTACACCAGATGGTCAAATCGCCCGACGGTTTCGAACAAGCGTTGCAGGGAGGCGGGGTCGGTGACGTCCACTGGCTCGCTGCGCAGCCCGTTGTCGCGGCCCGACGATAGGCGCCGCCCCGCCAACACCACCTGAGCACCGCGTGCAGCAGCGGCCCTGGCCACGGCTGCGCCGATCCCGCTGCTGCCGCCGATCACGATGACCGTTTTACCGTTGAGGGGAGAAGTCATGGAGAAGTGTCCTGGGTGAGAAAGTGAGCGTTCATCTTCCCAGCTTGGCAATCGGCGAAAAATCCCGGTAAAACGACAAGATCTTTAAAGGATTTTTACAAATGAGCTCAATCCTCGACCTTGAAGTCTTTGCGCGCACCGCCGACACCGGCAGCCTGTCTGCCGCTGCACGTGGCCTGGGCTTGACGCCAGCCGCCGCCAGCATCGCCCTCAAGCGCCTGGAAACCCGCCTGGGTATTCGCCTGCTGGCACGTTCCACGCGTAGCATGCGCCTGACCGAAGAAGGTCGGCGTTACCTCGACAGTGTGCGCGAGGCCCTTGCCGCATTGGCCGACGGCGAGCAAGCGCTCAAGCAGCAGAGCCAGGGCTTGACCGGCCTGTTGCAATTGGCCGCGCCCTCGGACTTCGGGCGCAATGTGGTCCTGGGCTGGCTGGATGAGTTCAAGCAGGAACACCCGAATATCCGTCTGCAATTGCTGCTCAACGACAGCAATGCCGACCTGTTCCGCGACACCGTCGACATCGCCCTGCGTTTCGGCGTCCCCCGGGACTCCAGCCTGGTGGCGCTGCCGGTGGTGCCCGACCACCAACGCATTCCCTGCGCCAGCCCCGACTACCTGGCGCGCCACGGCACGCCACGCACGCCGGCGGACTTGGCGCAGCACAACACGCTGCGGTACATGCGCCAGGGCCGGGCCAACAGCACTTGGTACTTTCGCCAAGGCACCACGTTGCAGGAAGTCGAGGTGACGGGCGACTACCTGAGCGATGACGGAGAAATTGTGCGGCGCTGGGCACTGGCCGGCCACGGTATTGCCTACAAAGCCAACCTCGACATCGCCCGGGACCTCAAGGCCGGACGGCTGGTGCAACTGTTGCCGGACTGGCAGGGAGAACCCACGCCGTTCAACCTGATGTGCCCGCATCGCCTGCAAGTGTCGGAACGGGTGAAAGTGCTGCACCGGTTTCTACAAGTGCGCTGCCAGGCCTTGCTGAGTACATGAAGAAACGCGCGCAGGGCTTGTTCCAGAGCCTGCGAGTCTGGTATTGCATAGGGCACGTCTCACAGCCGCAAGGAGCTTTGCATGATTTACCGCACATTGGGCCAGTCCGGTTTGAAGGTCAGCGCCTTGACCCTGGGCACCATGATGTTTGGCGAGCAGACCAACACCGAGGACTCGCTGCGCATCATCGACAAGGCCTGGGACCAGGGCATCAACTTTATCGACACGGCGGACGTCTACACCGGCGGGCGCTCCGAGGAGATCGTCGGCGAAGCCATCGCTCGCCATCGTCAGGATTGGGTGGTGGCGTCGAAAGTTGCCATTGGCCCCACGGAGGGCCTGCCCAACCGCAGTGGCCTGAGCCGCAAGCGCATCTTCAACGCGCTGGAAGCCAGCCTCACCCGCCTCGATACCGACTACCTCGACATCTACTACCTGCACCGCGAAGATCACAACACCCCACTGGAGGTGACGGTATCGGCCATCGGCGACCTGATCCGCCAGGGCAAGATCCGTTACTGGGGCCTGTCCAACTATCGCGGCTGGCGGATTGCCGAGGTGATCCGCATCGCCGAACGCCTGGGCGTGGACAAACCGGTGATCAGCCAACCGCTGTACAACATCGTCAATCGCCAGGCCGAGGTGGAACAGATCACCGCTGCTGCCGCGTACGGCCTGGGCGTGGTGCCCTACAGCCCACTCGCCCGTGGCGTACTCAGCGGTAAATACGCGCCGGATGCCACGCCCGAAGCCGGCAGCCGTGCAGCCCGCCAGGACAAGCGCATCCTGGAAACCGAATGGCGCATGGAGTCGCTGCGCATTGCCCAGCAGATTCAGCAGTACACCCAAGGGCGTGGCGTGGGAATCGTCGAATTTGCCATCGCCTGGGTGCTGAACAACTCGGCGGTGAGTTCGGCGATTGTCGGGCCGCGCACCGAAGCGCAGTGGGATGCCTATACCGGGGCGCTGGACGTGAAGATCACGCCTGAGGATGAGGCGTTTATCGATTCGCTGGTGACACCGGGGCATTCGTCCACGCCGGGGTTCAATGATGTGGGCCATTTTGTCTCGGGCCGGGTGACGCGCGTTTAGGCGGATTGACCAAGCGATGGTTGCGGAGCGGGCTTACTGGTGGCAAGCCCGCTCGCCACAACAACAAGCCGACTGCCGCTACCAAGCAAACCCAGACCGCGGCAGCGAGAAATTTTCCTGAAAAACGCCCCAAAACAGCGCAACCCTCTCGCGTCAAAAGCACCATAATCCGCTCTTGAAATTCCCCCTACTGTTTTGAAATCGGTTTTCGCGAGGGCAGCGTGTCTAAAGGTGTTGTGTTATCGGTGTCGGCCTCGGTGTTGTTTGCCGTGATGTATTACTTCACGTCATTGCTGACGCCATTGAGCGGCCTGGAAATTTTCGGCTGGCGCATGCTGCTGACTATGCCGTGCATGACGGTGTTCATGATCGTCAGCGGCGAGTGGCGCCGGGTGTGGGAATTGCTGCAAGTGCTGGCAGCCAAGCCTCGGCTGATCGGCGGCGTGGTGCTGTCGTCGGCCTTGCTGGGCGTGCAGTTGTGGTTGTTCATGTGGGCGCCGCTGAACGGGCGCAGCCTGGATGTGTCGGTGGGTTACTTCCTGCTGCCGCTGACCATGGTGCTCACCGGGCGCCTGGTGTGGGGCGAACAGCTTTCCTACCTGCAAAAGATCGCGGTGTTTTTTGCGGGCCTTGGGGTACTCAACGAGTTGTTCCAGGCCGGTGGGTTCTCCTGGGCGACGCTGGTGGTCATCATCGGTTACCCGTTGTACTTCATCGTGCGCAAATACCTCAAGACCGACCATCTGGGCGGGCTGTGGCTGGACATGGCGCTGATGCTGCCGGTGGCCTGGTGGTTTGTGCAAAGCGGCGAACAGGGCTTCGCGGTAATGGATGCCCACCCCAAGCTGTATGGGTTGATCCCGATGCTGGGCCTGATCAGCGCCTCGGCGCTGGTCAGCTATATCATCGCCAGCCGCCTGCTGGCGTTCAGCCTGTTCGGGCTGCTCAGTTATGTCGAGCCGGCGCTGTTGCTGGTGGTGGCGCTGCTGCTGGGTGAAGGCATCAAGGCGGGCGAATGGTTGACCTACATCCCGATCTGGATCGCGGTCATGGTGCTGGTGTTCGAAGGGTTCAAGCATTTGGTGCGACAGCGCCGGGCTTGACCGATGAACAATCGACAAACTGCAACAGTACCTGATGGTGTTGAGTGGCCCCATCATCGTCCAAGGTGGTGAACTGCAATTGCGCGCCGGACAGGCCCTCGCGAGGCAACCCGGGCATCGCAACCCGGGCAGTCGCATAGGGCGCAACCATCGGCGGTTCTTCGCTGCGATGCTCCACTGCGCTGAGTGTCAGTACCACACCGGACAAGGTCACGTGATACGGCGTGGGGTTAAGCACCTCCAACCCCGTGTCGCCCCCGCAGCTTAAGGACCATTGAAGCGCATGAGCCGCGTCCTGCACCTGTGCTGGCAGTTCGGCAGGCCTGAGGAAAAGCTTGATCCGCGTACGAAAGGCAAATTGCAGGGCGTTGGTTTCATCGGGTGCTTCAACGCTCGGCCTGATTGCCAGCACGTTCAGCCAGTACACGGACTCCCGGTCAGCCACCGGCTTCGGCGTTTGATAATGCATGATCCGCAAGGCGCGCCCGGTGCTCGCATTCATACGCGCGATGGGTGGCGTAATCGTGAACGGCACATCACTGTCCTCGGGCGCCGCCGCGGCGTCGCCGAGATCGATCCACGCTTGCACCAGGCGCGGACTGTCAGCCTCATTGTGCAGATTGACCACCACCGCGCGCGCGGCGACCGGGTAGATGACACGTGTACGGTCAATCACGATTTCGGCCTGCACGGCGATCGCCTGCAAACTCATCAGCACGCCCAGGCCCCTACCCCACAGCGCGATGCTCATCGGTAGCTCATTGTGAATGACGCCAGCCCGTTTGCGCTGCCGGGACGAATCGATGACCCCGTTTGGATATAACGTGCGGTCAAAGGGATCTGCACGGTCGCATTGCCGGTTGTGCCGACCAGCCACTGGTTCGGGTTCCCAATGGTCGTGGAGTCAGCGCCGTAGCGCACCAGCGTGTTCCCACGTAGCAATTGCAGAGCAACGCCGCTGGCCACAGAGGTACGGGTCAGGGACAACACATCGCTGCGATTGGCCGGCGTGGTCTGGTCTGTCACCGTTATAAATACGTCACGCGTCGCACCGGCGGTACCGCCCGTGCATGACAGTGTGATGTTGCGGGTCACGCTGCCGGCGAAGCTGCCCACACCGCGAAAATCACGCGCAGCCACGGCCGGCATAGGCATCGCAACCGAAGGCGTCGTGACGCTGCAGGTGGGTTTGCGGGGCGCATTGATAGTGACGTTGGAGAAGTTCACTGCGTAATAACCAGCGCCGCTGATGGGCGTGCCGGTGACGGTATACCTTGCAAGGTTTCTGGCGGTGATCGTGCCACCCGTTATGGCGCCTGTGGCTACAAAATAAATTCGGGTATCAAGCCCAAGGATAATGGGCCTTGCTCTGGCATCTCCAACAATCAGTGTGACACCTGCGGTGTTGATGGCTGCAAACGGTCGGTTCGGGTCCCTTGCCATCAAGGCAAACCCGACCCCAGGTACATTGGTGGCGTACACCGGCATTGAAAGCCCGTTAGCTGAAAATGTTCGGCCCGTCGGCGTGCTATTGACCAGAGCCAGCCTGGCCTGTGCCCCGATAGCAATGCGTTCGGTACACCGAAGCGCGGATCCTGGAAGGCTGTCAAAGCGATAGCCGCTGGCGGCTCCAATCACTTGCCCGATCTGTTGCCCCGCCGCAACGGTGATCGGGGGAACGGAAATATTCACCGACGAGCCTGGGGCGCAGACGATCGCTTGAGCTTCCAGCGCCACCATCCATCCTCCCAGCACCATGCTGACAAGTGAAAACCTAGTCATGAAAACAACACCTCTGTGAGATTGGATAAGTCACGCATCGCATCAGTCATGAATCGGCGCTCGCTCATGGCTGCCCCGCCACCTGGCGAGGCTGGCTCGCCACACATACCCCTTGCATGAAATCGGTAGTGACCTGTCGCTGGCCCGTGGTGGTCGACGGCATGTGGTAGTGGATGTCGCACTGCTCGGCGATTTTGCTGCCCCACTTGACGGTCAGGCGACCTTCCTGAGGGATGTCCCGGACGAAGGCTTTACTGCCCTGCCCCACCACGCCGACCTCACGCCCTTGCGCATCAAATACCTGTGCGGCAAATGGCAGCGGGTTTCCATTCTCGCGGACGCCCTTGACCACCACCGCCCGGCCGTTGACCGTGTCAAACTTGACCATTGATACCGCGCCCGACGTCGGTACGACGTTGCGAGTCGATTCCTGAAGCTCCACATCCAGCGACATGCCTTCCGGATCGATCTCCACCACATTGTTCTGGAACGCCGTCAGATTGGGCACGACGGCGTATCCCTTGCCGTTGACCCGTGTACCGCTGCCACCGCCAAGCCGGGCACCTTCTGCTCCTGGCACATGCACCAGCGCCGAGGCTTCACCCAGGCTTTGCGAAAACGCCACACCATCGGCGTGAACGACCACCCCTCCGTCGGCGCCAAACGAAAGCTGCGAGCTATCGCGGCTCTGGCCATATCCGGCGCGCAGGTGGGAGGCATCGGTACGATAGCCGGCATAGGTGTTGAACTGGCTGGAACTCGTGCTCTCACTGGTCGCGCGGCTGGCAGAAACACCGTAGTCGAACTCGGCGTTCTCGCCCAGGAAGCCGTTGATGCCCACCTGCTGCTGGCTGCCCCGTGTATCGCCGGTATCCCGGGACAACGAAGTATTCATCGTCGGCGACCTCGGCTCGCTCCCCAGCGGCATTGACAGCGTGAGCATGTAGCGGTTATCGATGCGCCCAGGTTGGCCGATACGCCCGAAAAACACATCGTCACTGAGCTCGCTTTGGGTCAGTTGCCGCGTGTCCTGGACCCTGGAGCGTTGCGCCGAGAGGTTCCAGTTGAGCTTTTTCCAGGTCGAGCCGTAGCTCGCGGTGAATGAAACCTGGCGCCCTTCCTGCCCGCCCCAATAGTCGACAGAGCTGCCGTACAGGCTCAAGGTGCCGATGCCCAACTGCTGGCTGATGGTCAGGTCAAGCCGGCTTTTTTGCCGGGCATAACCGTTGACATCACCGGACTGGCGAGCGATTTCACGCACATTCAATGCATCCGGAAGGTTCAGGTAACCCTCTGTAGAGAACCGGTAGGCACCCAGCGCAAAATGCGTACCCGAGGTGGGCAGACTTTTGTTGTAGCCCACGCCCAGGCTTTGGCCGGACAGGCGTCCATGATCAGCTACCTTGGTATGCGAGGTAGCGCCGTCCAGCGAGAAGGCACCGATGGACGTATTTAACGCAACACCGACCTTTCCCTGCTCATAGCCTTTGGAAAGACTGCCGCCGCCATACACCGTCAGATCATCGGTCAAGCCGTGTTGCAGAGTGCCTTGAAAGACGTTCGCGCCCTTGGCATCGATGCCCTTTTGCTGCACCTCACCCAAGGTGGCGCTGTATTTTGTCGTGTCGGCCCGCAGTAACTCCGGGGCCACCGAATACGGCACGACGAAGGTGTTTCGACGCCCGTCGACTTCCGTCACGCTGACGATCAAATCACCGCCATAACCCGTGGCATGCAGATCACTGATGACAAAGGGACCAGGCGCCACGGTGGTC
This sequence comes from Pseudomonas sp. SB113, assembly GCF_040754745.1. NCBI lineage: Bacteria > Pseudomonadati > Pseudomonadota > Gammaproteobacteria > Pseudomonadales > Pseudomonadaceae > Pseudomonas > Pseudomonas sp. SB113. Next base: position 116,987 of record NZ_JBFMHW010000013.1, read on the forward strand.
TCATAAATGGTGTAGCCGTTCTGACTGATCGTGACCGTTGCATTACTGTCGGCGACACCGCGTACCTGTGGTGCGTAGCCTTGCTGCGTCTGCGGGCGCATGCGGTCGTCGGTGGCCAGGGTTACGCCCCGCAGACGTACCCCGTCGACAATCTGTCCGTTGCTGAAGGTGTCTCCGAGGGTCAGTTGTGACTGCCAGGGGATGATGCTGCGTTGCACATAGGTGGCCGTGTTCTGATAGGTCTCAAAGCCTGTGCGATTGTTCCAGCTCTGGGCCCCCTGGTGCCGCAGGCGCCAGGCACCCAGATTGATACCGGCGTTGAGGCCCAGGTAGGTGCGACCGTCACCTTCACCGGCAGTGACCGCACTGGTACTGAAGTTGTAATTGAGCAACCCGGCGGCAATTCCCTCATCAAACGACTCGGGGTCAATGTAGCCACGCATGGAACGCTTCATATAGGCCTGCGGCACGCTGGCGGCCAACTCGAGTGCACCTGGATCGAACGTGCTGGACGCCATCGGAATCCACTGCCCCAGGTCGCCGCAATACTGGCCGGCTGCGGCAGGGTTCGCGAGTTCACGCGTACGGGCATCGGTATCGACCTTATCCATCGCGATACCGATTTTTTCCAATACTTCGCGGCTCAAGCACGGCTGCGCGCCGGCCTTTGCATGGGCTGCGACGAACTCCACCTCCCTGCGCCCCAACGCCTGGCCGTTGACCACGATATCTATACGATATATGCCAGGACTCATCTGGTTGCCGGTATTGAACCGTGACATGTCAACCGACGACGCCAGGCCACTGGAGAATGCATTCAGATCAAAGCTCAACTCAGACGCAAGCGCGGTATCGCTTGCGATTACGGCCGCACTCATCAAACCGCCCAACATCATCTTGCGATGCTGGAATGGCAAAATCGGGGCGCAACGATGCACCCGTACTTGGATGTGACTAGGCATAGTTATGACTTCAGTGGACGCTGGGAAATTTACGTTTGCTTGCCATCAGCAACGTTCCGGGGGCGCGTTCAGCGATGCAAGACAGCAGGCTGCGCCGATGAAAAGCCGCCGAAATCGTTGATATAGGTGAAATTCACCCGTGCATCGGCGGGTATTACCTGCGCGGCGTTCGGTACCGGCACCTTCAACGTGCCTCCCGGCGCCACCATTCCTTCCGGCAGGGATAATTTTTCCGCGCCGGGATGGGAGCCCATAAGCAGGGCAATGTCGTTGAAGGTGACGTGATACGCCGATGGGTTGTGCACCTGTATCACGTTGTCCTGGCCGACCTGCTCCAGGGACCAGCGCAGCAGCCCTGGCGCCTCCTCGGGTGTTCCAGATAACTGCGCCGGGCGAAAAAACACTTTGGTGCGGATACGGAACGCGAACTTGAAGTGATTCCGCTGGCTGTCTTCAAGCGTGGGATCAAACTCACTGGTAGCGCCAGGTACTTCAAGGACGTTCAACCAGAACAGCGATTCTCTATCCGCAGGCAACGGTGCCTTGGTGTAGGACAAGCGCATGGACTGGCTTTTGCCGGCGTCCAGGCGAAATACCGGGGGAGACATCACGAAAGGCACATCGCTCAGTGTCGGCGCGGCCTCGGGGTCACCTGCGTCCAGCCAGGCCTGGACCAGGCGGGGTGCGTGTTTGTCATCATTGGTCACTCGAATGGTGACCTCGCGTCGCTGCTCGGGGTAAATCTGTCGCGTACCGTCGATAACTACCCCCGCCTGCGCCCCATGCGAGGCTATCCCCAAGGCCAGGCTCAACGCGACCGACACCACGCGATGACTTAAGAACATCAGTAAATCCTGCATCGGGTAATCCTTGAAAACAGTTGTCCTGCGCCCGACCGCTGGGTCGAGCGAGGATCTCAGGCAACAAACGCAATGGTCATCAGCGAGGCTGCATCAAGGAAAGGTGACCGAGTACTGCACGCTGCTGGTGACATTACCCGCGCCTGCCGCTCCGCCGTTGGCGATGTAGCGTGCGTAAAACGGCAAGGTCGCCAGACCATTGGTCACGGTGGCAACGGTCGAGTTATTACCTGTGCGCAAGTCCATTGGCGTGTTGGAAGCGCCATCGAGAATTTGTACCTCTACCCGCGAGGCGGGTGTTGCCGTGGCGGTATTACGCAGGTTGCCGGTTGCCGGGTTGATGCCAGGGCTGGTCGGCTCATAACGTACGGCGACCTTGGTCCCGTTCGGGCACCCGCCCGAGCCGCCCACATAGACAAAGTAGCGCTTGCTGCCGGCCGTATCGCCTGCTGCCCTGAGGGACGAGGTTTGCACGCGATCAAGCACTACCGGAAAGTTGGCACCTGAACCTGGCGAGGCTCCGGTACCGCCGCTGATGGTGCAGGTGCTGCCACTGACCGAGCCAGTGATCGTGATGGTGCCGTCTGCCGCATAAGCGGAGCTGGCAGCGAAGCCGCATAAAGCCAGTACTGCAGCCGCCAGAGTCTGTTTTTTCATAATCTGCCTTTCCTTAAAATTTGGGGTCGCGAAACGCATAATTTCGACACAGGAGAAGATCAGCTCTTGCGTCATCCATGGGTGGGAGTCTCGTCAAACTTTGTTCCACAGACCCGAGGAAATGTCCGTTACAAGACTTTTCGGAGCTGTTTGACAGACAAAAAAAATGCTCCGTACCTTTCGATACGGAGCATGCTCCTGAAGCGCCCGGACAGCCTGCCCGGCCTTACATGGATCAGTCGGTGGTCAAGACGCCACGGCGGACTTGATCGCGCTCGATCGACTCGAACAACGCCTTGAAGTTGCCCTCGCCAAACCCATCATCGCCCTTGCGCTGGATGAACTCGAAGAACACCGGGCCCATCAGGGTTTCCGAGAAAATCTGCAGCAATAGGCGCTTGTCGCCCTCAATGGACGAACCGTCCAGCAGGATGCCACGCGCCTGCAACTGATCCACCGGTTCGCCGTGGTTCGGCAGGCGACCTTCGAGCATTTCGTAGTAGGTATCCGGCGGCGCAGTCATGAAACGCATGCCGATCTTCTTCAGCGCGTCCCAGGTCTTGACCAGGTCGTCGGTAAGGAACGCCACGTGCTGGATGCCTTCGCCATTGAACTGCATCAGGAACTCTTCGATCTGCCCGGCGCCCTTGGACGACTCTTCGTTCAGCGGGATGCGGATCATGCCGTCCGGGGCGCTCATGGCCTTGGAGGTCAGGCCGGTGTATTCGCCCTTGATATCGAAGTAACGCGCTTCACGGAAGTTGAACAATTTTTCGTAGAAGCCGGCCCAGTAGGCCATGCGCCCGCGGTAGACGTTGTGGGTCAGGTGGTCGATGACCTTGAGGCCGGCGCCCTGCGGGTTGCGCTCGACGCCGTCGAGGTAGACGAAGTCGATGTCATAGATCGAGCTGCCCTCACCAAAACGGTCGATCAGGTACAGCGGCGCGCCGCCGATGCCCTTGATGGCCGGCAGGTTCAGTTCCATCGGGCCGGTTTCGATATGGATGGGCTGGGCACCCAGTTCCAGCGCGCGGTTGTAGGCTTTTTGCGAGTCCTTGACGCGGAACGCCATGCCGCACACCGACGGGCCGTGCTCGGCCGCGAAATAGGAGGCGATGCTGTTGGGCTCGTTATTAAGGATCAGGTTGATCTCGCCCTGGCGGAACAGCTGCACGTTCTTGGAGCGGTGGGTCGCGACTTTGGTGAAGCCCATGATCTCGAAGATCGGCTCCAGGGTGCCTGGGGTCGGCGATGCAAATTCGATAAATTCAAAGCCCATCAGGCCCATTGGGTTTTCGTATTGGTCGGTCATGGCCGGTGCCTCATCATTCTTGTGGGTAGCAATTGATTATTTGCGAGCAAGGATGAGGTCAGAGGGAGGCGCACACGAAAGGCCTCGCACGCTGCGGGCGAGGAAGTCACCAAAGATGAGAGGGGAGCCGAGTAGCTTCATGGTTACATCAGTCTCTGACGGCCGAGGCTTGCGTGAGCGCAAGTTCATATTCTTGTATGCGTAAATTGATTCTACACAGCGTAATCGTATTTGTCCGAACTCTTATCAAATCCCCATTGCCCTGGCCTGTGCAAGGGGTTTGTTGCACAGGTAAATGCCCAGCAGGATGACGCTTGCGCCCGCCAGCATCGGCGCGGTCAGCTGTTCACCCAGCAGCAGCGCACCGCAGATCACTGCCGTCAGCGGGTTGAGAGCGATAAACACGCCGGCGCGCGTCGCGCCGATGCGCCGGATGCCATCGTAGTAACCGATGTACGCCAGCGCCGAGCCCAAAACGCCCAGGTAGGCCAGGCTCAACCACTGGGTCATCGCTAAGTGAACAAGCGCTTCCAGGCTGACGCTTGCCGTGGCCACTGCGGTCATGGTCAACATCAACGTACCCAGCAGCACCGACCAGGTCACCGTCTGCAACGGCCCCAGGCTTTGGTTGAGCCCACGGGCACACAGCGAATAAACGCCCCACCCTGCCACACAGCCAAGGATCAGCAGGTCGCCGATCCACGCATCGGCGGTGGCCTGCAATACCTGCGGGTTGCGACTGACAATGACCGTCCCGGCACCGACCAGGCACAGCAGGATACCCAACAGCTTGATCCGGCTGAGCCGCTCCTTGAATAACAGCCAGCTCGCCAGGCCGATTACCGCCGGGTTCAACGCCACGATCAACGAGGCCCGCGACGCATTGATGTACTGCAACCCGTAGAAGAAGCACAGGTTGTAGAAAAAAATCCCGAAGAAACCCAATAACGCCAGTTGCGCAAGTTGCCGGAGGTTCGGGCGTGTCAGGCGGATACGCGCGCAGACCATGAACAGCAACAACGCCAGGCTGGCGAGGATAAAACGCAGGCTGGCGGCCAGCAGCGGATTGAGCTGGTCGGCCAGGAAGCGACCGGCGACGAAGGTTCCGCCCCAGATCATGGTGACGGTGGCGAGTTTGCAATAAGTCAGGCGATCGGAGGTGGGGCGCATGAGGATGACTCAAGGGACGGAAGAATTCGCGTATTCTTTGGCTAATACCTGATCATCGTAAAATGAGCGTTTACTCATGACCCTGACCCAACTGGAAATCTTCTCACTGGTTGCCGAGCTGCAAGGCTTCACCAGTGCCGCCCACCGCTTGGGCATCAGCCAATCGGCGGTGTCCCATGCCATCAAGGCTTTGGAGCAGGAGCTGGGTGTGGAGCTGTTTCGGCGCCACCAGTCGCTGGTAGAGCCGAGCGACATCGGCCAGCAACTGCTCGGACGCGCCCGTGCCATGCTCGGCCTGGCCAACACCCTGCAACAAGAGGCGGCCGATGCCCGTGGCATGCGGTGCGGCACCTTGCGCATCGGCTCGTTCGGGCCGACCGCGTCGATTCGCCTGCTGCCGGCCATCCTCAGCGAGTTTCGCGCTGCCCATCCGGGGATTGAGGTGCATGTGGACGAAGGGCCCGACCGCCAGGTGCTGCAGTGGCTTGATGAGCGTCGGATCGACGTGGGTTTTGTGGTGCTGGAACAGGAGCGCTTCGACACCTTCGCCTTGTTCGAGGACCAGATGGTGGCGCTGCTGCCGGCGGGTCATCCCTTGGCTGCGCGAGACACACTGGCCCTGCAGGACCTGTGTGACGATGCCTTTATCCTGACCGAAGCCGGTTCCTCGGAATTGGTCACCCGTCTGTTCGACGCCGGCCAACTGCGGCCAAAGGTCCGTTACCGCTGCGCGCAACTGCTGAGCACCCTCGAAGCGGTCAGCCGCGGGGACGGGCTGAGCCTCGTCGCCGAAGCCTCGCTGCCCCAGGCACATGATCCGCGCTATGTGAGGCGACCGCTTTCGCCCAGAGTGCCGCGCCAGATTGGCCTGGCGGTGCTTGATCGGCGGCAGTCGTCGCCGGCCACCCTGGCCTTTATCGAGATTGCGCAAAGCCTGGGTAGGTCGAGCAAATTCCAGGCGGGCCATCTATCATCGATACATTCCTCACCGGCCTGCCGGTAAAGCCCCCTGAGCAACAGGCCTGAACCCATGCCTCTCACCGTCAAAGGCCCGCGAAAGCTCCTCACCCGCTATTCGATCAGCGTGCTGTCGGGTCTGCTGCCGATCCTGCTGGGTGTGGCCATCCTGTATTGGCAAGCCGAACGCACCCTTGAACAAAGCACGGCGCAAACCGCCCAGGAAGCCGTACGCCAATTCGACCTGATGCTCGACAATACCGCCCTCGCCGCCCAGGCCTTGCTGCCACTGGCCGGACAACCGTGTGACAGTGGCGCGCAACTGGCGCTGCGTGAACAAGTCACGCGCCGCCCGTTTGTGCGGGCGACAACCTTGTCCTGGCAGAAAAACATCTATTGCACCTCGCTGTTCGGCAGCAACTACGAGTCGCCGGTGAATCCGGATGACTACGTCGATGGGCGCCTGTGGTTGATGAACGGCAACCCGGTTACGCCGGACACCGCGCTGCTGGTCTACCGATTGGTCGACGGGGACAAAGCGGCGTTTGCCTCGATTGACGGCTATCACCTGACCAACGCCCTGCGTCTGATCAGCCGCTATGCGCAGCTTGTACTGCAAGTGGGGCCTCACTGGCTCGGCGCCGATGGCAACGTGCATGAGACTGCGGTCCCGGTATTTGCCGTGGCCCATCATCATCTGGCGTCCGAGCGCTATCACTACAGCGTGGATGCCGGCATGCCGGCCGGTGAGGTGTGGCGTTATATGCAGGCCCGCTACCCCGCGTTGTTCAGCCTGGTGGTGTTCTTTGGCGTACTCGCAGGCCTGCTCGCACACTGGCTGCAAAAGCGTTCCTCGGCGCCAACCCATGAGCTGCGGCGGGCGCTCGGGGCCAATGAGTTCATCCCGTACTTCCAGCCGGTGGTACGCGGCGACACCCGCGAATGGGCCGGTTGCGAAGTGCTGATGCGCTGGCAGCACCCCAAGGAAGGCCTGGTCCGGCCCGATCTGTTTATCCCGCTGGCCGAACATTCTGGCCTGATCGTGCCAATGACCCGTGCTCTCCTGCGCCAGACCGCCGCCCAATTGGCGCCCCACGCGATGCGGTTCAGCCCGGGGTTCCATATCGGCGTGAATATCACCGCGCGCCATTGCCACGACCTTGCGCTGGTGGAGGACTGCCGTGAATTTCTCGCTGCCTTCGCACCGGGCCAGGTGACCTTGGTACTGGAGCTGACCGAGCGCGAGCTGATCGAGCCCACGGATATTACCCGTCGACTGTTCGATGCCTTGCATCAACTGGGCGTGATGATTGCTATCGATGACTTTGGTACCGGTCATTCCAGCCTGGGTTATTTGCGCAATTTCAATGTGGACTATTTGAAGATCGACCAGAGTTTTGTCGCCATGATCGGTGCGGATGCACTATCGAGTCACATTCTGGACAGCATCATAGAATTGTCCGGAAAGCTGGACTTGGGCATCGTTGCAGAAGGTGTAGAGACCGCCGAGCAGTGCGAATACCTGGCCGCTCATGGTGTGGATTTCCTACAGGGTTACCTGTTTGGCAGGCCATTACCCAGCGATGAATTCATTAAAAACCTGACCAGCCATTGAATAGCCATGCACTAGCGGGTTGAAATAGTGTTAATAAGGCAAAAGACGTGATTTACTCGTGGTGGATTAACTACTACAATTTTTCTTGCCTGTGCAGAACTCGCAGGACGACTTCTTCTGTGAGTCGCCTTAACGCTATTGGCTTATAGCTTTGTCTGTAGTTGACATCAGCCAAATACACTATTGGAGTACAGATTTTGTCCAGACTCGCCGAATTTCGCGCAGCAGAAAAAGCCCTTCAAGAGCAGCTTGCCCAGCTGGAATCCCTGAAGAACGACGCCGGCCTGAAGAAAGAAATCGAATTCGAAGAAAAGCTTCAAGGACTGATGAAAACCTACGGTAAAGGCCTGCGTGACATCATCCTGATCCTTGATCCAAACCCGGGCAAGACCAGCGCTGCCGCCGCCAGCGCACCAAAACAGCGCCGTGCGCGCGTGGTCAAGGTTTACCACAACCCGCACACTGGCGAGCTGATCGAAACCAAGGGCGGTAACCACCGTGGCCTCAAAGCCTGGAAAGAACAGTATGGCGCCGCCACTGTAGATTCCTGGCTTCGCGGCTGATCACAACGCACTAACAAAGAGCCCCGCACATGCGGGGCTTTTTTTATTCAACGGTTCGAAGCCGAACTTAAATAACATTTCACCTTGCTCAACATCGACGGATGAAATGCACTTAAAGTTTGAGGCTGTCGCGCACCGAACTGACTTCATCCTTGCTGGCTTCGTAAGCTTCGGCTTGACCCGCGTATGAAAAAACATAGGCTTTATCGGTATCAACCGCCCCCACCAATGTTTGTGAAAGCACGTGCCGTCCATTCTCGGTAATCACACACGTAGTTTCCACGGCCTCAAGACGACTCAGTGTTGTCGAGTGCATCTTGCTGCACACACTTTGGTAACCACCCTGGGCAAAATCTTTCTGGATGGACTTGCGCATCTCCAGCAATACGCCCTGAAGATTAACGTTATGCCCGGCCTCGATCGGCGTGCCCGTCAACTCCATCACCATCAATGTGTTGCCATTTTCATCGTTCTTGATCGCACGCTGCCGCGAAACCGGCTGCGGTCTTGCCGGCGCGTCCGCGTCGGGCACCACTTCCTCCACCTGCCAGCCGCTGGGCCAATGAATTTCCGGGTCGCCCGCCCACACCCAGGGGCTGGCCAACAGCAAACACAGAGCGCTCAACAGCGGTGTACGACATTCGATCATTGCAAAAGATACCCAAGGTTCAAGCGCCAAAGTGTGAGCCCCGCCACCGGCTGGTCGCAAGACCCGTGCGCGCTTTTTCATTTGGCGCAGCAGACGGGCCTTGCGTATCATGGCCTGGCTGCACGGACGCCAGCCGCAAGCCAAGGGAACGCTCCTCTCACCTGGAGCCGCGTTTGCCTCATTTTTTTCTGGAGGGCCCATGAGCCTGCACGAACTGAACACCTTTCCGGGCGTCACCGCCCAACCTGACACCGCCACCTCGAACTTCGTGTTCAACCACACCATGCTGCGGGTCAAGGACATCACCAAGTCGCTGGATTTCTACACCCGCGTCCTGGGGTTTTCCCTGGTTGAAAAGCGCGACTTCCCGGAAGCCGAATTCAGCCTGTACTTCCTGGCCCTGGTGGACAAATCCCAGATCCCGGCCGACGCCGCCGCGCGTACCCAATGGATGAAGTCGATTCCGGGCATCCTGGAACTGACCCACAACCACGGCACCGAAAACGATGCCGACTTCGCCTACCACAACGGCAACACCGATCCACGTGGCTTTGGCCATATCTGCATCTCGGTGCCTGATATTGTCGCTGCGTGCGAACGCTTCGAAGCATTGGGCTGCGATTTCCAGAAGCGCCTGACCGATGGCCGCATGAAAAGCCTGGCCTTCATCAAGGACCCGGATGCGTACTGGGTCGAGATCATCCAGCCAGCGCCGCTGTAAGTTTTTAACGCACAACAAAAAACCCCATGATCACTCATGGGGTTTTTCGTTTCCGTGCCGGGGGTTACGCCGGAGCGGACGTACGGATCAGGTGATCGAAAGCACTCAGGGAAGCCTTGGCGCCCTCGCCGACTGCAATCACGATCTGCTTGTACGGCACGGTCGTCACGTCACCGGCGGCGAACACACCCGGCAGTGAAGTCTCGCCACGGGCATCGACGATGATCTCGCCACGCGGGGTCAGCTCCACAGTGCCTTTAAGCCAGTCGGTGTTGGGCAGCAAGCCGATCTGTACAAAGATGCCTTCCAGGTCGATGGTCTTGAAATCGCCAGTATCGCGATCCTTGTAGGCCAGGCCGGTGACTTTCTGGCCATCGCCTTTGACTTCACTGGTCAGCGCGCTGGTGATCACGTCAACGTTAGGCAGGCTGTACAACTTGCGCTGCAAGACCGCATCGGCGCGCAACTTGCTGTCGAACTCCAGCAAGGTCACGTGGCTGACGATACCGGCCAGGTCAATGGCCGCTTCAACGCCAGAGTTACCGCCGCCGATCACTGCCACACGCTTGCCCTTGAACAACGGACCATCGCAGTGCGGGCAGAAGCACACGCCCTTGGCCTTGTATTCCTGCTCGCCCGGCACACCCATTTCGCGCCAGCGAGCGCCGGTGGCCAGGATCACGGTCTTGGACTTGAGGGTCGCACCGCTTTCAAAACGAATTTCATGCAGGTCACCGGCGTTTTTCGCTGGGATCAGGCTGCTGGCGCGCTGCAGGTTCATGATGTCCACGTCGTACTGACGCACGTGGGCTTCAAGGGCGCTGGCCAGTTTCGGCCCTTCGGTTTCCTGTACCGAGATAAAGTTCTCGATGGACATGGTGTCCAGCACCTGGCCGCCAAAGCGTTCGGCGGCCACACCGGTGCGAATGCCTTTACGTGCTGCGTAGATGGCGGCTGCGGAACCGGCTGGGCCACCGCCGACAACCAGCACATCAAAGGCATCTTTGGCGCTGATTTTCTCGGCAGCTTTTTCAATGCCGCTGGTGTCGAGCTTGGCGAGGATTTCTTCCAGGCCCATACGGCCCTGGCCGAAGTTCACCCCGTTCAAGTAGACGCTCGGCACCGCCATGATCTGGCGCTCGTCGACTTCAGCCTGGAACAGCGCGCCGTCAATGGCAACGTGGCGGATGTTCGGGTTAAGCACGGCCATCAGGTTCAGCGCCTGGACCACGTCAGGGCAGTTCTGGCAGGACAGCGAGAAGTAAGTCTCGAAACTGAACTCGCCTTTAAGGGCGCGGATCTGTTCGATTACTTCGACACTGGCCTTCGACGGGTGGCCACCGACTTGCAGCAGGGCCAGCACCAACGAAGTGAATTCATGGCCCATGGGGATGCCGGCGAAACGCAGGCTGATATCGGCACCCGGGCGGTTGATGGAGAACGACGGCTTGCGCGCATCATCGCCATCGGTCTTCAGGGTAATCAGCGTGGTGAGGCTGGTTACGTCCTGCAGAAGGGCAAGCATTTCCTGGGATTTCGCGCCGTCGTCGAGGGAGGCGACGATCTCGATCGGCTGGGTGACCCGTTCCAGGTATGACTTCAACTGAGCTTTAAGATTGGCGTCCAACATACGGGCGATTTCCTATTAATTCGGTTTATTGCAGACAAAAAAACGCCCGAGCGACTCTCGCCCGGGCGTTTTGAGGGCGGATGCAGCTTACTTAAGTGCGGAGTTCCGCCCTTGATACGTCTTCACAGACTTAGATCTTGCCGACCAGGTCCAGGGACGGAGCCAGAGTAGCCTCGCCTTCTTTCCACTTGGCTGGGCACACTTCGCCTGGGTGGGCAGCAACATATTGAGCGGCCTTGATCTTGCGCAGCAGCTCGGAAGCGTCACGGCCAACACCGCCGTCGTTCAGTTCAACGATCTTGATCTGACCTTCCGGGTTGATCACGAAGGTACCGCGGTCAGCCAGGCCAGCTTCTTCGATCAGTACGTCGAAGTTGCGGGAGATGGTCAGGGTTGGGTCGCCGATCATGGTGTACTGGATTTTGCCGATGGCTGGCGAAGTGTTGTGCCAGGCAGCGTGGGCAAAGTGGGTGTCGGTGGAAACGCTGTAGATTTCGACGCCCAGTTTCTGGAATTCGGCGTAGTTGTCAGCCAGGTCTTCCAGCTCGGTTGGGCAAACGAAGGTGAAGTCGGCTGGGTAGAAGAACACTACCGACCATTTGCCTTTCAGGTCAGCGTCGGTCACATCTACGAAGTTGCCGTTTTTGTATGCGGTAGCTTTGAACGGTTTTACTTGGCTGTTGATGATAGGCATCGTTGACTCTCCGTCAGGGGTTAAGAAGTTGATGAGGTGAATCCTACCCACTCTCTCGGTGGATGGCTCATTGGCAAACCTGATGCTGATGATTGGTTTTCTCTATCAGGTGACGGTATTAATAGAAGAAATCTCAAAGCAGCGCTTGGGTGGCCAATGTCATGCCGAGAAAGGGCGTCGCTTCAACATAGCGCATGGCGGATTTCATGTCGCTCCAGCCGACGTAACTCATCAACGACTTCAAGTCCCAGCCGCTGCGATGGGCCCAGGTGGCAAACCCGCGGCGCAGGGAGTGACTGGTGTAGTGCTCGGCGGCGATGCCCGCACGCTCAAGCGCCTGGCGCAGCAGCGGGATCACGCTGTTGGGGTGCAAGCCCTCCTCGCCCAGGTTTCCCCAGCGGTCGATACCCCGGAATACCGGACCACGCACCAGCGCCGAGGCGCTGAGCCATTCACTGTAGGCCTGCACCGGACACAGGCGCAGCAGCGCCGGGGTGTGATAGGTCTTGCCGAGGTTGTCGCGGTCACTTTTGCTGCGCGGCAGATACAGGCTGATGCCGACACTGGGTGTGGCCTGCACGTGTTCGATACTTAACCGGCACAACTCATCGCTACGAAAACCGCGCCAGAAGCCCAGCAGGATAAGCGCAGTGTCGCGCTTGGCGCGCAGCAATCGCGGTGGGTCATGCGCCTCACTGGCCTCTCGCGCCTCAGCCTCAAGGCAGGCCACGACCTGCTCCAGATGCCTGAGCTGCAACGGCTCGGCCTGCTTCTCCTGCACCGGGTGCACGGCGCGAATCCCCTTGAGCACCTTGCGTACCACCGGCGCTTTCGTCGGGTCGGGAAAGCCCTGGCTGGTATGCCATTGCGCTAATGCCGAGAGCCGCAGCTTCAGGGTGTTGACCGCCAGCACGCCTGCATGCGCCACCAGATAACGCGCCACGCTGTCGCTGGTGGCCGGCAGAAACCCGCCCCAACTGACCTCGAAGTGTTCGATGGCCGCACGATAGCTGCGGCGCGTGTTATCGCGGGTGGCGGCGCTGAGGTAACGATCCAGATCGCTCATGGGAGGCCTATTCGTACTACTGGCAGAGGTAAAAGCGTTCCAAACACTACTGACACGGGATAATACGCCAATATCCCATCTGTTGAATCATGAATTTCAACGGGTTTTTATTCGTGATATAGTATGTATATACATAATACATACCACAGTACTAAATCGACGGAGACCCCATGGCTCGCGGCGGCATTAATAAAGCAGTAGTTCAAACGGCACGCCTGGCGATCCTAGCCCGTGGCGAGAACCCCAGCATCGACGCGGTACGCATCGAGATGGGCAATACCGGCTCGAAAACCACGATCCACCGCTATTTGAAGGAGCTGGACGACAGCGAGGCCCGCCTGACCATTACCGAAGCCCCGATTGACGACGAGCTTGGCGAACTGGTTGCACGCTTGGCGCAGCGCTTGAAGGAGAAGGCTCAAGAGCCAATCGACCTGGCCCTGGCGCAGTTCGAACAGCAAAAAACCGCCCTGCTCGCGCAGATCGAGACGCTTGAGGACGCTCACCGCGAACTCAAGCAACAATTCGATATTCAGGCGGCCGCACTGGCAGAAGAAAGCGCTGCCCTGCACACCACCAGCACCAGCCTGCAAACCGAGCAAACGCGCAACGCCGGGCTCAGCCAGGCCTGCAGTGATTACGAACTGCGGATCAATGACAAGGATGAACAGATTCGCTCGCTGGAAGAAAAGCACCTGCACGCCCGCGAGGCGCTGGAGCACTACCGAAATGCGATCAAGGAGCAACGCGAGCAGGAACAGCAGCGCCACGAAGGCCAGTTGCAGCAGGTACAGGCAGAACTGCGCCAGGCCCAGCAAAGTGCAATGGTTCGCCAGGATGAGATCACCCAGCTGCATCGCGACAATGAGCGACTACTGATCGAACAGCGAGTGACGACCAGGGAATTGGCTGCGCTGCAGGAAGAAACCCGCAAAGGCCAGGCGCAGCAACTGAAGCTGAGCGAACACGCGAGCCAGATCGACAGCGAGCGCACTCTGCTTCAGGAGCGTCTGCGGGTTGCCTTGCTTGAAAACGAGTCACGCCAACAAGCGTTGACAGAACACGCGCACACCAACAAGTGCCTGGAACTGGACCTTATGAAGGCCCATGCCACTGTCGAAGCATTGCGCCTGGCCGCCGCCGTTGCAACGGCGCCAGAGGCAATGCCACCAGCCTGATCAGCCCGCCACAGGCGTGCGCATGGTGACGAACTCTTCCGCCGCCGTGGGGTGTACGCCGATGGTTTCATCGAAGTGCTGCTTGGTCGCGCCGGCCTTGAGCGCAATCGCCAGGCCCTGGACGATCTCGCCCGCGTCCGGGCCGACCATGTGGCAGCCCAATACTTTGTCGGTGTCGGCGTCGACTACCAGCTTCATCAAGGTTTTTTCCTGGCACTCGGTCAAGGTCAGCTTCATCGGGCGGAAACGGCTTTCGAAGACCTGCACCTTGTGCCCGTTTTTCTTCGCCTCCTCCTCCGTCAAACCGACGGTACCGATATTCGGCAGGCTGAATACCGCTGTCGGGATCATTGCGTAGTCCACCGGGCGGTATTGCTCGGGCTTGAACAAGCGACGCGCTACTGCCATGCCTTCGGCGAGGGCGACCGGCGTCAGCTGTACGCGGCCGATCACATCACCGATCGCCAGGATCGACGCTTCAGTCGTTTCATACTGGTCGTTCACCTGGACAAAACCGCGCTCATCCAGTGTGACGCCGGTATTTTCCAACCCCAGGTTATCCAGCATCGGACGTCGGCCGGTGGCATAGAACACGCAGTCGGCCTCCAGCACACGACCGTCTTTCAAGGTGGCCTTGAGGCTGCCATCGGCTTGCTTTTCAATGCGTTCGATATCGGCGTTGAATTGCAGGTCGAGGCCGCGCTTGGTCAATTCTTCCTTCAGGTGCGTACGCACTGAACCATCAAAGCCCCTCAGGAACAGATCGCCGCGATACAACAACGAAGTTTGCGCACCCAGGCCATGGAAAATCCCGGCGAACTCAACCGCGATATAGCCGCCCCCCACCACCAGCACGCGTTTGGGCAACGCTTTGAGGAAGAACGCCTCATTGGAGCCAATCGCGTGTTCACGCCCCGGAATGTCCGGAATCTGCGGCCAGCCGCCGGTCGCAATCAAGATATGCTTGGCCGTAAAGCGCTCACCGTTGATTTCCACCTGGTGCGGGTCAACCAGGCGCGCATGACCTTCATGCAGGGTCACGCCACTGTTGACCAGCAGGTTGCGGTAGATGCCGTTCAGGCGGTTGATCTCGCGATCCTTGTTGGCGATCAGGGTCGCCCAATCAAAATTCGCTTCGCCCAGGGACCAGCCAAAGCCACTGGCCTGCTCGAAGTCCTCGGCGAAATGCGCGCCGTACACCAACAGTTTCTTCGGCACGCAGCCGACGTTTACGCAGGTACCGCCCAGGTAACGGCTTTCCGCCACGGCCACCTTGGCGCCAAAGCCCGCAGCAAAGCGCGCCGCGCGAACACCGCCGGAACCGGCGCCAATTACATACAGATCAAAATCGTAGGCCATTTCACTCTCCTCGGCAGGACATCAGCATACCGACTTACATGGGGCTGAAAAACGAAAAAGCCACCCGAAGGTGGCTTTTCAAACGCAGGCAAGCGTGAATCAGTAAGCTTTGCCAGTCTTGTAGAAGTGCTCGTAGCAGAAGTTGGTTGCTTCGATGTAGCCCTCGGCGCCACCGCAGTCAAAACGACGCCCCTTGAACTTGTAGGCAATCACACAACCGTCTTTCGCCTGTTTCAACAGGGCGTCGGTGATTTGGATCTCGCCACCTTTGCCTGGCTCGGTTTCTTCGATCAGCTTGAAGATGTCCGGGGTCAGAATGTAACGACCGATGATCGCCAGGTTCGACGGTGCATCTTCAGGCGCAGGCTTCTCGACCATGTCACGTACGCGGATCAGGCCATCACCAATGTCGTCACCGGCAATCACGCCGTACTTGTTGGTCTCTTGAGGATCAACCTCTTGAACCGCAACGATGGTGCAACGGTATTTCTGGTACAGCTTGACCATCTGGGTCAGTACGCCGTCGCCTTCCAGGTTCACACACAGGTCGTCCGCGAGGACTACGGCGAACGGCTCGTCACCAATCAATGGGCGACCGGTCAGGATGGCGTGGCCGAGGCCTTTCATCTGGGTCTGACGGGTGTAGGAGAACGAGCACTCGTCCAGCAGTTTGCGGATGCCGACCAGGTATTTTTCCTTGTCGGTGCCCTTGATTTGGTTTTCCAGCTCGTAGCTGATGTCGAAGTGGTCTTCCAGTGCACGCTTACCGCGACCGGTGACGATAGAGATTTCGTTCAGACCGGCATCCAATGCCTCTTCGACGCCGTACTGAATCAGTGGCTTGTTTACCACCGGCAGCATCTCTTTGGGCATGGCCTTGGTCGCTGGCAAGAAGCGAGTGCCGTAACCGGCTGCTGGGAACAAGCATTTCTTGATCATATAAGTCCTTACAAAGGGCTGTGCGTACGGAATTCGGCGCAGTCTAATCAGGCCGCAGTCACCTTACAATGGGTCCTGCTGGCGTTGCGATGTCATCATAGAGAAAAAATGTCGGCGTAAGTTCCGCTGATATTACAAAGAGCGACTCCGCCATCACACTAAAAAAAACCGCTTCCTCCTGTTTAAAGGGGTCTGCAACCCTTTTAACACGCTTTTCAGCCCAGAACACTGACCTGGAATAACTTGCGCGGCCCAGGGACATTTGGCGCTATCATTACGCCCTTGAATCAGACCACGAGATTGTTAATAGATGTCAGAACCAAAAGGCGTGAACGGCTACCTGATCACCAAGCGAGCGGATGGCTGGCACCTGATCAACTTCCATGGAGACAGCGTCGCGGGCGTTTTCGAAACCGAAAGCATGGCCATCGCGGTCGCCGAAGTATTTGTGGATGAAGCGGGCCACGCGTCGAGCAAAAGACCGAAGGGCAAGTAAGCCTCCAGGCCCTGCGCAAAAAGCCCCGACTTACGGGGCTTTTTTGGTTTTGCCTGTACCTAGATGGCAGTTCGCTATAATCTTCCAAAAACGCCCCACGACAGTGTCAGCGCCCCTCCCACACCCTCGACGACGAACACACATGAACAAATTTCTGGCACTGACTGCGGTACTGGCACTTGCCGGCTGTACCACGACTTCCGATGTCTACCTCAAAAACGGTGAGCAAGGCCTGACCATCGACTGTTCAGGCGAAGCCAACTCCTGGGCCAGTTGCTACGAGAAAGCCGAGGCCTCCTGCGCAGGCACCGGCTATCGCATTGTCGGCACCGAGGGCACACCATCGCTGAAAGAAAGCGACAAGACCCTGGGCCAGGATGTGGGCAACTACAAAAGTCGCAGCGTGGTGGTGGTCTGCAAGTAACCCTGAGGGTTACAGGTGAATCTCGGCAAATTTGATGCCCAGCTCACGAAGGATCTCGCTTAGCTCGTCAAGGCTGGCAAAGGACTCGACTTCATCCTGATCATCCACCAGAAAAAAGCTGCGCCCGCCGCTTTTCTTGAAGAAGACGATCCACTCGCCCAGGTCGGCTGGGTTCTGGATGACATGGGTGGCCGAGATTTCACCCTCGGCATGACGGGCTTTGACGTGTTCACGCTTCATATCTGCTTTCCCCAGCGGCCTCAACCGGAAATGCACTCTTCTCCGGCCTTCTTCACATCACCCGGACGGATCGGCACGTTCGACATGCTCTCGTAGAGCTTGATGCTGCTACCGCTGGAGCGCTCTTCAATTTCGAAAATAGCCGAAGGATCGGCGGAAAATTTCTGCGGCACGATGACCTGCACACCGTCTTTATGCGGTTCAATCTGCGGCGGCCGACGGGTGGCCGACAATTTTCTTACCACACACGCGGCGTACTCCTGGGGTTTTTTCCCGGAAATGACTGCCAACGTCGGCGGGGTCTGCTTGATATCTGCAACCGAAGCACACCCACCTATCGCCAAGGCCAGAACCAACACACTCCACTTCATACAAATCCTCCAATAAAGACCCTACGACAGCGGGGATGGTAATTTTCTCCCGCCCACGTAGGATTTATCCCTGATAACTCGGTAAATAACTGTTTTAAATTGTCGACGTCATTGAAGACGAGCCGATAATAAACACGCTGGGGCTGATAAACTCTATCTTAACCTACGTATCATTCTGATTTTTCAGAAAAAGCCCTTCTGGAGACACCCTCATGAAATTCATCCACCAGCGCGAGCACCTCAACGAGGGAGACATTGTCGTCATCGAGTGCTCGCAGACTTGTAATATTCGCCTGATGAGCGACGCGAACTTTCGCAGCTTCAAGAATGGCGGTCGCCACACCTACCACGGCGGCGCCTTCGATAAGTTTCCTGCCAAAATCACCGCACCCAGCACCGGGTTCTGGAACATCACCCTGGACGTGGTGACGCGTCGCGCGATCAGTGTCACCCGCAAGCCCGCGTTGTCCCACAAGATCCGCATCGTACGTCGCACCAGCACCAAGCTGAGCTGACTCGAAGACGCCACAGGAAATCACCGTGACTGCTACCACCAAATACGTGATCAAGTACAAGCTCAACGGCGAACGCCGCTTTGAGTTCGCCCAACTTACGAGCAATAGCGTGGAAGAGGCCCTGCAAGCCTTGTCGAAAATTCACGATGCCGGTGATGTGATCACCGACATCAACGTGAGCAAGGCGCTGTAAGGCAATGCCCGGCCCCACTGCAGACTTGTTCGCTGACGACGCCCTGCAACAGCCCGCAGGGCGTGAGCAAATTGGCGAACAGTCCTACGTGCTAAGGGGCTATGCCCTGCCCTGGATTGAGCGACTTCTGCCAGCGTTGCGCAGCGTGCTGGCTCAATCGCCTTTTCGGCAAATGGTCACGCCAGGTGGCTTTACCATGTCGGCGGCGTTGAGCAGTTGCGGCGCCCTGGGCTGGACCACCGACACCACCGGCTATCGCTACAGCCCACTGGACCCGCGCAGCCAGCAACCGTGGCCGGCCCTGCCTGACGTGCTGCGTGAACTGGCGGTATCAGCTGCGGCAGACGCCGGGTTCAGCGATTTCGACCCCGACGCCTGCCTGATCAACCGCTATGTGCCAGGCGCCAAAATGTCCCTGCACCAGGACAAGAATGAGCGCTGCTACAGCGCCCCTGTGGTATCCGTGTCCCTTGGCTTGGCGGCGATTTTCCTGTTCGGTGGTCATGAGCGTGGCGATCGAGCCCAAAAGATCTCGCTGTTCCACGGTGACGTGGTGGTCTGGGGCGGCGTCGACCGCCTGCGCTTTCACGGCGTGATGCCGATCAAGGAAGGCGTGCACCCGATCATGGGCCCGCAGCGCATCAACCTCACCTTTCGCACCGCCGGTTGATTTGACCGCAAGCTTCGGAGTGCCAGGCCAGCACGGCGAGGCTAATCTGGCCAGGATCCGTCAAGAGTGCCGACCATGACTACCGAACACGACCCGCGCTGGGCTGCAATCGTCGCCCGCGACCCCAAAGCCGATGCGCTGTTCGTCTACGGCGTGAAGACCACCGGCGTGTACTGCCGACCCAGCAGCGCCTCACGCTTGCCGCGCCCGGAAAATATCGAATTCTTCGACACGCCGGCGCAAGCCGAAGCGGCGGGTTATCGCGCGAGCAAACGTGCGGCCGGCGACCAGACCCAACGAGCAGCTCAGGATGCACAACGGGTGGCTGACGCGTGCCGCCATATCGAGCAGGCGGATACCCCGCCGAGCCTGAACGCGCTCGCCACCCTCGCCGGGCTTAGCGCCTTTCATTTCCACCGCATTTTCAAAGCCGTCACTGGCCTCACTCCCAAGGCCTACGCCAGCGCCCATCGCTCACAAAAAGTACGCGACGGGCTCAAGGGCCAGCATTCAGTGACCGATGCGCTGTACGGCGCAGGCTTCAACTCCAACAGTCGCTTTTATGAGTCGGCCAACCACTTGCTGGGCATGAAACCCAGTGACTACAAAGCGGGTGGCACCAACAGCGAAATTCTATTTGCGGTGGGGCAATGTTCGCTTGGGGCGATTCTGGTGGCCCGCAGCACCCGCGGCGTGTGCGCGATCCTGCTGGGGGATGACCCGGACCAACTGGTGCGTGACTTGCAGGATCAGTTCCCCAAGGCCGAGCTGGTGGGTGCTGACCACGATTTCGAACAGCTGATTGCCCACGTCATAGGTTTCATCGAGGCCCCCGCCCTCGGCCTGGACCTGCCGCTGGACCTGCGTGGCACGGCCTTTCAGGAGCGGGTGTGGCAGGCCTTGCGCGAAATCCCGGTGGGCAGCACAGCCAGCTATGCGCAAATCGCCCAGCGTATCGGCGCGCCTACGTCTTTTCGCGCGGTGGCCCAAGCCTGCGCGGCGAACAGCCTCGCGGTGGCGATCCCCTGTCATCGGGTGGTGCGCAGCAATGGCGATTTGTCGGGCTATCGTTGGGGGGTTGAGCGCAAGCGGCAGTTGCTGGACCGCGAACGAGACCACTGAAGCGCACGAAAAGCCCGCCTCGTCCAGTGAATAAAACAGACTGGCCGGGTGCCAGGTACCCTGCTAAAACAGCGAAAAACCTGACTGACGCTGGAGAAGCATCCGATGAGCACCTGGCCAGACACTCGCATTCTCGACCTGCTGGGCATCGACGTGCCCATCATCCAAGCGCCGATGGCCGGCGCTACCACGGCCGCCATGGTCATCGCCGCCAATGAAGCGGGCGCCCTGGGCTCGATGCCAGCGGCAACACTGAACATTGAGCAACTACGCGAAGCACTGACCCGCATTCGCCAGGCCAGTACGCGCCCGATCAACGTCAACTTCTTTTGCCACCAGCCCCCTGCAGCCGACGAAGCGCGTGATCGACGCTGGAAGGATCTGCTGGAGCCCTACTACCGCGAGCTGGGCGCCGATTTTGAGGCGCCAACGCCGGTGTCCGATCGCGCACCGTTCAACGACGCCGCGTGCCAGGTGGTTGAAGCGTTCCGGCCCGAGGTTGTCAGTTTTCACTTTGGCCTGCCGGAAAAACCCCTGCTGGACCGGGTAAAAGCCACCGGCGCCAAGGTGCTGTCGTCGGCCACCACCGTTGAAGAGGCGATCTGGCTGGAGCAGCACGGTTGCGATGCGATTATTGCCATGGGCATTGAAGCTGGCGGCCATCGTGGGATGTTCCTGAGCGACGACCTCAACAGTCAGATAGGCCTGATGGCATTGGTGCCGCAGATCGTCGACGCGGTGACCGTGCCAGTGATTGCTGCCGGTGGCATTGGCGATGCGCGTGGCATCGTCGCAGCCTTGGCATTGGGTGCTTCAGCGGTACAGATCGGTACGGCGTATCTGTTCACGCCCGAAGCCACGGTCACAGCCTCCCATCACCACGCGTTGCGCCACGCCCAGGCCAGCGAAACCGCCCTGACCAACCTGTTCACCGGGCGCCCGGCGCGGGGCATCGTTAACCGAGTAATGCGTGAGTTGGGCGCGATCAACCCCACGGCCCCCGCGTTTCCCAGGTCTGGAGGCGCATTAATGCCACTCAAGGCCAAGGACGAAGCAGGCTTCAGCAACCTGTGGTCCGGCCAGGCGCTGCGCCTGGGCAAAGACACAAGCACCTACGAACTGACCCGCGAGTTGGCCGGGCAGGCCTTGGCGAAACTCAAGTAGCGCCTTCACCTGTGGCAACTTTGCACTGTACCGGCAATGGCTAACCGCTATATATTCCCATACATAGCGGTCACGCCCTCTACCTATAACAAGCCGTACAACCCCAAGGAGCTGCTTCATGAAGATTCACGCCTCGCGCCTGGCCATTCTGGTCGCCGCCCTCGCCTTCGGTCCGGCGCACGCGGATGAAGTCCAAGTGGCTGTAGCGGCCAACTTCACCGCACCGATCCAGGCGATTGCCGCCGACTTCGAAAAAGACACCGGGCATAAACTGATCGCGGCCTACGGCGCCACCGGGCAGTTCTACACCCAGATCAAGAACGGCGCGCCGTTCGAAGTGTTCCTGAGTGCCGATGACACCACCCCGCAAAAGCTTGAAAACGAAGGCGACACCGTCAAAGGCTCGCGCTTCACCTACGCCGTGGGCACCCTGGCGCTGTGGTCGGCCAAGGACGGTTATGTGGACGCCAAGGGTGAGGTCTTGAAGAAGAACGAATTCAAGCACCTGTCCATCGCCAACCCGAAAGCCGCGCCTTACGGGCTGGCCGCCACCCAGGTACTGGTCAAGGAAGGGTTGACCGAGAAGGTCAAGGACAAGCTCGTCGAAGGCCAGAACATCACCCAGGCCTTTCAGTTCGTGTCCACTGGCAACGCCGAGTTGGGTTTCGTCGCCTTGTCGCAGATCTATAAAGACGGCAAAGTCACCAGCGGTTCGGCGTGGATCGTCCCGGCGGCCCTGCACGACCCGATCAAACAAGACGCGGTGATCCTCAACAAGGGCAAAGACAGCGCCGCAGCCAAGGCCCTGGTCGAGTACCTCAAAGGGCCGAAAGCCACTGCCGTTATCAAGTCCTATGGTTACGAGCTGGCCAAGTAAATGCCCCTGTCGAGTGCCGATTTTTCCGCGATCTGGTTGACCCTCAAACTGGCGTCGCTGACCACTGTGATCCTGCTGGTCATCGGCACGCCGATTGCCCTGTGGCTGTCGCGCACGCGTTCATGGTGGCGCGGCCCGATTGGCGCGGTGGTGGCCTTGCCGTTGGTGCTGCCACCCACCGTGATCGGTTTCTACCTGCTGTTGGCCATGGGCCCCCACGGCTACGTCGGCCAGTTCACCCAATGGCTGGGCCTGGGTACCCTCACCTTCAGCTTCGCCGGGCTGGTCATCGGTTCGGTGATCTATTCCATGCCGTTTGTGGTGCAGCCATTGCAAAACGCCTTCTCCGCCATCGGCACTCGCCCATTGGAAGTGGCCGCGACCCTGCGCGCCAATCCCTGGGACACCTTCTTCAGCGTCATCCTGCCTCTGGCGCGCCCGGGGTTTATCACCGCTGCCATTCTCGGGTTTGCGCACACCGTCGGTGAGTTCGGCGTGGTGCTGATGATCGGCGGCAATATCCCGGACAAGACCCGCGTAGTCTCGGTACAGATCTACGACCATGTCGAAGCCATGGAATATGCCCAGGCCCATTGGCTGGCGGGTTCCATGGTGGTGTTCGCGTTCCTCGTGTTGCTGGCGCTCTACTCCAGCCGTAAAACCAAGATGGGCTGGAGCTGATGTCGATGATCAATGTGCGCCTGAACGTGAAGTACCCAGGCTTTGCCCTGGACGTGGACCTGCAGTTGCCCGGCCGTGGGGTGACCGCGCTGTACGGGCATTCCGGCTCCGGCAAGACCACCTGCCTGCGCTGCATCGCCGGCCTTGAGCGTGCCGAGGACGGCTTTATCCAGATCAACGATGAAGTCTGGCAAGACAGCCGCAACGGGTTGTTCGTGCCCCCGCACAAGCGCGCGCTCGGCTACGTGTTTCAGGAGCCTAGCCTGTTCGCGCATTTGTCGGTGCGCGCCAACCTGGAGTTTGGCCTCAAGCGCATCCCGCGCCAGCAACGCCGCGTTGATATGGCCCAGGCCACCGAACTGCTCGGGATCGGTCATCTGCTCGATCGGCATCCCCAGCACCTGTCCGGCGGTGAGCGCCAACGCATCGGCATCGCCCGCGCCTTGCTGACCAGCCCCAACTTGTTGTTGATGGATGAGCCCCTGGCCGCCCTCGACAGCAAACGCAAAGGCGAAATCCTGCCGTACCTGGAACGCCTGCACGACGAACTGGACATCCCCGTGCTGTACGTCAGCCACGCCCAAGATGAGGTGGCGCGCCTGGCCGATCACATCGTCTTGCTCAGCGACGGCAAGGCCCTGGCCAGTGGTCCTATCGGCGAAACCCTGGCGCGGCTCGACTTGCCGATGGCGCGAGGGGACGACGCGGGCGTGGTGGTCAACGGCAACGTCAGCGCCTACGACGATCACTACCAACTGCTGACGCTGCAACTGCCCAACAGTGCCCAGCACCTGCGTGTCGCCCATGTTCCGCTGGCGCTGGGCAAAGCCCTGCGGGTGAAGGTCCAGGCGCGCGACGTCAGCCTCAGCCTGCAAGCCGAGGAACACAGCAGCATTCTCAACCGCCTGCCGGTGACGGTTACCCAGGAGATTGCCGCGGATAACAGCGCACATGTGCTGGTGCGCCTGGACGCGGATGGCACACCGTTGCTGGCGCGCATCACGCGTTTCTCCCGCGATCAGTTGCAACTGCATCCCGGCCAGACCCTATGGGCACAGATCAAGGCGGTCGCCGTGCTGGCGTAAAAAACCTTTTGGCACGACCGCATACGGCTGCGGTCAATCAGGCATACCGGTCTGATTTTTTGCCAAGGAATTTGCCCCATGCCCGACTCCGCGCTGCCCGCCGACCTGCCCCGCGACCTGCATTACGTTGACGACACCCAGCCGGGCATTCGCCGCAAGAAGCTGCGCGGCAAGTTCCAGTACTTCGACGCGAAGGGCGGGCGCATCCAGGACGCCGATGAGATCAAGCGCCTGAACGCCCTCGCCGTCCCGCCGGCCTATACCGACGTGTGGATCTGCGCCGACCCGCGCGGCCACCTGCAAGCCACCGGGCGCGACGCCCGTGGACGCAAGCAGTACCGCTACCACGCGCGCTGGCGCGAAGTGCGCGACAGCGACAAGTACGCTCGGCTGCAGGAATTCGGCACCGCCCTGCCGAAACTGCGCAAACAGCTGGAAGCGCAAATCGCCGAACCCGGCTTCACCCGCGAAAAAGTCCTGGCCACAGTGGTGATGCTGCTGGACGCCACGCTGATTCGTGTCGGCAATACCCAATATGCGCGAGACAACAAATCCTACGGGCTGACCACCTTGCGTAACCGCCATGTGGACGTGAAAGGCAGCGAAATCCTGTTCCAGTTTCGCGGCAAGAGCGGTGTGGAGCACCAGGTCAGCGTCAAGGACCGGCGCCTGGCCGCGGTGGTCAAGCGCTGTATGGAATTGCCGGGGCAAAACCTGTTCCAGTACCTGGACGAGGACGGTGAACGTCACTCGGTCAGTTCCCAGGACGTGAATGCCTACCTGCACAGCCTCACCGGCGCCGACTTCACCGCCAAGGATTACCGCACCTGGGCCGGTACCGCCATGGCACTGGCGGTGTTGCGCGAATTGGAATGGCAGCCCGAATCCGATGCCAAGCGGCACGTGGTGGCGATGGTCAAGGACGTTGCCAGGCAGCTGGGCAACACCCCGGCGGTGTGTCGCAAGTGTTATATCCACCCGGCGGTGCTGGAGCACTTCAGCCTGGGCGAGTTATCCAAGCTGCCCAAGCCTCGGCTGCGCAAGGGGCTCAAGGCCGAGGAAGTCGCTCTGGCCATGTTCCTTGAACAGCTCGCCAAGGCGAGTTAGGCTTTGCCCCCCCTCCAACCCTCGGGATGACCGCCGACGTGAATCACTAAGCCTTCCAAAATGTACCTGCAACGAGCCGCCTGGCGCGCTTGTTGGCCTGTCCGACATTTTTTGGAGGTGCTGATGACTGACGTCAACCGGCTGCCCGTATTGGTTTCCCTGCAACACCTGTGCTTCCAGTTCGCCAACGGCGAGACCTTGCTGGACGACCTGAACCTGTCCATCGACCACACGCCCACTGGCATTGTGGGGCGCAATGGCCGAGGTAAAAGTATCCTCGCCCAACTGATCGCCGGGGTGCTGTCACCCTCCCGCGGCTCACTCGGTTGCTCGGCCAGCGTGGCGTATGTGTCGCAGAACGTGGTGATCGCTGCAGGAGATACCGTCGCCCACGTCACGGGCGCCGCCGAGGCCTTGGCGGCGCTTGAGCGCATGGCCCTGGGCGCAGCGCAGGTCGACGACCTGGCGTTGATCGACGAGCGCTGGGACCTTGCCGATCGCCTGCGTCGGGCCCTGGATGCCGCAGGCCTGGAACAGCTCGGTGTTGAAACCCCGGCCGCGCAACTCAGTGGCGGCCAATTGGCGCGGGTTGCGCTGATCGGTGCACTGTTGGCCGCCCCCCAACTGCTGGTACTGGATGAACCCACGAACCACCTCGACAGCGCTGGCCGCACGTGGCTGCTGCGCGTGCTGGCGGATTGGCGCGGCGGCCTGGTGGTGGTCAGCCATGACCGGCAACTGCTGGACACCCTCGGCCGCATCATCGAACTCTCGCCCCTAGGAACGCAGGTGTACGGTGGTAACTACCAGGCCTATCGCATCCAGCGCGACCGGCAGCAGCAAGCCGCCCTCGCCGCGCTGGAGCACGCACGCCTGGAGCGCAGCCGTGAGCGTCGGCGTCTGCAAAAAGACCATGACAGCCTGCAACGCAATGCCGCCCATTCACGCAAACAGGCAGAGACGGCCAATGTGGATCGGTTTACCAAGGCCCGTTGGAAAGGCGCCGCCACCGAGGTCGTGAGTACGCAGCGCAGCGCCCACCACGCCCACAAAAACCAGCTTGATGACCAAGTGCGCCAGGCCTATGCGCGGGTCGAGGAACAAACCCCCACCCTGTTAGCCTTGCCGGGATCGGCGGTGCCTAACGGTCGGCAGGTGCTGGCCTTGCTCCATGCCCGATTACCGTGGCTGGACCACCCCGCGTTGACGCTCAACCTGATGGGCCCGGTGCGCGTTGCCATGCGTGGGCCCAACGGTTGCGGCAAATCCACCTTGCTCAAGCTGCTGGCCGGCCAGTGGCAGCCACTCAGCGGTGAATGCCACGTGCATGTGCCCATTGCCTATATCGATCAGCGCCTGGCACTGCTGGATGACCGGCGCTCCGTCGTCGAACAGCTCAACCTGCTCGATACACCGCTGGCCGAAGCCGAACTGCGTACGCGCCTGGCCTTGCTGCAACTGGATGCCCGGCGGGTGATACAACCGACCGCGCACCTCAGCGGCGGCGAGCGTTTGAAAGCCGCGATGGCGATTGCCCTGTGGCGTGAAACACCCGCGCAACTGCTGTTGCTCGACGAGCCCAGCAACCACTTGGACCTGGAATCGGTGATCGCTTTTGAGCAGGCGTTGCAAGGTTTTAACGGGGCGATGGTAGTGGTGTCCCATGACGAAGCGTTCGTGCAGGCGATCAAGCCCACTCACGTTTTGACCTGGGCGGTTGAGGGTTGGTGCCTGGAGAGTGTCTGAGGTCATTGCGCGCGCAATCAAAGCGTCCTAGGGTAGTGGCCGGATAATCTCACCGAGGAGCCCGGCCCTATGTTGCCTTCGCCCCAAAAGCCTTATGCCAATGCCGCACTGGCCCACCAAAAGCGCTGGCGCGGCCGCGTCGGCCTGATGCTGGTGGCCAGCCTTTCGGTATTGGCAGGTATGACTGACGCCATTGGCTTTATGGCCAGTGGCGACTTTGTTTCGTTCATGAGCGGCAACACCACACGCCTGGCAGTGGCTATCAGCGTTGGAGATCTCGGTTTGACCGCACGCCTGTTGTTGCTGGTCGCCACATTCGTCGCCGGTAACGCCTTGGGGGTCGTGGTCGGCCGCCTCAGCCGGCGCCATGCCCTGCCCCTGTTGCTGTGTATCGCAACGTTGCTCTGCGGCGCAGCCGTGTTGCCCTTCGCCGACACATTACCCGCGCTGCTGGCGGCGATCATTGCGATGGGCATGCTCAACGCGGCCGTGGAAGAGGTCAACGGCTTGCCGGTGGGGCTTACCTACGTCACCGGCGCGCTGTCACGCTTTGGCCGCGGGCTGGGACGCTGGATGCTGGGGGAACGCCGCAACGGCTGGCGGGTACAACTGATTCCATGGGCGGGGATGTTTGTCGGCGCGGTGATCGGCGCGTTGCTGGAGCAGCACATGGGGCTGAAGGCGCTGATGGTCAGCGGCGTGTTGGCGGGCGTATTGGGGCTGGTGTCGCTGAAGATTCCCCGACGCTGGCATTTGGGCTTTATGCCGCGATAAGGAACCAAAGATGCCCGCCCGACGGTTAGGCCTCGACGTCCGTGTACTGGTAAAGAGCCATCGTGTCGGGCGGGCGGAGTGAATCATAAGCGAATGTCCGGCGGCTGTCCCGCCGGGCATTTCCTAAAAAGACTAAGGCAACGGCTTACAGACACGTCGCGAGTGCGGCCAAACGACGTTTGGCGGGCATCGTATCTTCAGCGGCGTAGTACTTGACGGACGAACCGGCACCGGCGCTTTGCACGTCGACGAAGTAATCGCCACCCGTGGTGTAGACGGTGAAACCACCGGCCCCGTTCGGCTCTTTGAAGCCACCGGCGTCGACGCCAAACACGCTTTCATCCTGCCAGCCAAACTGGATGCACTCGGCAACCACCAGGGTGGCCTTGTCCGATGCCATGGCCTTGTAGGGAGCACCCAGGCGCGCCTCGTTCATCTTCGAACCCGCGCAACCGGACAGTGCTACCACTACCAATGCGCCCATTACCACCTTGTGCATGCCATTGCCTCGTTGGAAAAAACGCGACTGTACCATTGCCGCAGGGCTGACTGACGCCCCCATGAACTTTGTTTCACTGTGGGGGGAGAATTTGCCGCCCATAGTGGCCTGGCTCATTTTTAGAAGTCTCCCTTCTGCCCGCCCTCCCGCGGGCTTTTTTTCGCCTGCGCTTCAGAGCCACCAGCGAAACAGGTAGAACAACGCCATGCTCAGCAGCACGGTGAGCAGCACATTGCGCGTCCAGAACATCAACGCCACCGCACAGATACCTGCCAGCAAATACGGATTGGCCGGGCTCAGGTTGAGCTGATGATCAGCCAGGAAAATAATCGGCCCGCAGATCGCCGTGAGCATACCCGGCACCGCAAAGCCGAGAAATTCCCGCGCCCCACGGTTGAGGCGCACCGGCAGGCGCGGCTCGATAAACAAATAGCGGTTGAAAAAAACCACCAGGCCCATGGCCACAATCATCAGGTAAATCATCGCTGCCCTACTCCCAATCGCTTGCAGGCAAACCCTGCGCTCATGCCCAGCACACCCGACACCACCACTGCCGACTCCCAGTGCAGGAAGCTCAACCACACCGAACACAGCAGCGACACCGCCACGCAGACCACCGTCGGCACGTCGCGCACCACCGGGGTAATCAGCGCGATAAAGGTGGCGGCGATGGAGAACTCCAGTCCCAACTGGTCGAGGCCGGGGATACTTTTGCCGAGCACGATGCCGGCCAGGGTAAACAGGTTCCAGATGATGTAAAACGTCAGGCCGACGCCCAGGGCATACCAGCGATTAAAGGTTTCGCGGTCATAGTGGCTGACCAGCGCAAAAAACTCATCGGTGAGCAGAAAGCCCAGGCTCATGCGCCAGCGCGTCTTGAGCGGCGAAAGAACCGGACGCAGGTGCATGCCATAGAGCAGGTGCTGGGAGGTCAGCAGCAAGGTGGTCAGTACGATGGAGATCAGGCTGGCGCCGCTCTTGACCATGCCAATGGCGACCAACTGCGCAGCGCCGGCAAACACAATGGCGGACAACCCCTGGGCTTGCAGCGGCGTGAATTGCGCATCGATGGCCATGGAGCCGGCCAGCAGCCCCCAGGGCGCACAGGCCAGGGACAAGGGAATGACGGCGATTGCGCCGCGAGCGAAAGCGTAATGAGGTAAGGCAGCAGGCATGGAAACAGCTCATCGACAGACAGTCGACAAGCATGCCAGCGCAAGATGGAGCTTGTCTTGAACGATCTTGCTCAGGCGAGCCGGACCGACACCTGCTCCACCGAATCCCGCGCTTCACGCAGTTCGTGAGCGTCCTGGTTGAGCCGGTGGATGGTGTTGAGCAAGCGCTGGCGCAGCACTTCATCGCCGAGTTTTTCGACCGCGCGCATCAGGTCGAA
The DNA here is from genome assembly GCF_040754745.1 of Pseudomonas sp. SB113. Classification (NCBI taxonomy): domain Bacteria; kingdom Pseudomonadati; phylum Pseudomonadota; class Gammaproteobacteria; order Pseudomonadales; family Pseudomonadaceae; genus Pseudomonas; species Pseudomonas sp. SB113. The sequence continues at coordinate 146,676 of NZ_JBFMHW010000013.1, forward strand.
GGCCGCGGTTTCGTTATTTTCCGCGACGGAATCCAGGGTCTTGCGCAGGTTGCGAGTGGCACGGGTCACGCGGGGTCTTCCTTCATCAGCAATGGGGAGGCACTTTAGGACATTCGTGTTTCATTTTAATTTCAATCACTTGTGGCAGTTTTCCCGAGCGTTGATCCATATCAATTGAAACAGGGTTTGACTGACATATATGGAAATACGTATATTCGAATCTCCATATATACAGGCCCTGCCCATGTCGGACCTCATCTCACCGCCCACCCTGTTCAAATGCCTGGCCGATGCGACCCGGGCGCGCCTGACGTTATTGATTCAGCGTGAAGGCGAACTTTGCGTGTGCGAACTGATCCATGCCTTGGACGACAGCCAGCCAAAAATCTCCCGCCATCTGGCGCAACTGCGCAGTTGCGGGTTGTTGCTGGATCGTCGCCAGGGCCAATGGATCTACTACCGCATCAACCCGGCACTCCCCGATTGGGTGACCCAGGTGCTGGACATCACCCTTAAAGCCAACCAGCCATGGTTGCATAACGACGCACAGCGCCTGGATGCAATGGGCGACAGACCACAACGGGCCAGCACCTGCTGCTGAGCCATCGGAGCGTTTATTCATGCTTGTCGCAGTTGCCATTTTTATCTTCACCATCGTTCTGGTCATCTGGCAGCCCAAGGGCCTCGGCGTGGGCTGGAGCGCCACGATGGGGGCGATCCTGGCCCTGGCCTGTGGCGTGATCAGCCTGGCTGACATCCCCGTGGTGTGGCACATCATCTGGAATGCCACCGGGACGTTTGTCGCGCTGATCATCATCAGCCTGCTGCTGGATGAGGCCGGGTTCTTTGCCTGGACAGCGCTGCATGTGGCGCGTTGGGGACGCGGGCGTGGCCGGCGGTTGTTTGCCTATATGGTGCTGCTCGGGGCGTTGGTGTCGGCGCTGTTTGCCAATGACGGCGCGGCGCTGATTCTCACGCCCATCGTGATATCGATGCTGCTGGCGCTGCGTTTTTCGCCGACCGCCACCCTGGCGTTTGTGATGGGGGCGGGGTTTATTGCCGACACGGCGAGCCTGCCGCTGGTGGTGTCGAACCTGGTGAATATCGTCTCGGCGGACTACTTCAAGATCGGCTTCAACGAATATGCCGCCGTCATGGTGCCAGTCAACTTTGTCAGCGTCGCCGCCACCCTGGCGGTCTTGCTGTGGTTCTTTCGCCGCGACATTCCGCAGAGCTACGACCCCGCCGATCTGGCCGACCCCGCCAGCGCAATCCACGACCGCGCCACCTTCCGCGCCGGCTGGTGGGTGCTGGGCATCCTGCTGATCGGCTGTTTTGCCCTGGAACCGCTGGGCATTCCCATCAGCGCGATTTCCGCCGTGTGCGCCGTACTCCTGCTGGTGATCGCCGCCAAGGGCCACAAGATCTCCACACGCAAAGTGCTGAAGGAAGCGCCGTGGCAGATCGTGATCTTTTCCTTAGGGATGTACCTGGTGGTCTACGGCTTGCGTAACGCCGGCCTCACCACTTACCTGGCGACCTGGCTCGATACCTTCGCCACCTACGGCGTGTGGGGTGCGGCCATGGGCACCGGCGTGCTGACAGCATTGTTGTCCTCGGCGATGAACAACCTGCCGACAGTCTTGATCGGCGCGCTGTCCATCGAGTCCAGCCATGCCGTGGGCGTGGTCAAGGACGCAATGATCTACGCCAACGTGATCGGCAGCGACCTGGGCCCGAAAATCACCCCTATCGGCAGCCTGGCCACCCTGCTGTGGCTGCATATCCTGGCGCGCAAAGGCATCACCATCACCTGGGGCTACTACTTCAAGGTCGGGATCGTGCTGACCTTGCCGGTGCTGTTGATCACCCTCGCCGCCCTTGCGTTGCGCCTGAGTATTTAAAGGAGAGACCGCAATGAAAGTCCTGTTCATGTGCACCGCCAACAGCTGCCGCAGCATCTTGTCCGAAGCGATGTTCAACCACCTGGCACCAGAGGGTTTCGCCGCGATCAGCTCCGGCAGCTTCCCCAAGGGCCAAGTCCTGCCGCGCAGCCTGAGCACGTTGCAGGCGGCGGGTATCAGCACCGAAGGGTTGTACAGCAAGGGCAATGACGCGTTTGAAGGCAGCCCGCCGGACCTGGTCATCACCGTCTGCGACAAGGCGGCCGGCGAAGCCTGCCCGGTGTATTTCGGGCCGGCGGTGAAGGCGCATTGGGGCCTGGAAGATCCTTCGGACGCTCAAGGTGACGAGGCCAGCATCCAGGCCGCGTTCGACGCCACGCTGGCGACCATCGCCACCCGTTGCCGGGCGTTTTTCGCCCTGCCCTTCGGCCAGCTCAGCCCTGCTGAACTGAAAGCAGAACTCGAGCGCATTGCGCTGTTATAACCGGAGCATTTATGACCACCCTGCCCAACCTGGACACGACCTTGATCCAGCCTGCCGGTTCGGCCCAGCCGCCCCGTATTCTGCTGCTCTACGGCTCGACCCGCGAGCGCTCGTTCAGCCGCCTGCTGGTGGAAGAAGCCGCGCGCCTGCTGCAACACTTCGGTGCGCAGACCCGCATCTTCAACCCTAGCGGTTTGCCGTTGCCCGATGACGCCCCCAGTGACCACCCCAAGGTGCAGGAGCTGTTGGAACTGATGCAATGGTCCGAAGGCCAGGTCTGGTGCTCCCCCGAGCGGCACGGCTCGATGTCGGCGGTGTTCAAGGCACAGCTTGATTGGGTGCCGCTGGCCCTTGGCGCCGTCCGCCCGACCCAAGGCAAGACCCTGGCGGTGATGCAAGTGTCGGGCGGCTCGCAGTCCTTTAATACCGTCAATCAGCTGCGCGTACTGGGCCGCTGGATGCGCATGTTCACCATCCCCAATCAGTCCTCGGTGCCCAAGGCCTTCATGGAGTTCGATGACCAGGACCGCATGAAACCTTCAGCCCTTTATGATCGCGTTGTCGACGTGATGGAAGAACTGCTGAAGTTCACCCTGCTGCTGCGTGACCGCCCGGACCTGGTAGACCGTTATTCGGAGCGCAGGGAAAGCGCCGAGCAACTCTCTCAACGGGTCAATCAACGGTCGATTTGAACCGCGTTGCCGGCGTATCCTCAGCCTTTGCCCCTGAACGAGCCAACTCGATGAGCGCCCTTCAACACGCCTGGCTGGGCCATTACGAAATCAGCAGCACCACCTGCACCGGCCTGAACTTTGCCCGCCACAGCCACGACGAGTGCGTGATCGGCGTGAACCTGGTGGGCGAGGAAAAGGTGTGGCTGGATCGCCGCGAGTTCGAGGCCGGGCCGGGCTCCATCACCCTGTATAACCCAGGCCAGATTCAGGGCGGCGGTGCGGCGGATGGCGCGCCTTGGCAGTTTGTCAGCCTGTACGTCACGGCGGATCAATTGGCCAATGACCTGGGCCTGACGCATCTGGAGTTTGATCGCTCGTTGTGTTTTCAGCCGGACCTGGCGCAGCGCCTGGCGGCAGCGGTAAAAGGCGCATTGAGCAGTGATGCGTTGCTCCGCGAGTTAAGCGAAGACGCCTTGGTGCTGTTGCTCGGTGACGTGGTCAGCCTCAGCGGCGTGCGCGTGCCCGGTAGCGCAACAACCGGCAAAAGCCTGATTGGCCGTGCCCAGGAAATGCTCGCCGAACACCTGCATCAAGCACTGCCTCTGGACCGGCTGGGCGATGAGCTGGGGCTATCGAAATTCCACCTGCTGCGCACCTTTCAGAAAGAAACCGGGCTCAGCCCGCGTCAATGGGCCATGCAATTGCGCACCCGGCGCGCCAAGGGCCTGTTGCGCACTGGTATGGCGGCCAGCACGGTGGCCCATGACCTGGGCTTCGCGGACCAAAGCCATCTCAATCGGCATTTTCGCGCGGCCTACGGCATTACACCGGGCCGCTACCAAAGCGCGCTGAAGGGCTGAACAGCGCAATCTGGTTCAAGACACCCCGCCTCTGCACCCGCACACTGCCCGCCATCACTTGAAGGAACGCGGGCATGCTGACGATCTTTTTTTACGCGCTGGTATTCGGTTTTGTGTTTTGCCTCTCCCCCGGCGCCGTGCTGGCAGAGACCTTGCGCCGTGGCTTACTCCACGGTTTCACACCCGCCTTGCTGGTGCAGTTTGGCTCGCTGGTCGGCGACGCAGTCTGGGCGGTGATCGGCCTCACCGGCATCGCGCTGTTGATCCAGCATGACGCGGTGCGCGTACCGCTGACGGTGATTTGTGCGTTGTACCTGGCCTGGTTGGGCATACGCAGCCTGATCGACGCCTGGCACTTGCCCGAAGCGGACAGCGCGCCGACCAGTACCCGACAAAACGCGCTGGCCGTGGGCGCGGCAATCTCCCTCGCCAACCCGAAAAACATCGTCTACTGGGGGGCATTGGGCAGCGCGCTGACAGGCATCGTCGGTGCCACGCCCAGCCATGGGCAGACGCTGATGTTTTTCGCCGGATTCATGTTGGCTTCGGTGCTGTCATGCTTTCTGATCGCCGCACTGGTCAACCTGCTGCGCAAGAATGCATCGCCCACTTGGCAGCGCATCAGTTATGGCGCCTGCGGTTTGGTATTGATCTATCTGGCCGTTCTCGCCGCACGCGGCATATGAAGTTATATATCGGGTAACTTTCGAGCGCCTCTTGTCTGAATGAACTCTAAACGGTGGCGGTCGCCCAGCCGGGTGGTGATGACACATCCGGAATGGTCTGCCGGGCCAGAGCCAGCGGCGTTTCGGTACTGACGGTAGAAAACTGCATTCAAGCGAGGTGCCGTTGCAACTGCGGGGCGTCGAGTTGATTGCCTTATGATGGCGGCACCATTGCCAACGAGGGACGTAGCACGTGAACCGTATCGAACAAATGGCGCTGCTGGCGACCTACAACCAGTGGATGAACCGCAAGGTCTATGACGCGGCCGCCAAGCTCACGGACGATGAATTGCGCGTGGACCGCCAAGCGTTTTTCGGCTCGATCTTCGGCACGCTCAACCACCTCACGTTGGGCGACACCGTCTGGCTCAAACGCTTTGCCCTGCACCCCGCCGGCTATGCGGCGCTGGCGCCGCTGAGCGCCATTGCCACCCCGCCGGACCTCAAGCAACTGGCGTTCGCCGACCTGGGTGAACTCGCGGCCCAGCGCCGTTGGCTGGACCAGTTGATCATCGATTGGGTCCACACCCTGCGCGAGCCCGACCTCGACCATCGCCTGCACTACCACAACATGCTCGGCGCGGCGGCCAGCAAGCCGTTTGGCGACCTGCTGGTACATTTTTTCAATCACCAGACCCACCACCGGGGCCAGGTCACGACGCTCCTGACCCAGGCCGGGCAGGATGTAGGCGACACAGACCTGCTCGCCTTGATTGACTGAACTCAGCGAGCACTGAACTCGGCATAGGCCTGCAACAACCGGGCAAATTCCTGGGGTTGCGGCAGTTGCTCGAAGCTTTCGAGTGCTGAACGCTGCTGCGCCCGTGGGGTCGTAATCTCAGGGGCCGGGATTTTTAATCCCCGCCCTCCCCGCGTGCATTGTGGGTTTACCGATGCGCGTACCCAATAAGAAGGAGACGCTTGCATGGTCATTCACTTCAAGGTTGCCGGGCATCTGGCCTGCGGCCATCACGGCAATAGCCTGCCCTCCAGCACCGAGCTGAACCGGGTCAAATGCCGCACCTGCCGCAACACCGATGCCTACAAGGAAGCGCGCCGCAACCAGCGCAACGCCGCTCGCCGTGCTTCGCGCCAAGCCAAGACCCACATCAGCACCGACTGGCGCAGTGCGTGGACGCAGCACCTGACCGGATTGCCAGGGCTGCAACGCCTGCCACGTGGCTTCGGCGCACAACCGTTCGTATAAGCCAGAAACGCAGAAGCCCCGGTCAAACCGGGGCTTCGTTTTCAATCAATCATCATTGGACACCGGCCTGTTGCGTGCCTGGTACCCCGGCAACGTGGCGGCATACGCCAGTGCCTGTTCACGGGAATTAAACGACGCCAGCCGGTCCTGGGGCGTACACACCCGCCATGGCCCGAAATTGACCTGCACGATGTCGTACCCATTCAGATGCAGTTTCTTCAGCAGTGGAGCGCTCATAGTCACCTCGCTTTCCTGAGATTTCCCAGCGTTACACGCCCTACCTTACACCCGCATCCAAGGTCATGACTGACCGAATGTCGCAGCGGCCAGGCTACTTGACCTTGCTGCTCAAGGTATCGACGCTGCGCTTGAGATCGTCCAGGCTGCGCTTCAAGCCATCGATGTCACTTTTCTGCCGTTCGATCGTGCTTTTCTGATCCTCGACCGTGCGCTTGAGGCTCGCCAACTGGCTGTCACTGGAACTGGAACTCGAACCGTCCTTGCGCTTGAGCTCATCGAACGCACGGTCCTGCCCTTCCAGCTTGCTTTTCAGGCCTTGCACTTCGCTATCGGTGCGTTTCTGCGCAGCTTGCAGCTGTTCAATATCCCCCACCGAAATGCTCGACGTCTTCAACACATACTGGTTACCTGCCTCCAGCGAAGCCCCCGTCAACCGGTCACCCGCTGACGCACTGAAATCCCCCCACTTCACCGGACTCCCAGCCTGTGCCGTACCGGCCAACAGTCCCATGACGCCTACAACCACCATCCAAGAGCGCTTGCGAACACTGAGCATCAACTGATTCCTTTCCAGACTGCCGGGATGGCATATCGCTATGACTGTCATTTATGCAACTTGTTCCCGCACTGTAGCAATCCTCTGAATCTCCCGTTAAAGCCGATGTAGATCACTGATCTGCCAAGCTTTTTCGCGCGTCCCCTGATGCAATAAAGCGGCAACCCGACCTTGCGCCGAAGCGCCTGGATCTATATATTCCCAACCCTGCAACAACGCGCTACCGCCCGAATGGCGAAACTGGTAGACGCATGGGACTTAAAATCCCCCGCTCGTAAGGGCGTCCCGGTTCGATTCCGGGTTCGGGCACCATATATATCAAGGGCTTGCATGATGAACTTCATGCAGGCCCTTATCTTTTTGCTCCGCAATTTCATTTCTCCGGCGTTCTGCCGACCTGAAGCAAGGCTACAGAAGCTGTTGCATGAACGCCTGAGTCGGAATACCCAGTCGCCGCTTAGCCCTCAGGTTGAATACGCGAATGCGCGTAATAGGTATGTATGACGCTTATGGCGCGGTATGGGACTGAGCCTTTCAGGGTGAGTATCATCGCGCCACTCTGCTGCGAGTCATATGGATAAGTGCTGATCTACGGCCATCCGGGGAAACTCGCTCTTCGACAGCAAAGGGCAAGAAGCCCAGTTTCGGATAAAGCAGCAAACCTGCGGTATTTTCATTGAAACACGAGAGCTGGACCTCTGTGGCGTCATAGCGGTCGAACGCCAGCGCAGTCATCGTCTCCACGATGAAGGTCGCCACGCCCTTTCCTCGTACCTCTTGGGCAACGATGACATTGCCGATACAGCAAACCCCACCCGGTTCAGCCCTATAAAAGTTAGCAAAGCCGACAACCTTGTTTCCGGCCTCAACAACCGTCGAGTTGAATCGTTGAGCGATTGCGTTAGAAAGCTGAGTTTGAGTAAGCGGGTATTTAGCTTTCGGGAACATATAAAACAGTTCCCGAGCGTTCAGGGGAAAACTACAGATAGTTTTAATGTCATCCGCCTTCACTGGCCGGTGTTGCAATATCATCGCGCATCCTTGGGATCTATTCATCGAGCATTCTGGCTCTGGTTAAGCATCTTGCCTGATTGGGACATCCATCACTTGGCTGACGACCACATGCACCATTACCGTCAGCTCGCCTGGAAGACAGGACCAGGGCCTTCGCGCCCGGCCTGACAGCCTTCAGATACTCAAGAGTTCGCTGACGGGCAGTCGATTAGTGGTCTTCATCTCTCGCAGGGAGAGGTTCGAGCGAATACTTGAAACGCCAGGGAGCGTCCTCAGCACTTTTTCGACAAAGCGGCTATAGCTGTCCAAGTCCCGTGCCACCACCTCAAGTAGAAAGTCCGCCTCGCCCGTTGTGTTATGGCAACTCAGGACCTGTGGCGCCGCCTGAATAATCTTTTCAAACGTTGCCGTGGCTTGTTCACTGTGATCAGTGCAAGAGATCTGAACAAAGGCCTTCAGGCCAAGCCCGAGTTTCTTTCGATTGAGAATGGCTTGGTACCCCTCGATAACCCCGCACTCTTCCAGCCGTCTTTGCTTGCGCCAACAGGACGCTTCGCTGAGGGACAGCTGCTCGGCCAGCTTGACATTCGACAGCTTGCCGTCGCGCTGCAGACGTTCCGATATTGCAATGTCCGCCTTATCGAGCTGCTCAATCATGAAATAACTCCTCACATGCCGGCTTAAAAATGAAGGTTAATTTCAGCTCTTGCGTTCAGTCAATTGCAACTTGAAGGGTAATTTCACGGCGTTCATTCATAATGGCAATGCCTGGATCGCCCCTCCAACCAAAGGTAATTTGCATGAAAGCAGTCGTCTACGAAGCCTTTTCCAAGCCGCCGCGCCTGATGAACGTGGCAGATCCGTCTCCGGAACGTCATGGCGTGGTGATCCAGGTGCTTGGCACCGGGGTGTGCCGCAGCGACTGGCATGGCTGGAAAGGTCATGACCCCGACATTGAACTGCCGCATGTACCGGGCCATGAGCTGGCGGGCATCGTGGCCGAGGTGGGCAACGACGTCACGCGGTGGAAGGTCGGCGACCGTGTGACCGTACCGTTCGTGGGCGGCTGTGGTGCTTGTGCGCAGTGCAACAGCGGCAATCAGCAGGTCTGCCACACGCAGTTCCAGCCAGGCTTCACCCATTGGGGTTCTTTTGCCGAATACGTCGGTATCCACCAGGCGGATCTGAACCTGGTCGCGCTGCCCGAGAGCATGGACTTCGCTACCGCTGCCAGCCTGGGTTGTCGCTTCGCCACCTCGTTCCGTGCAGTCGTTGACCAAGGCAAAGTCAGCGCCGGTCAGTGGGTAGCGGTTCACGGCTGCGGAGGCGTAGGCCTGTCTGCCGTGATGATCGCCCGAGCCATTGGCGCGAACGTGATCGCCATCGATATATCCCAGGAAAAACTCGACCTGGCACGCGCGCTCGGCGCTGTCGCCACCATTAATGCCCAGTGCGTCGCGGACGTCACCGAAGCCGTGCTGGAAATCACCCAAGGCGGTGCCCACGTATCGCTGGACGCATTGGGCCACCCAACCACGTGTTTCAACTCCATCAACAATCTGCGCCGTCGCGGCAAGCACGTCCAGGTGGGGCTGATGCTCGCTGATCACGCCACGCCGGCCATCCCCATGGGCAAGGTCATCGCCCACGAACTGGAGATCTACGGCAGCCACGGGATGCAAGCGCATCGCTACGGCGCCATGATCGAGATGATCACCTCAGGCAAGCTGGCGCCGGAAAAACTCGTGGGTAAAACCATCAGCCTGGAGCAGTCCATCGATGCGTTGACAAATATGGACCGGTTTGAAACGGCAGGTGTCACCGTCATAACCGAGTTTTAACGCATAACGCCATCCTGAGCCGCGATGAGGAGCGCTCACTTAAGGCGGACTATGCTAAGACGCTTATCGCCACGTAACGGAGACTCACCATGAACCCGCACAGCACGGCCCTGGTCCTGATCGAATACCAGAACGACTTCACCACCCAAGGCGGCGTGTTCCATGACGCCGTCAAGGACGTCATGCACACCTCCAATATGCTCGCGAACACCGCCACCACGGTTGAGCAGGCGCGCAGGCTCGGGGTGAAGATCATCCACCTGCCGATCCAGTTCGCCGAGGGCTATCCGGAGCTGACCACCCGCGACTATGGGATTCTCAAGGGCGTTGCCGACGGCAGCGCTTTCCGCACGGGCAGTTGGGGCGCCGAGATCAGCGAGGCGATTACCCGGGAAGCCGGCGACATCCTCGTGGAGGGCAAGCGTGGGCTCGACGGTTTTGCCACCACGGGCCTGGACCTGGTGCTGCGCAACAATGGCATCCAGACCCTGGCGGTGGCGGGTTTCCTGACCAATTGCTGTGTCGAAGGCACGGTTCGATCGGGTTATGAGAAGGGCTATAACGTGGTGACCCTGATCGATTGCACCGCGACCTTCACGGACGAACAACAACAGGCCGCCGAACGCTTCACGCTGCCGATGTTTTCCAGGACGTTGCAACACACAGCGTTTCTTGACGGGCTGAACGCCCAGTAGCCATCGAGCAGGAGGCGGCCCTACAGCCGCCTGCCTCTCAGATCTAGCACACGTCAGTTATCGGGGTGTTCGCTCGCCACTGAATCGGCAGCGTCCACGTCAGACATATCCTCTTCAAGGGGGGCGTCGTCGTCCGGCGGCAGCGGGATCTTATCCTCATCACGCCTGGGGTCGTGCCCTGTCTCGTTGTCCGTGCCGCGCGTTACCGCCTGCTGTGAAAGGTTGCCCGGGGCATTTTCATTGATTTCCATGCTGGCTCTCCGTTCTTAGGCTCGGGGTATCCGCGCTTAAAATTGAGAAACGCCAAGGCGCCCAGAGTGCCGGGCAACAGACGAATGGACGCGCGTGCCCAGCGTACCCCGCCGCCCTCAATAGTTTAGAAATCTCTGAACTATCTATTTGCACTTCCCTATTCTTTCCGCCAACCGCCCCTCCCTACTATTGGCGGCAACAAAGGAGCCTTTCCACAGAGATGCGGCCCGAAGATTGCTTTTTCTGATTGTCACTGCCGTTTTTGTGCGTTTCGGTTAGCGCCGCAACGCCGCCGTGTCAATCATGCGAAGGCACCTTTGGAGCAGATCGATGAAGTTGGAAATATTCCGAACGTTGTGGGGCTACACCGCGACCAAGGCACAAGCGCTCGAAGAGCTGCTTGAAGCCGGGTTCGATGGCATGGAAGCTCGCCTGCCCATGACCGCCAGTGAACGCGCCGAGTTCGCAGCCTTTCTACGCGCCAACCATGTCAGCTATATCAGTACGGTCTTCAGCGCCTACGATGTTCTGCCGGAACAATCGGCGAGCGTTGACGAACACCTTCTGGACCTCGATAAAAAACTCGCTTGGGCGGCTGAGTTGTCGCCGCGCTTCGTCAACCTGCTGGCTGGCAACGACCGCTGGCCACTGGCACAGCAAGTCGACTTCTTTGGCCGCGCGATGGACGTCGCGCGCAAGCACGGCCAGGTGTGCGCCTTTGAAACCCATCGTGCGCGCTCGTTGTTCAACCCCTGGGTCACCCTCGAGCTGATTCGTCAACTGCCGGACCTGCGCTTCACCAGTGACATCAGTCATTGGGTCGTCACCTGCGAGCGCCTGCTCAACGATCCGCAAGACGACCTCAGCGCCTTCGTCGAACGCGTTCACCACATTCAAGCCCGGGTCGGTTATGACCAAGGGCCCCAGGTTCCCCACCCCGCCGCCCCCGAGTACACCCAAGCGCTTGCCTTCCATCAGCAACATTGGGAGGCCATCTGGCGATCCCAGGAAAATCGCGGCTATCAGGTCAGCACGCTGACCCCGGAGTTCGGTGCCGACGGTTATCTGCATCACCTGCCCTTCACCAATGTGCCGGTGGCCGACCTGTGGTCGCTGAACGTGTGGATGGCCAACACCGAGCGCGAGCATTTTCGGCATTTCAGCGGTGCCTCAACTCGATAAGGAGCGTTACCTCATGCCTGACAAAACGCCAAAGGCCGCCAACTTCAATCGCATTCCGCTGGTGGACATCGCCGGGCTGTACAGCGACGACATCACCCAGCGCCAGGCAGTGGCCGAAGAGCTCGGTAACGCCGCCCGCGCCGTCGGTTTTCTGTACATCCAGAACCACGGCATCGAGTCGTCGCTGATCGACGGCTTGCGTCACGCGGCAAAGGACCTGTTTGCGCAATCCCTTGAGTACAAGATGCAGCATTACATCGGCACCTCCCGCAGCCACAAGGGCTTTGTGCCTGAAGGCGAAGAGGTCTATGCCAAAGGCAAGCCCGATCACAAGGAAGCCTTCGATGTCGGTTTTGAAGTGGGCGAAGACGATCCGCTGGTCAAGGCCGGGACCCCATTGATCGGCGCCAATGAATGGCCAGACCTGCCGGGTTTTCGCCCCGCCGTCGAAGCCTACTACGCCGCTGTGTTTGCGCTGGGTCGCCGCCTGTTCAAGGGCTTCGCGCTCGCATTGGGCCTGGAAGAGGACTATTTCGAGGCACTGGTTACCCGCCCACCGTCGAAACTGCGCCTGATTCACTACCCATTTGACCTGGCCGCTCAAGACGCGCCAGGCATTGGTGCGCATACCGACTACGAGTGCTTCACCATTTTGCTTGCCGACAAGCCAGGCCTCGAGGTGATGAACGATCAGGGGCAATGGATTGATGCGCCGCCCGTGGACGGAGCCTTTGTGGTCAACATCGGCGACATGCTGGAGGTCATGACCGCAGGTACGTTCGTCGCTACGGCTCACCGAGTGCGAACCGTCAGCGAAGAGCGCTACTCCTTCCCACTCTTCTACGCGTGCGACTTCCATACGCAGATCAAGCCACTGCCGCAGTTTCTTGAAGGCGCTAAGGATTACGAGGAAATCACCATCGGTGAGCACATGTTCGGCCAAGCGTTGCAGACCTATCAGTACCTGCGCCGCAAAGTCGAACGGGGCGAACTCAAGCTGTACGAGAAAGCGCGCAAGCCATCGAGCTTCGGTCACTTGAAGAGCCAGGCGCAGGACGCGTCCTGATGCAACCCTCAGCCTGGTCCCACCCCCTGTTTAACCACCCGCCCAGCCCTACTTTACCGACGTGGAGTCATCGATGATGCGCAATCCAATCAATAATGCTGTCCGCTTGACCCTGCTGGCCGTCGCACTCCTTGGTGCGACCGGCGCCCATGCCGCAACGACGGTGACACCCGGCGTACTCAAGGTCGGCATGGAAATCACCTATCCGCCCTTCGAGTCATACGACGAACATAAAAACGTCGTCGGTTCCGACCCCGAGCTGGCGCGCCTGCTCGCCAAGCACCTGGACCTCAAGGCCGACTTCGTTGACACCAAGTTTTCCAACCTGATCCTCAGCCTGAACGCCGGTCACTACGACGCGATCATCTCCGGCATGTACATCACTCCCCAGCGGCAGACGCAAGCGCAAACCATCCCGTACGCCAAGACCGGCGCAGCGATCATGGTGCTTAAAGACAGCCCGCTGAAACCGAAAGTACCGGAAGACCTCTGCGGCCTGAAAGTCGGCCTGGAAAAAGGCACCACGTGGGTGACGCAATTCAACACGCTCTCGACGGACTACTGCACCCCGAATAACAAGGGCGCGATTATGGTCAGCGAGTTCCCGTCCGCACCGGAAGTAACCCAGGCGCTGCTCTCCGGCAACGTGCAGGCTCAGGTGGAGATCGACGGCGCCGCCGGCATGATCGCAGAACGTACCAAGGGCCGCGTCGTGGTGAGCACCGAGCACTCGATCTATCAGCAGACGCTGGGTATTTACGTCAAGAAAGGCAACGACGCGCTCTATCAGGCATTGCTCAAGGCCTTTGATGCGAGCAAAGCATCAGGTGAATACGCCGCCCTGTTGAAGAAATACAACCTGGAAGAACCGACTAACTGACTCAGTGCAGCCCTGTGGGAGCGAAGTCGCTTCCACAGTCGGCGGCTTTCGCTTGACTGCCCGGCCTAGGTGAAGCCTGTGTCGACGCCAGCAGTTGGAGATACACATGCAATTTGAATGGCCTTACTTTTTTTCTCTGTTTTCGGTCGCGGACTTCTGGAAAGCCTGCATTACGGTGGTGGAGCTCAGCACGCTGGCCTGGTTCATCGGCATGCTGCTGGGCTTCCTGCTGGCTTCGGCCAAGCTTTCGGCGGCGCGTTGGATCAGCGTGCCGGCGTCAATTTATATCTGGTTCTTTCGCAGCGTGCCGCTGCTGGTATTGGTGGTGTTCGTCTATAACCTGCCGCAGATGTTCCCGGTCACTCGTGGGGTACTCTCCAACGCGTTCTATTCCGGCCTCTTGGCATTGGTGGTCACCGAAGCGGCCTACATGGCGGAAATCCACCGTGGCGGCCTGATATCGGTGGCCAAAGGACAGAAAGAAGCCGGCCGCGCGCTGGGCATCGGCCTGCTCGGTTTGCAGCGTCTGATCGTGATCCCACAGGCGTTCCGCATTTCCCTGCCGACGCTGATCAACGAATACATCACCGTGGTAAAACTGACCTCGCTGGTCTCGGTGATTTCCTTGACCGAACTGTTGACCGTGGGCCAACGCCTTTACGCGCAAAACTTCCTGGTGATGGAAACCCTGTCGGCGGTAGCGGTGTATTACGTGCTGATCGTGACCGTGCTCGGCTGGCTGTTTCATTGGCTGGAGCAACACCTGGAACTCAACAACCGCACCCCCCAAACGTTGGATGACATCAGCGTGCAGCGTCTACGCGCGTCACCGGCGGTGCGCCCTGCGGCAAGCGCGGGTAAAGCGTCCGGGCCCGGCTCGGCACCCGCCCTGCAACTGGTCAACATTCACAAGCGCTACGGCCAGCACGCTGTGCTCAAGGGCATCAACCTGGATGTAAATGTGGGCCAGGTGGTTTCCATCATTGGTCCGTCGGGATCGGGCAAAACCTCGCTGATCCGTACCGTCAACGCCCTGGAAAGCATCGATCAAGGCGAGATCATTCTGTTCGGCGAAAGCTATATCCACGCCGGTGACAACACCAACACGCAACAAGTACGCCGTGGGGTACAGCGCATCGGCATGGTATTCCAGAGCTTCAACCTGTTTCCCCATCGCACCATTCTCGACAACGTTACCCTCGCACCGCGCTATCACGGCCTCGACAAGCTCATCAGCGAGCAGCGCGCCTACGCCCTGCTGGACAAGGTCGGACTGCTGGCTCACGCGCAAAAGTATCCGCATCAGTTGTCTGGCGGTCAGCAACAACGCGTGGCAATCGCCCGCGCATTGGCCATGGATCCCCACATCATGCTGTTTGATGAGCCGACGTCAGCCCTTGACCCGGAACTGGTGGGCGACGTGCTCAAGGTCATCAGCGACTTGGCAAAAGACGGCATGACCATGCTGATCGTGACGCACGAGATGGACTTCGCCCTGTCCATTTCCGACCGGGTGATTTTCATGGAGGACGGCCTGGTTGCGCTGGATGCGGAGCCTGGGATGATTCGTGCCGATCAGTGCGGCGAGAGAATCAAGGCATTCATGAGGGTTTGAACCCGGTGTGAGTGGCTCCTGAAACTCAAGGCGCAATACTCACACCCACGCATTCTGCTGTCAGTTCCGGGTTTTGAGCCGGATACTGGCAAACGTCGACTCTCCCCGCGCCTGCTCCAAGGTATTCATCGGCATCGGCATCGTCACGGCGCGAATCATCGGCTTCAAGACGATGGCCCGCTCTCCAGCCGTCACCAGGCGCTCGTCGCTGGGCGGCACGCCAAAGTACTCCCGGTAGCATTTGGAGAAGTGCGGTGTGGACACAAACCCGCAGAGCACAGCCAGCTCCACGATCGAGATGGGGGTTTGCTTAAGCAACTGGCGCGCGCGGATCAGCCGCAACCGCAGGTAGTAGCGCGAGGGTGAACAGTGCAGGTACTTCTGGAACATCCGCTCAAGCTGGCGACGTGACAGGGCCACATACTCCGCCAATTCATCCAGGTTGATCGGCTCTTCCAGGTTAGCCTCCATCAGCGCGACGATTTCCTGCAGCTTCGGTTGCTGGGTGCCCAGCATATGCTTGAGCGGTACGCGCTGATGGTCTTGCTCATTGCGCATGCGCTCGTACACGAACATATCCGAAATCGCCGCCGACAACTCGTGCCCATGCTCACGCCCGATCAAGTGCAGCATCATATCCATGGGCGCGGTACCGCCCGAGCTGGTCAGGCGATCGCGGTCGAGGGTAAACACGCTGGAGCTGAGGCTCACCCGTGGAAAGGCTTCCTGCATCGCCGCCAGCCATTCCCAGTGCACGCTGCATTCAAACCCGTCGAGCAACCCCGCCCGGGCCAACACCCAACTGCCGGTACAAATACCACCCAGACGCTTCGAATAACGCGCCTGGGTACGCAACCACTTCATCAGCGCGTCGGTCACCGTGCCTTGAATGCCCGTACCGCCGCACACCAGCACGATATCGGCGCCAGGCGCACTGCCTATCGAACAATCAGGTGTGATCGGCATGCCATCGCTTGCCCATACCGGATTACCGTCGGTGCTAGCAGTGTGCCAAGAGTAAAGTTCCTGGCCTGATAGCTGGTTGGCCATGCGCAGCGGCTCTACCGCAGACGCCAGTGAAATCAGGGTGAACTGGTCCAGCAACACAAACACCAGGCGGGTCACCGGGCGAGCGTTCATGGCTGCGAGGCGACCGGCATCGGCTTGCGCGCGTGTTCGGGTTGTCGTGCAGTCACGACGCCGACCAAGGAAATCAGCAAGGCCAGGACGATCGTCGAAGACACCTCGAAGCGATGCTCGGGTGTCAGCAGCATCACCGCCAATGCGCAACAGATGAAGACGATGACCACCCAGGTCAGCCAGGGAAACAGCCACATCTTGAACGTCAGCGTGACATTGCGGCGGTGCAGGACCTTGCGCATGCGCAGTTGCGAAACGGCGATCACCAGGTACACCAGCAAGGCGATGGCGCCAGAACTGGCCAGCAGAAACTGGAACAGACCGGCTGGCATGAAGTAACTGAGCAAGGTCACGCCGGCACCGAGGACCGTGCTGGCGACCACGGCGGCCCTTGGCACACTCGCTGCCGAGGTCTTTTTCATCAGCGCGGGCGCGTCCCCACGCTTGCCCAGGGAATACAGCATGCGCGAAGCAATGTAGATCGACGAGTTCATGCAACTGGCCACGGCGATCAACACCACCACGTCCACCAGTAACTTGGCGTGGGGAATGTTCATCAGCTCCAGGGCGCGCTGGTAAGAGCCGACCGACGCCAACAGCGGGTCATTCCAGGGCACCACGGAAATCACCACAAAGATCGACAACACGTAGAACACGCCGATACGCCACATCACCGAGCGCGTGGCCCGGGCGATATTCTGCGCCGGGTTATTGGACTCGGCAGCCGCAATGGTGACGGCTTCCGTGCCGATAAAGCTGAACATGATGGTAATGAATGCCCCGACCACCGCAGACAAGCCGTTAGGTGCAAAACCACCGTGTTCTTCCATCAAGCGACTCAAGCCGCTGGCCTCCCGCTCGGGGATCCAGCCCATCAACACCGCGCCTCCCAGGCCGATAAAGCCGATGATAGCCACGACCTTGGCCATGGCAAACCAGAACTCGAATTCGCCGTACTTGGAGACGCTGAACAAGTTGGTGATCACCAACAAAAAGATCGACAACAAGGCAAACAGCCAAGCGTCGACCTGCGGGAACCACTGGTTGAGGATATGCCCGGCGGCCAGGGCTTCGATGGGAATAACCAGTACCCAGAACCACCAGTATAACCAGCCGATCGTAAACCCGGCCCAGCGACCGATGGCCTGGTCAGCGTAGGTCGAGAATGAGCCGGTGTCCGGATTGGCCACCGCCATCTCCCCCAGCATACGCATGACCAGCACCACCAACAGGCCGGAAAACAGATACGCCAGCATCACGGCCGGACCCGCCGCCGCAATGGCGTGCCCAGACCCGACAAACAACCCCGCGCCGATGATGCCTGCGATGGAGAGCATGGTGACATGACGCGGCTTGAAGCCCTGCGCCAATTGGCCGTTGGAATCCTTGGAACTGAGGCTATTCATCGTTGTTTTTATTCTCTGTGATCGACGTTAAGACGTACTGACTGGAGGGTCAGGCGATCATCGTTTCTTAATGACAGGTCACAGTACGCGGCACGCGCCCCCTCGAAATAGCCTGATAACGCCACTCGAACGCCTGATATCGACAAGGGGGGCATCATCCGATTCGATACGAAGCGCGAACCAGACTTGAAATAGTGGAGCGCTGCCGGTATTCGTGGTGCACATTACGTGAAGTAAAACGAGGCCTCTCCACGCGTGAATACCTCATTGCAATCCGGCCCGGCAGGCCCGTTCGATTGCCTCCAGGCGGTTGCGGTGTCGTCGTGCATCGGGGAGGTTATCCATCTGACGCGTTGACAGTTGAGGGGTACCCCTGTCAGCCATGCCACAGGAGGACCGTTATGCGCAGTTTTTCAATTCAACGTATAGACCACGTGGTGCTGCGGGTGCAGGACATTGAGCGCAGCCTGGTTTTCTACACATCTGTACTGGGGTGTGAGGTCAAAAAGCGCCGTGACGACCTTGGCATGATTCACCTGAGCGCAGGGGCATCCATGATTGACCTGGTTGATGTGAATGGGCAGATCGGGCGCCAGGGTGGACAGCCCGCCGGTAAGCAAGGGCACAACGTCGATCACGTATGCCTGCGGGTTGAGCCATTTGACGAACAGGCCATTCTCAGCCACTTGGCTGATGCCGGTGTCCGCGCTGAAAAGGCCGTCATGCGCTATGGAGCAGAGGGATCAGGGCTGTCGATTTACCTCAATGATCCTGACGACAATCAAATCGAGTTGAAAGGCCCGGTTCAGCCATTCGAATAAGACTCGTCAGGTCCTGGCGCAGCTGTTCACAGAGCAACGCCGCACTGGCGAGCCTGGAGGCGCGGTGAAGTGTACGCCCCTCCCACATTGGGTTCTTCAGTGCCTGGAGGATTGGGGGTTACATCGGCGTGCTGCCGATAACCCGCAGCGCCAAGCCCTCGTATGCATCCAGGGTAATGGTGAACTCACCCTCCGCCGTCAGGTCCCCTTCTACCCGTTCGTTGATGATGTCCACCACCATCCCCGCCGCGATGTCCGGCAGGTGCAAGGTTTCGGTAATCGGCGTGGCGCCGAAGTTCAGCGCGGTGATTTGCGTGCCTTTGCCGGCAGGCAATTCGTGAACCATGATCAACAGGCCAGGGTTCTGTACGTCCGGCACCAGTATCTGGCGGCTGGCGGCGATGTCGTAGGCACGGCGCACGGCGAGGATTTTTTGCAGTTGCGAGGCAAACGACTCCGGGTCCTGCAACTGGCTGTTGAGGCTGCCGTACAGGCTTTTCGAGCGCGGCATCTGGCCCGCCGACAACTCTGCGTCCGGGTTCAGGTCCACCAGGTCGTAGGCGCCGCGATGAATCCAGCGCGTATCGCCATCCTGCATCAAGTGCGCGACCTCATCGGCCGCCAGCGGCAGCGCACCTACCAGGTCCCAGCCGGACAAGGCAAACACTCCCGGCTGCATGGCGTTGTACATCACCAGCAGTAAATGGATCTGGAGAATCTGCTGAATATCGGTAGCGCTGATCGCCTCCAGGTCACGAATGCCCAGCGCCGCCGTGATGATGCTGGCGGTGGTGCAGGACACGCCATTGGTGACGAACTTGAGGTTATACGGTGCGTGTTCGCCAGCCAGGCGCTCATACATCTGCTCGCGGATGTGCTCGCGCAGGATATTGCCGGGGAACGTCTGGCCCTGGTAAAGGAAGGTGTCGTGGGCGTGCAGGGTCCAGAAGTGCACCAGTTCCAGGGTCAGTTCATCGTGGTTCTGCAACGCATGGATCAGCGAGCCGGGGTCGATACCCTGGCGGTGCATTTCGCGCAGCATCAGGCGCAGGAATTCGGCATCGCCCATCAGCAGCGCGTGCTGGTACGCCGGGCGGGTGATGAAGTCATAGGACAGGTCGGCGCCGCCATGGGACATCGATGCGATGTCGTCCACCGTGAGGTTCAACTCCTGGAAGCTGAAACCGCCGGCCTTGCGAATCGCCCCGCCCAGCAGTTGGTTGCCGGTGATCGACAGCGGATGGCTCTCGGACCAGGCCGTGCCATCGAGGGTGCGTTCCACGCCGAGGAAACCATTGGCATCCAGGCGCAGGATTTTCGCGCCCATCACGTCGATGGCGTGCAAGGCGTCGCCGATGATCATCTGCTGCGCGGCGAAGGTCGGGTCGAGCCAGTTCAGCGACGGTTGGCCTTCCTTGAAGTAGTGCAGGTACACCCAGCGGCGCGGTTTGCCATCCACGCCGATGACCACGGGCGTGGTGCTCCAGTCGGTCTCCTTGACGCCGGGCTCGAAGAAAATCACCCGCTGCAACTGGCCGACGATGTAGTGCTTGTCGCGCAGTGCATCGACCTGCAGCGGGCTGAGGTTCTGCGCATCGCGGCCTTCGGCCACGTCGGGCAGCAACGGCCAGTCTTCCTCGCGGATCTCCACCATGTGGTAAAGGCCGGGGTAATCCTCGTAGGCCATCTCCGCCAGGCGAAAGTCCGCGCCCTTGCCGGTGTGGGACGGAATCACGTCGTCGATGATCACCGCGTTATGGGCTGCGGCCATGCGTGTCAACGCTTGCAACTGCGCCTCGGTGCCCAACTGCGGGTCGATCTCGAAGCTGATGCGGTCGAAATTGCCGTCGATGGTCGGCGTGTGTTGGGTGCCGGTAAGGCCACCGGATTTTTTCAGTGGGCCATTATGGATGCCTTGGATGCCGATCTTCGACAGCGCATGCCACAGCGTCTCGTCCCCCAGTGCCTCCAGCACCGTACCGCCCTCGCGCGTCACAATCGACGCCGGGTAGGCGGTGAACCACACCGACGACAAGGCCGAGGCATCACGCGGCCGGGTCTGCGCATACGGCTGTTGCCACAACCGGCCCTGGCCAGAATAGAGCTTGGCGCGCTGGCGTGCCGCGTGCAGCATCGATTGTTCCACCAGCCAGTTCACATGGTTGTTTTCAGCCGCGGTCATAAGCTCGGTACCTGTCGTCGTTAAACATTACTCGTGAACATATGAGGGTTCGGCGGACCATTCGTTGCATTGCAATGTGGCGTACCTGAACGGGCGTAGATAACGCCTTATCCAACACCGCGCAAAACCGTAGCAGCTGCCGAGCGCAAGCGAGGCTGCGTCAGGCGCGCTGCCGATTCAAGCCCGAGTCGCGGCCAACGCAGCCTCGCCGGGGCTCGACAGCTGCAAATACCAACCCCATCAAGGCCCACCCCCGTAGCAGCTGCCGAGCGCAAGCGAGGCTGCGTCAGGCGCGCTGCCGATTCAAGCTCGAGTCGCGGCCAACGCAGCCTCGCCGGGGCTCGACAGCAAATACCAACCCCATCAAGGCCCACCCCCGTAGCAGCTGCCGAGCGCAAGCGAGGCTGCGTCAGGCGCGCTGCCGATTCAAGCTCGAGTCGCGGCCGACGCAGCCTCGCCGGGGCTCGACAGCTGCTTGTATCTCGACTATCGCTCCGTCAGGAGTAATAGTTCTCGACTGATCATCGAGGGAGGGGCTTGGAAGCCGCACAGCTGCTTAGGCTTTTAGCCTGTAACGTAGATCGGGCTC
>NZ_JBFMHW010000014.1:0-167393 GCF_040754745.1 Pseudomonas sp. SB113
GTTTTTGACGGCCCTATCGGGAGCAAGCTCCCTCCCACATTTTGAATGTGTGCACAAATCAAATGTGGGAGGGAGCTTGCTCCCGATAGGGCCGTCAAAAACACTGCAAAACCCCAGCGCAAAAAAAAGCGGAGCCCGAGGGCTCCGCTTTTTCAAACCAGCCGGATCAGGCCAGTTTTTTGTGGCGTACACGGTGCGGCTGGGCAGCAGCTTCGCCCAAGCGCTTTTTACGGTCCGCTTCGTACTCGGTGTAGTTGCCTTCGAAAAAGACTGCTTGCGAGTCGTCTTCGTACGCCAGGATGTGGGTCGCGACGCGGTCAAGGAACCACCGATCGTGAGAGATCACAATGGCGGCGCCCGGGAAGTCCAGCAGGGCTTCTTCCAGGGAACGCAGGGTTTCAACGTCGAGGTCGTTGGATGGTTCGTCGAGCAGCAGGACGTTGCCGCCCTCTTTCAGGGTCAGGGCCAGGTGCAAGCGACCGCGCTCACCACCGGACAGGTCCTTGACGAACTTCTGCTGGTCGCCGCCCTTGAAGTTGAAACGACCGACGTAGGTGCGCGACGGGATTTCATAGTTGCCGATGCGGATCTGGTCGGAACCGTCGGAGATTTGCTGGAATACCGTCTTGCTGCCATCCAGGTCTTCGCGGCTCTGGTCCACACAGGCCAGTTGCACGGTTTCGCCGACTTCGATGGTGCCCGAATCCGGGGTTTCCTTGCCCATCAGCATGCGGAACAAGGTGGATTTACCCGCACCGTTACCGCCGATAACGCCGACGATCGCGCCTTTTGGCATGGAGAACGACAGATTGTCGATCAGCACGCGGTCGCCATAGCCTTTGGAAACGTTCTTGAACTCGATGACCTTGTCACCCAGGCGCGGACCGGCCGGGATGTAGATCTCGTTGGTTTCGCTGCGCTTCTGGAATTCCTGCGACTGCATTTCTTCAAAGCGTTGCAGACGTGCCTTGGATTTGGACTGGCGGGCCTTGGCGCCTTTGCGCACCCACTCCAGTTCTTCCTTCATGGCTTTTTCATGGGCCGATTGCTGCTTGGATTCGGCGGCCAGACGGTCGGACTTGGCTTCCAGCCAACCGGAGTAGTTGCCCTCGTAAGGGATGCCGGCGCCACGGTCGAGCTCGAGGATCCAGCCGGCAACGTTGTCCAGGAAGTACCGGTCGTGCGTGATCGCAACCACGGTGCCCGGGAAATCGTGCAGGAAGTGCTCCAGCCAGGCGACGGAGTCGGCGTCCAAGTGGTTGGTCGGTTCGTCGAGCAGCAGCATGTCGGGAGCCGACAGCAGCAGGCGGCACAGGGCCACGCGACGTTTTTCACCACCGGACAGGAACTCGACCTTGGCGTCCCATGCCGGCAGGCGCAGCGCATCGGCGGCGACTTCCAGCTGGCGCTCCAGGTTGTGACCGTCGCCGGCCTGCAGGATCGCTTCGAGCTTGGCTTGTTCAGCGGCCAGCTTGTCGAAGTCGGCGTCCGGTTCGGCGTAGGCGGCGTAGACCTCGTCCAGGCGGGCCTGGGCGTCCTTGATCACGCTGACGGCCTCTTCGACCACTTCGCGCACGGTCTTGGTCGGGTCCAGGATCGGCTCCTGCGGCAGGTAACCGATGTTCAGTTCCGGCATCGGGCGGGCTTCGCCTTCGAACTCGGTGTCGACGCCGGCCATGATTTTCAGCAGCGTGGACTTACCTGAACCGTTGAGGCCGAGCACGCCGATCTTGGCGCCAGGGAAGAAGGACAGCGAAATGTTTTTCAGGATTTCCCGCTTCGGAGGGACAACTTTTCCCAGCCGATGCATGGTGAAGACGTATTGAGCCATGGTGAACCTAGCGTCAGTGACTGATGAATTAAGCGGGCGAAGCCCGTGCCAGGCCATGCGCCGCGCGGGCCGTTGACTATCATCAATGCCAGCGAGCGGAAAAAGCCTGAATATCTGGGGCTGGAACGCCCCCGCGTAACCGGCAAAGCTACCTCAATGCGCTTGGTCAGTCCAGCCAAGCAGGGCTGGCACTTTGCCACAAGTCAAGGCATGCTAGCCGCCCTTCGGGCGTCCGGCTTATAGTGCACGTCGCGCGCCAGTCCAGCCAAACCGCAGGATCACAGCTTGTCCAAAGTCACGCCGCCAACTCCCTTGCGCGCCGCTCATGTAGCGCCGGGAACGCCCCTGCACGGCACCCTTAAAGGCGCATTGGCGACGCTTGTCCTCATGCTGCTCGCATTATTGTTCTGGCAACTGCTGGACCAGCTGCAGCAAAACCAGAAAAACCAACAGCAATACACCATCGACTACAGCGCCGACCTGGCTGAACAGATCAGCCTGAACATGGCCCTGAGCGCAAAAATTGCCCTGAACCTGCTACCGATGGTCGAGCCGCCGCGCGACATCGAACAGCAACAAGCCTTGACGCGCACGCTACAGCGTTCCCTGCCGGAACTGCGCAGCATCGCCCTGCTCGCGCCGAGCGGCGCGATGATCAGCGACAGCGCCAATGACAGCCAGGACAGCGCCTTTCTGGAAGAGTTGGTGCAGCGCAGCCACGGCCAACCCTACTACTTGAGCAATAACAACGATGGCACCCTCATCTATCTGCTGCTGCACCAGCCCAGCGGCGGCTCAAGGATGTACTGGGCGCTGCGCCTGGCACCCGCCTACCTGGTCAACCTGACGCGCCAGGACAGCCAGGGCCAGCGCCCCATGTGGGCCATCGAGAACCGCGTGAACCACCGTGTGGTCAGCCGTGACGGCGGCATGCCGGCGCAATGGACCGGTGCCCTGACCCCGGATGACCTGAATAAAAGCGTGCTGGTCACGCCCCTGAGCAAAAGCGACTGGCAGTTGCGCGGGATGTTCGACCGCGCAGCCGTGCTGGAACAACTGCTGCCGGCATTTATCGGTAAATGCCTGCTGGGCCTGGCCTTCTCGTTGATCCCCGTGATCGTGCTGCTGAATATGCGTCGCCGCCAGCGCCAGGTACATGAAGGCCGGCGGCGGTATCAGGATATTTTCGAAGGCACCGGCGTCGCCCTGTGCGTACTTGACCTGTCGGGCCTGAATGCATTCTTTGGCAAGGCGCACTTGCAGACCCGCGAGCAACTGCACGCCTGGCTGCAAAACACCCCCGAAGAGTGCCGACAGCTGCTCACCGAACTGCGCATCACCGAGATCAACCAGGTGGCGGTGCGCCTGCTGAGAGTGGGTTCGTGCGAGGAGGCTTGGGAACGACTGATCGATGATTGCCCGCGCAACACCACGTCCATCGGTCATCAGATACTCGAAGCGGTGCTGACCGAACAAAATCAGCTTGAGTTGGAAATCCAGCTCAAGGATGCAGCCGGCAACGAGCAATACCTGTGGCTGGTGATGCGCCTGCCGGAGCAGCAGGACGACTTCAAGGCGGTGATCCTCAGCATCAGCGACATCACCAGCCGCAAGCTGATCGAACTGTCACTGGTGGAGCGTGAAAGCTTCTGGTCGGACGTGGTCCGTACCGTACCCGACCACCTGTATGTGCAGGACGTGATCAGCCAGCGCATGATCTTCAGCAACCACCATCTGGGCCACACCCTCGGCTATACCAAGGCCGAACTGCAGCAAATGGGCGAGTATTTCTGGGAAATCCTGCTGCACCCCGAAGACGCCGAGCATTACCACGATTTGCGCCAACAGCAACGCCAGGTCGGCTACACGACGCAGCTGCACTGCCAGTTGCGCTTTCGCCATCGCAATAACCAATGGCGGCGCTTTGATATTCGCGAGCAGGCCCTGGCGCGGGACAAGACGGCGCAAGTCACACGCATCATCGGTGTGGCCAAGGACATCACCGACCAGATCGAAGCCAGCGAGTCCCTGCGCGACAGCGAACAGCGCTACCGCATGCTGGCCGAAAGCATCAGCGACGTGATCTGCTCCACCGACAGCCAACTGGCCCTGAACTACGTCAGCCCGTCGGTCAACGCCGTGCTGGGTTACGACGTGGACTGGGTGTTCAAGAATGGCTGGCAGTCGATCATCGCCAACCCGCAGCAACTGACCGGCATCTATAGCCTGGTGGAACAGGTCAGCCGCGCACTGGGCGATCCCGAGGCGCTGAATAAACTGCGCGATCAAGTGCAGACCCAATTGTTCCTGTTCGACTGCCTGCGCGCCGATGGCCGCAAGGTGCCGATCGAGCTGCGCCTGGTGCTGGTGTGGGATGAGCACGGCGCCTTCGAGGGCATCCTCGGCGTGGGCCGCGACATCAGCCAGCAACGCCGTGCCGAAAAAGACCTGCGCATGGCCGCCACCGTATTCGAGCACTCCACGTCGGCGATCCTGATCACCGACCCCGCCGGCTATATCGTGCAGGCCAACGAGGCGTTCAGCCGGGTCAGCGGTTATGCGGTGAGCGATGTACTCGACCAGTTGCCGAACATGCTCACCGTCGACGAACAGCAGGAAGCCCACCTGCGCTACGTGCTCAAGCAACTGCACCAGCACAGCACCTGGGAAGGCGAAGTGTGGCTCAAGCGCCGTAATGGCGAGCATTATCCGGCCTGGGTCGGCATTACGGCGGTGTTCGACGATGAAGGCGACCTGGCCAGTTATGTGTGCTTCTTCAGCGATATCAGCGAACGCAAGGCCAGCGAACAGCGCATCCACCGCCTGGCCTATTACGACGCCCTGACCCACCTGCCCAACCGCACCTTGTTCCAGGACCGCCTGCACACCGCGTTGCAGTCGGCCGAGCGGCAGAAGTCGTGGGTGGTGCTGATGTTCCTCGACCTCGACCGCTTCAAGCCGATCAACGACTCCCTGGGCCACGCCGCCGGCGACCGCATGCTCAAGGAAATGGCCACCCGCCTGCTGGGCTGCGTGGCCGAAGACGACACCGTGGCGCGCATGGGCGGCGACGAGTTCACCTTGCTGCTGCAACCGCGGGTCAGCCGCGAAATGGCGCTGAACCGCGCGATCCATGTGGCCGAGCAGATTTTGGCCAGCCTGGTGAAACCGTTTGTGCTGGAGGGTCGCGAGTTCTTTGTGACCGCCAGTATCGGCATTGCCCTCAGCCCGCAGGACGGCAACGAGCTGAGCCAGCTGATGAAGAACGCCGACACCGCGATGTATCACGCCAAGGAACGTGGCAAGAACAACTTCCAGTTCTACCAGGCCGACATGAACGCCAGCGCCCTGGAACGCCTGGAACTGGAAAGCGACCTGCGCCATGCGCTGGACCAGGACGAATTCGTGCTCTATTACCAGCCGCAATTCAGCGGCGACGGCAAACGCCTGACCGGCGCCGAAGCGCTGCTGCGCTGGCGCCATCCACGCCGTGGGCTGGTGCCGCCGGGAGACTTCATTCCGGTGCTCGAAGAGTTGGGCCTGGTAGTGGACGTGGGTGACTGGGTGATCAGCGAAGCCTGTCGCCAGCTCAAGACCTGGCACCAGAACAAGGTGCGGGTGCCGAAAGTCTCGGTGAACATCTCCGCGCGGCAGTTCTCCGACGGCCAACTGGGCACGCGCATCGCCACCATCCTCAAGGACACCGGCCTGCCACCGGCGTGCCTGGAGCTGGAGCTGACCGAAAGTATCCTGATGCGCGAAGTCAACGAAGCCATGCACATCCTCGACAGCCTGAAAAACCTGGGCCTGAGCATCGCGGTGGACGACTTTGGTACCGGCTATTCGTCACTCAACTACCTCAAGCAATTCCCCATCGACGTGCTGAAAATCGACCGCACCTTCGTCGATGGCTTGCCATCCGGCGAACAGGATGCGCAAATCGCCCGCGCCATTATCGCCATGGCCCACAGCCTGAACCTGGCGGTGATCGCCGAAGGCGTGGAAACCCATGAGCAACTGGACTTCCTGCGCGAACACGGTTGCGACGAGGTGCAGGGTTATCTGTTCGGGCGGCCGATGCCGGCACATCGGTTCGAGGCGCAGTTCAGCAATGATGCGCTGTTCATGTTCGATTGAAATGTTGTGGTGGGGCTTATGGCCTCATCGGGGGCAAGCCCCCTCCCACATTTGAATGTATTCACAAGTCAAAAGGTGGGAGGGGGCTTGCCACCGATGAGGCCGGCACAGTCACCACCCATCCCGAGATGAGCCCCACTTGTCCGCGACATGATGTCCTTTCATATGCCATCTAAAACCCATTGGGTTAGAATGCCCTCCTTTTCTGCCCCCGATCCTTGAGGACCGCCATGTTCAGCCGTGATTTGACTATTGCCAAGTACGACGCCGATCTCTTCGCCGCCATGGAGCAAGAAGCCGTGCGCCAGGAAGAGCACATTGAGCTGATCGCTTCGGAAAACTACACCAGCCCTGCGGTGATGGAGGCTCAAGGTTCGGTTCTGACCAACAAGTACGCCGAAGGCTACCCAGGCAAACGCTACTACGGCGGCTGCGAATACGTCGACGTGGTTGAGCAACTGGCCATCGACCGTGCAAAAGAACTGTTCGGCGCCGATTACGCCAACGTCCAGCCCCACGCCGGCTCCCAAGCCAACAGCGCCGTCTACCTGGCCCTGCTGCAAGGCGGCGACACCATCCTGGGCATGAGCCTGGCCCACGGCGGTCACCTGACCCACGGCGCCAGCGTTTCCTCCTCCGGCAAGCTGTACAACGCCGTTCAATACGGCATCGATGCCAACGGCCTGATCGACTACGACGAAGTCGAGCGCCTGGCGGTCGAGCACAAGCCAAAAATGATCGTGGCCGGTTTCTCTGCCTACTCGCAGATCCTGGACTTCCCGCGCTTCCGTGCGATCGCCGACAAGGTTGGCGCCTACCTGTTCGTCGACATGGCTCACGTGGCTGGTCTGGTCGCCGCTGGCGTCTACCCGAACCCGGTGCCGTTCGCTGACGTGGTCACCACCACCACCCACAAGACCCTGCGCGGTCCACGTGGCGGCCTGATCCTGGCTCGCGCCAACGCCGAGATCGAGAAGAAGCTGAACTCCGCCGTATTCCCAGGCGCCCAGGGTGGCCCACTGGAACACGTGATCGCCGCCAAGGCGATCTGCTTCAAGGAAGCACTGCAGCCTGAGTTCAAGACCTACCAGCAACAAGTGGTGAAAAACGCCCAGACCATGGCCAGCGTGTTCATCGAACGCGGTTTTGACGTGGTGTCCGGCGGTACTGAAAACCACCTGTTCCTGCTGTCGCTGATCAAGCAGGACATTTCCGGTAAAGATGCTGACGCTGCCCTGGGCAAAGCCTTCATCACCGTGAACAAAAACTCCGTGCCGAACGACCCACGTTCGCCGTTCGTCACCTCCGGCCTGCGCTTCGGCACCCCGGCTGTGACCACTCGTGGCTTTAAAGAAGCAGAGTGCAAGGAGCTGGCTGGCTGGATCTGCGACATCCTGGCGGACCTGAACAACGAAGCCGTGATCGACGCGGTACGTGAGAAGGTCAAGGCCATCTGCAAAAAACTGCCGGTATACGGCGCTTGATTGCAGTTGTTTGACTAAGAAGCCCGGCCCTTGAGCCGGGCTTTTTTATGCCTGTTGTTGGTAAACCTTGGCAAAGCCTTCGCGGATTTTGTCTTCCGGCAACTCATCGGCAATAAACACGATCACACTTTCCCGCACCTCACCCTCGGCCCACTCGGTATCCCAGTCGAAACCATAGAGTTTGAGCACGCCCTGGAACACCATGCGGCGGTCTTCGCCGGCGATGTTGAGCACGCCCTTGTAGCGCAGCAGCTGCTTGCCATGGTCTTCCAGCAGTTCGTTCATGAACTCACTGAGACGGTCGATATCCAGCGGCTGGTCGGTGCGCAGCACCAGACTGGATATACGGTCGATGGACGGCGCCTTGCTCACCGGGCGCAGGCTCATGCCGGCGTTGAGGTTGAAACCACGCACATCGAGCAGTTCGGCCAAGTCAATCTTGCCGTGCTCGACCACGCGAATCGGCGCGCGGCGGTTGATGCGTGTGAGGCGTTCACTGAGCGCCTCGAAGGTGGCGTCGTCCACCAGGTCACGCTTGCTCACCAGCAGCCGGTCGGCGAAACCGATCTGCGCCTGGGCGATGGTTTGGGTCAGGTGGTGCTCGGCGTGGGCCGCATCCACCAGGGTGATGATGCCGTCGAGGATGTAGCGCTCGCGCAGTTCCTCATCGATGAAAAAGGTTTGGGCCACCGGCGCCGGATCGGCCAGGCCGGTGCACTCGATCACCAGGCGGTCGAAGGCGATCTCGCCGCTGTCCAGGCGTTCGAGCAGCAGATAGAGGGCCTTGGTCAGGTCGGTGTGAATGGTGCAGCACACGCAACCGTTGGACAGGGTCATGACTTGCACTGGCTCGGTGCCCAACAACTGGGTGTCGATACCGGCATCGCTGAATTCGTTTTCGATCACGGCGATTTTCAAGCCGTGTTCGGCCTTGAGCAGATGGCGCAACAAGGTGGTCTTGCCGGCGCCGAGAAAGCCGCTGAGGACGGTGACGGGAATGGGAGAGGACAAAAACAGTTCTCCTTATTAACTGAAGGAACACAAAACAAATGTGGGAGGGGGCTTGCCCCCGATAGCAGTGTGTCAGGCACTTATGTGTCACTGAGACACCGCTATCGGGGGCAAGCCCCCTCCCACAGTAGATCACCGCCAGCCCGAACTACCGGGTCAACAGCACTTGGGCCCACCCTTGCCGCCGTAACGGGCCTCCTGGCGTTCACGGAAGAACGCCTTGTAGTCCATCATCGGCTTGTCCGGGTGCTTGGTTTGCATATGCTCGACGTACGTGTCGTAGTCGGGCATGCCGACCATCAGGCGTGCGGCCTGACCGAGGTATTTACCGAGGCGACTGATGTCATTGAACATGTTTGCAATCCTCGGTTATGCGTCCGGTACGGCCTGGAACGGGGCTTCTTTATCCGTACGCTCTTTGTTGCCCCAGGCGGCGACACCGACCTTGAGCGCATAGAACAGGATGCTGAACACCACGAACAGGAACAGCGCCGTCAGCGTTGCGTTGGTGTAGGCGTTCCAGATCACGTGCTGCATCTGGTCGATGCTCTTGGCCGGGGCCAGAATCTGGCCGTTAGCCAGGGCATCGCTGTATTTCTTCGCCAGCGACAGGAAGCCGATCGCCGGGTTGGCGTCGAACAGCTTGATGAAGCCTGCGGTGGTGGTGCAGATCAGCAGCCATACCGCCGGCACCATGGTCACCCAGATGTAGCGTTGGCGTTTCATTTTGATCAGCACAACGGTGGCGAGCATCAGCGCGATACCGGCCAGCATCTGGTTGGAGATACCGAACAGCGGCCACAAGGTGTTGATGCCGCCCAGCGGGTCGATCACGCCCTGGTACAGCAGGTAACCCCACATGGCCACGCAACCGGCGGTCGCGATCAGGTTGGCGGTCCAGGATTCGGTGCGCTTGAGCGCCGGTACGAAGGAACCCAACAAGTCCTGCAGCATGAAGCGACCGGCACGGGTACCGGCGTCAACCGCCGTCAGGATGAACAGCGCCTCGAACAGGATCGCAAAGTGATACCAGAACGCCATGGTGTTTTCACCCGGCAACACACTGTGCAGGATCTGCGCGATACCCACCGCCAACGTCGGCGCACCACCGGCACGCGCCAGGATGGTGGTTTCACCGATGTCATGGGCCACGGCCGACAACGCCTCAGGGGTAATTGCAAACCCCCAGCTGCTGACGGTTTGCGCCACGGTGACCACGTCGGTGCCGACAATCGCCGCCGGGCTGTTCATGGCGAAGTACACGCCTGGCTCGATCACCGAAGCGGCAACCATCGCCATGATCGCCACGAAGGACTCCATCAGCATGCCGCCGTAACCGATGTAACGGGCGTGGCCTTCACTGGCCAGCAGCTTGGGCGTGGTGCCCGAGGAAATCAGCGCGTGGAAGCCCGAGACCGCGCCACAGGCAATGGTGATGAACAGGAACGGGAACAGACCGCCCTTCCATACCGGGCCGGTACCATCGATGAACTGGGTCAGCGCCGGCATTTTCAGGTCGGGCATGGTGACCAGGATGCCAATCGCCAGGGCGATGATGGTGCCGATTTTCAAGAAGGTAGAGAGGTAGTCACGTGGCGCGAGGATCAGCCACACCGGCAGTACCGCTGCCACGAAGCCGTAGCCGATCAGCATCCAGGTGATCTGGATCCCGGTGAACGTGAAGGCCTTGGCCCAGACCGGATCAGCGGCAATCTGCCCGCCCAGCCAGATCGAACCGAGCAGCAACAGCACGCCGATGATCGAGATTTCACCAATGCGGCCCGGGCGGATGTAGCGCATGTAAATGCCCATGAACATCGCGATCGGGATGGTCGCCATCACCGTGAAGATGCCCCATGGGCTCTCGGCCAAGGCCTTGACCACGATCAGCGCCAGCACCGCGAGGATGATGATCATGATCAGGAAGCAGCCGAACAGCGCGATGGTCCCCGGGATACGGCCCATCTCTTCGCGGACCATGTCCCCCAGGGAACGGCCGTTGCGACGAGTAGACAGGAACAGGACCATGAAGTCCTGCACCGCACCAGCCAGCACCACGCCGGCAATCAGCCAGAGCGTGCCGGGCAGGTAGCCCATTTGCGCCGCCAGTACCGGGCCGACCAAGGGGCCTGCACCGGCAATCGCCGCAAAGTGGTGACCGAAAAGGATGTGTTTGTTGGTCGGCACATAGTCCAGACCGTCATTGTTGACCACTGCGGGGGTGGCCCGCCGTGGATCGAGTTGCATCACGTTGTTAGCGATGAACAGGCTGTAGTAGCGATAAGCGACCAGATAAATGGCCACGGCAGCGACCACGATCCACAAGGCGTTGATCGCCTCGCCTCGGCGCAAGGCCACTACGCCCAGGGCGCACGCTCCTACGATTGCCAGCACCAGCCAGGGTAAGTGGCGTAGCAGGCTATTATTATTTTTCATTTTTATATTCCAGCCAGGGTGGACAGAAAGGACAGCCATCCGGAGTTTAGCGCTACTGGCCTTAAAGGCCACCCCCCTACGTTGGTCTAGAGCCTTGCAACGGCAAAAAAAGCAGAAAAAACCGCCCAATGATGGCGCACGGCTACAATCCTTTTATCCACAGAGGGTTTCACCATGACCGAGCAAGCGTCTGATCGCCGCCGTTTTCGTCGAATTGCCTTTGATGCCAAGACCGAACTTCGGCAAGGCGATAAGGAATGGCCGGTGCAATTGGTGGATTTGTCGCTCAAGGGCCTGTTGGCGCAACGGCCTGAAGATTGGAAGGGGAATAAAGCGCTGCCGTTCGCCGTCGACATACGCCTGGATCCCAAGGCTCATATAAAGATGCAAGTTCGGCTGACCCACGAAGCCGATGGCCAACTGGGGTTTGTGTGCACAGACATCGACCTGGACTCGATCAGCCACTTAAAGCGGCTTATCGAGCTGAACCTTGGAGATGAAGAAGAACTGCACCGGGAGTTGTCGGCGCTGCTGGAGATCTAACAACCCACATTGGTTTTGCGGCGTTGGTGATTACTCGAACAAGGCATCCAACGCCTGTTCCAGGCGGGTGACCCCAATCACCTGCAATCCTGGCGGCATTTCCTTCGGCGCATTGCCCTTGGGCACGATCGCGCGCTTGAAGCCGTGCTTGGCCGCTTCCTTCAAGCGTTCCTGACCGCTGGGCACCGGGCGCACTTCGCCGGACAGGCCCACCTCACCGAACACCAGCAGGTCGTGGGGCAATGGCCGGTTACGCAGGCTGGACATCACCGCCGCCATCAACGCCAGGTCGGACGCGGTTTCCAGCACCTTGACCCCACCTACCACGTTGAGGAACACGTCCTGGTCATGGGTCGGGATCCCCCCATGGCGGTGCAACACCGCCAACAGCATCGCCAGGCGGTTTTGATCCAGGCCCAGAGTGACGCGACGAGGGTTGGCCAAATGGCTGTCATCCACCAGCGCCTGGACTTCCACCAGCATCGGCCGGGTACCTTCCCACGTCGCCATGACCACGCTGCCTGGGACTTCTTCCTGGGCACGGGTGAGGAAAATAGCCGAGGGGTTGGAAACTTCTTTCAGCCCCCGGTCAGTCATGGCGAACACACCCAGTTCGTTCACCGCGCCGAAACGGTTCTTCACCGCCCGCAGCAAACGCAAACGACCATCGGACTCGCCTTCGAAATACAGCACGGTGTCGACCATATGCTCCAACACCCGTGGCCCGGCCAGCGCGCCTTCCTTGGTGACGTGGCCGACCAGGAAGATCGCCGTGCCGCTCTGCTTGGCGTAGCGCACCAGCAACGCCGCACTCTCGCGCACCTGGGAAACACCACCGGGCGCCGATTGCAGTTGCTCGGTGAAAATCGTCTGGATCGAGTCGATCACCATGACCTTGGGTTTTTCGATCCGGGCCGTGGCGATGATGCTTTCGATGCAGGTTTCGGTCATCACCCGCAACTGGTCCTGGGGCAAACCGAGGCGGCGGGCGCGCATAGCCACCTGTTGCTGGGATTCTTCGCCGGTGACATACAGCGCCGGCATACGGCTGGCGATGCTGCACAGGGTTTGCAGCAGAATCGTCGATTTGCCAATGCCGGGGTCGCCGCCAATCAACACCACCGAGCCGTCCACCAGGCCGCCACCCAGGACCCGATCCAGCTCACCGGAAGCCGTCGAGAAACGCGGGATCTCTTCGACGCTGACCTCAGCCAGGGTCTTGATCTGCGCCTGTTGCCCGGTCCAGCCGGCGCGGCCAGTGGGGGCCGAGGCACCGCCACTTTCAATCATGGTTTCAGTCAGGGTATTCCACGCACCACACTCGGTGCATTGGCCGGCCCACTTGGGAAAGGTCGCGCCGCACTCCGTGCAGCCGTACATGCGCTTGGCCTTTGCCATTTGAGAACCTCCAACCGAAAAACCGCGATGATAGCTCAGCGCGACGCCGGGGTCCGGATTTCACCGCTGGCCAACCGTGAAGCACTGTTGCCGACCGGGTCTTCGGCGTTGAGATCGGCGCCCTTGGCCTTGAGTTCGTCGAGCAACTCAATGCGCTTGAACAGGCCGGCGTACATGGCCGCCGTCTGACCGGCGCCGTTACGTTGGTCGGGGTTGCAGTCGGTGGACAGCAGGCGCTGGGCAATTTTCAGTTCACCCTTGAAGATCGCGCCCATCAACGCGGTGTTGCCGCGGTTGTCCTGCACGCAAGCATCGGCCCCGGCAGCGAGCAAGCGCTCCACGTAGGCGCTTTCGCCATGGTAGGCGGCGAGGATGAGCGCGGTGTAGCCCTTGTCGTCCTGGGTATTGAGGGGGAATCCGGAGTCGATAAAGGTGTTGAGCATGTCGACGTCGCCACGGCGGGCGGCGTCGAAGTAATAATCCTGGAGCTGCGCCTTGAGCGCGACCGGGTCGGGCGACTCGGCATGCGCGACAAAGGCCAGCATGGCCATCAGTAGGCCGATAGAAATACGCATGGGTGCTCTCCTGCCAGAGGTCGACGCCCGCGTCGGGCGTCGACCGAAACCAACGTCAGTCAGTGAGTTTTTCAGCCAGCGCCTTCACGCGCGCCAGGTCACCCTTGGCGACCTTGGCCACGCCGGTGCCGTATTCCGGATCAGCCTTGTAGAGGAACGACAGGATGATGTGCTTGCTCTCGTCATCGGTAGTGGCCAGGGAGCCGCCGAAGTTGTCGATCAAGTCCTGACGCTCTTTCTTGCTGTAGGAGCGATACAGATCACCGGCCTGCTTGAAGTTCTGCTCACGCTGGATCTTCGCCTGCTGGGTGCTGCCCGACAGTGCCGCCTGGCTGTAGCGCGCGGTTTGCGGCTCTTCACGGTTTTCCAGGCGGCTTGGCTGGTAGTTCACGCCGCTGGTGGTCTTGCCGAAGTTCAGCGCGCCGTCCTGGTTACCGTTGTTGACGGTGACCCGTGGGGCGTTGATCGGCAATTGCAGGGCATTGGCGCCCAGGCGATACATCTGCGTGTCGGCATACGAGAACACCCGGCCTTGCAGCAGGCGGTCTTCCGACGGTTCGATACCCGGTACCAGGTTGGCGGGGGCCATGGCCACTTGCTCGGTTTCCTGGAAGACATTCGCCGGGTTGCGGTTCAGCACCATCTGCCCGACTTTGCGCTCGGGTACATTCGGCCAGATCTTGGTGGCATCCAGCGGGTCGAAATCAAACTTGGCCAAGTCTTCCGGTTTGAGTACCTGCACATACAGGTCCCACTTGGGGAAGTCGCCCTTGTTGATATGGGTGACCAGGTCGTTGGTCATATGGCTGTAGTCACGCCCCTGCACTTCGGTAACTTGCTTGGGGTCGAGGTTCTTGATGCCTTGCAGGCTCTTCCAGTGGAACTTGACGTAGTGCACCTCGCCCTTGGCGTTGATCAACTTGTAGGCATGTACGCCATTGCCATCCATTTCCCGATAGCTGGCGGGGGTACCGGAGTCGGAATACAACTCGGTGAGTGTGCGAGTGGCCTCGGGAACATGGGAAAAGAAGTCGAAGCGACGGGAGTCATCGTCCAGGTTGGTGCGCGGGTCCGGCTTGAAGGCGTGGACCATGTCGGGGAACTTGATGGCATCGCGGATAAAGAACGTCGGGAAGTTATTGCCCACCAAGTCCCAATTGCCGTCAGCGGTGTAGAACTTGGTGGCGAAACCGCGCGGGTCACGCAAGGTTTCCGGGGAGTGGTTGCCGTGCACCACGGCGGAGAAACGCACGAACACCGGGGTGGCTTCGCCTGCCGCAAAGACCTTGGCCTTGGTCAGGTCGCTGAGGTTGTCGGTGACGGTAAACGTGCCGTGGGCGCCGGTGCCACGGGCATGCACCACGCGCTCAGGGATGCGTTCGCGGTCGAAACGCTGCAGCTTCTGGATCAGTTGCACGTCTTGCAGCAGTACCGGGCCATTGGCGCCCGCGGTTTGTGAGTTCTGGTTGTCGCCAACGGCGGCGCCGTTATCGCGGGTCAGGTTGGCGGCTTGCACAGAGAGGGAAAGCAGGCTGGCGGTCGCCAGTACCAGCACATGACGCGCCAATACCGGGCCGCGATTGGTTGGAGTCTTCATCAAGGTTTCCTCTGGTTTTTTTAGTGCACATTCAGTTGTGCTTGCCAGAGGCTAGTGACCCGCGAGTCAGAAGATAAATAGAAAAACCCCACCAGGGCGATTAAGAAATTAATGTGGCAAGCCACTGAAATGGCGAGTATTTCGCGCGCGATTGGTGGCACTTTGCAAACTATTTGCGTTTTAATGTGTCGATTAAAACTAACAGTGTTAAGAGTTGTGTCGGGCAAGCCCGCTACGACTGACTTACACTGAGCGGCACCCTTCTCATGTGTAACAAGGAATAACCTATGGGCGTGATCAGTGAGTTCAAGGCCTTCGCGGTCAAAGGTAATGTGGTCGACATGGCCGTCGGTATCATCATCGGCGCAGCCTTCGGCAAAATTGTTTCCTCGTTTGTAGGCGACGTGGTGATGCCGCCCATTGGTCTGTTGATCGGTGGCGTGGACTTTGGTGACCTGGCGATAACGCTCAAGGCGGCACAAGGCGATGTACCCGCCGTCGTCCTGGCGTACGGCAAGTTCATCCAGAGCGTGATCGACTTTGTGATCGTCGCATTTGCGATCTTCATGGGCGTCAAGGCCATCAACCGCCTCAAGCGCGAGGAAGCCGTGGCACCGAGCCTGCCACCGACGCCAAGCAAGGAAGAAGTGCTGCTGGGTGAGATTCGCGACCTGCTCAAGGCACAGAACGACAAGCCGCTTTAACCCCTACCGGCTTGGAAAAAAGGCGCCTGCTTGAGGCGCCTTTTTTATTACCAGTAGTTTTCCACCGCCACCTGCCCCGGCCGGCGGCTCAGGCTCAATTGCATATCGCGCTGCTTGAGCAACTGGCGAGTGTCATCCACCATCTGCGGGTTGCCGCAAATCAGCACGCGCGAATGTTCCGGGGTCAACTCGACGCCGGCAGCACGCTCCAATTCACCGTTTTCGATCAACGTGGTAATGCGCCCATTCAATGCACCCGGATGTTGCTCGCGGGTGACGGTAGGAATGTAAGTGAGCTTGTGCGCGTACTCAGCCAGGTACTCCCGCTCACCCAGCTCCTTGATCAGCGACTGATAGGCCAACTCTTTGCCTTCGCGCGCGCTGTACACAAGGATGATGCGCTCGAATTTCTCCCAGACTTCGAAGTCCTGCAGCATCGACAGAAATGGCGCTACCCCGGTGCCGGTGCCCAGCATCCACAAATCGCGGCCATCGACGAAACGGTTCAGGGTCAGGAACCCCGTGGCCTGGCGTTCCACCATCAAGGTATCACCTACCCGCAGGCGACTCAGTTCACTGGTGAATTCCCCGCCAGGGACGACAATCGAGAAGAAATCCAAGTGCTCATCAAACGGTGAGGACACCACTGAGTAGGCACGCCACACCGTGCTGCCATCCGCCTTGGTCACCCCCAGACGCACGAACTGACCGGCGGTAAAACGGAACCCCGGGTCACGGGTGGTTCGCAGCGTAAACAGGCTGGGGGTCAGCGATTGCACATCGAGCAGGGTCTGGCGGGTAAATTTCTCAGCACTGGCCGTCATGGGGGACTCCGTTCTACAGGTGCCCTAGTGTCCCTCAAAGTCGCGCCCGGAAACACCGCTGGTTTGTAGTGGTTTCGTAGGCAGCGAATAATAGCAATTTAATGCCACTCCTAACTAATTCGCTATTAGCCACTTTACCAATGGTTACTCACACACTCTAAGTTGACCCGTCCTCAGTGCTTTAACCCACTAATAAATCCCAAAAAAACCAACTAACCCTTTGCGCGCTCAACTCGCAGCGGTGTAAAGAATCTATAAAATATCGTCGGCAAATAGCGAAAATCTCAGCTCTCCATGTAGCTCGTGTCCTACACTGATTTCCGTGCAGTGGGAGTTCAGGACGTATCCCATATCAAGCGGAAACCCATGGAGAGTTACCGATGGTTAACTGGCGCAACACAAGACTTCCCAAGCGGGAAGGCGAGAGTGAGGCCTCTAGTCTTTTCGACATGGCCGTCAACCACACCTACGCACTCGGCTTCCAATACTGTTCCTTTACGATGAGTTCCCAACTCCCCAACAATCAAACGAAACCAATCCGCATCAATAACTATCCAGACGAATGGAACACCTTGTATAACCAGGCGCACTTCTTTGAAGTTGATCCTGTGGTCAAACATTGCAAGCGTTGCGTATTGCCACTTGTCTGGGAAGAAAAAACCTTTAAAGACGCACCAAACTTATGGTCTTTAGCCCAGTCATTTGGCGTGCATCTGGGCTGGACCCAAGCAGTGCATGATTTCCAGGGTGTGTTCAGCATGCTGACCCTGGGTCGTAGCAAGGGCCAAGTCAGCCCGCAGGAGCTGTACGAAAAGGCCGGCCAGGTACTGTGGTTATGCCATGCGTTACATGCAGCCGTGGCGCAGACGTATGCCGATAAGACTGGCGCCAGCCCCGCCAGCAAATTGAGCCCGCGGGAAACCGAAATCCTCAAGTGGTCTGCCATGGGCAAGACTGCGGCGGACATCGCCGCGATCCTGTGCTTGTCTGAACGTACGGTGGGCTTTCATATCTGTAGTTGCTTCAAAAAGCTGGGGGTCAACAACAAGATCGCCGCCGTGCTCTGCGCTTCGAAAGCGGGATTGTTTTAGCCACCGTTGAAACACCGCATGTAATCCCTCTGGAAAAAAAGTAACATTTACGGCCAATTCTGAGTGTTGAGCAGCCCCCAAGGGGTGCCGCACGCTGTTCACTCAGACGGTTCCGCAGCCGACTGCCGAACACCCATCGATGACCCAGAGCCTCCCCCGCCATGCCCCTGCTCGACAGCCCCTTCGCCCAGCTCGATCTGATCCGCCAGCCAGAGCAACATAACGATCCGCTGCAAGCCTTCGACGCCGCCGACGAGTACCTGCTCAGCTATCTGGCCGAACAACAACCGACCGCTGCGACGCGCGTGCTGGTGCTCAATGACAGCTTCGGCGCCCTGGCTGCCAGCCTGGAAGGCCGGGTGCAGGTAACCTCCAGCGGTGACTCGTTCCTGGCCGCCATGGGCCTGGATAAAAACCTGGTGCGCAATGGCAAAGCCTTTGATGCCGTGCCGTTCATCCCCGCCAGCGAAGTGCCCAGCGGGCCGTTCGACCGGGTGCTGATCCGCGTGCCCAAGACCCTCGCATTGCTGGAAGAACAACTGATCCGCCTGCAAGGCCAACTGGCGCCGGGCGCCGAGGTGATCGCAGGGGCGATGATCAAGCACTTGCCCCGGGCGGCCGGTGAGTTGCTGGAGCGCTATATCGGGCCGATGCACGCCTCCCTGGCCGTCAAGAAAGCCCGGCTGCTGATCGCCACGCTGGCCGACCGACCCGTCGCCGTGTCGCCCTACCCAACGCGCTACGCCCTGGACGCGCCGGCGATTGAACTGCTGAACCATGCCAACGTGTTCTGCCGTGAAGGCCTGGACATTGGCACCCGCGCCTTCCTGCCGCACCTGCCAAAAAACCTCGGCAGTGCCCGTGTGGCGGACCTGGGTTGCGGCAATGGTGTACTGGCGATTGCCAGCGCCCTGCAAAACCCTGAGGCGCACTACACCCTGGTGG
Source organism: Pseudomonas sp. SB113 (assembly GCF_040754745.1). Taxonomy (NCBI): domain Bacteria; kingdom Pseudomonadati; phylum Pseudomonadota; class Gammaproteobacteria; order Pseudomonadales; family Pseudomonadaceae; genus Pseudomonas; species Pseudomonas sp. SB113. The sequence goes on from NZ_JBFMHW010000014.1 coordinate 18,577, forward strand.
ACGAGTCCTACATGGCTGTGCAATCGGCGCTGGAGAACTGGCAAGCCGCCCTCGGCGATAGGGATGTGACAGTACGCGCCGGCGACGGCCTCGCAGGCCAGGAGCCGGATTCCCTCGACGTGGTGCTGTGCAACCCGCCGTTCCACCAGCAGCAGGTGGTCGGCGACTTCCTTGCCTGGCGTATGTTCCAGCAGGCCCGGGAAGCACTGGTGGTCGGCGGCGCCCTGTATATCGTCGGCAACCGTCACCTGGGTTATCACAGCAAGTTGGCGCGTTTGTTCCGGGGCGTCGAGCAGGTGGCCGCCACACCGAAGTTTGTGATTCTCAAAGCGCGCAAATAAAAAAGCCCTGCCCTTCCAAAAGAAGCACAGGGCTTGCCCTCAAGTTAACAGGCAGCGGGCCGCGAAGCCCGGATCGGGATGTCAGTGGGTGGTCAGGCCGGCCGCATTCATGAACATGCGCATCAGGCTGGCCACGATGAACAGGGCCAGCACACTGCCGGTCCAGATCATCGCCAGCCACCCCAGGCGCCGCCACAACGGCTGTTTCTCGGCCTGTTCGATCTCGTGCAACGTAGGTTTGCCGGACATGCAACGACCCTCCTAGTGATAACCGTCTTCGTGGGTGACCTTGCCGCGGAACACGTAATAGCTCCAGAAGGTGTAGCCCAGGATGAACGGGATGATGAACAAGGTGCCCACCAGCATGAAGCCTTGGCTCTGCGGCGGCGCAGCGGCATCCCAGATCGACACCGATGGCGGGATGATGTTCGGCCACAGGCTGATCCCCAGGCCGCTGTAGCCGAGGAAGATCAACACCAGCGTCAGCAGGAACGGCGTGTAGTGGGCGTTACGCGCCACGGCGCGGATCAACCCGTACATGGTCACCAGCACCAGGATCGGCACCGGCAGGAACCAGAACAGGTTCGGCAGGGTGAACCAGCGCGAGGCAATTTCCGGGTGCGACAGCGGGGTCCAGATGCTCACGATACCAATCACCGCCAGCACCACGAAGGCCAACGGCCGCGCCAGGTTGTGCATCTTCTCCTGCAACGGGCCTTCGGTTTTCATGATCAGCCAGGTGCAGCCGAGCAACGCATAGGCCACGATCAGCGCAACACCGCAGAACATCGTGAACGGTGTGAGCCAGTCCAGCGAGCCGCCGGCAAACTGGCGATTGACCACCGGGATCCCGTCGATAAACGCGCCCAGCGCTACACCCTGGAAGAACGTGGCCGCCAGCGAACCGCCGATAAACGCCTTGTCCCACAGGTGACGCTTGTGGTCCTTGGCCTTGAAGCGGAACTCGAACGCCACACCGCGAAAGATCAGCCCGATCAGCATCAGGATCAGCGGCAGGTACAGCGCCGACAACACCACCGAATAGGCCAGCGGAAACGCGCCGAACAACGCCGCGCCGCCGAGTACCAGCCAGGTTTCGTTACCGTCCCAGACCGGGGCCACGGTGTTCATCATCACGTCACGGTCGGTCTTGCCCGGAATAAACGGGAAGAGGATGCCGATGCCGAGGTCGAAGCCGTCCATGACCACGTACATCATGATGCCGAAGATGATGATCACGGCCCAGATCAGCGGAAGATCAATACCCATCTCAATGCCCCTTGTGCTGGAGGTGGTCGTCATCGCTGCCATCGTCGGCAGCCGACAACGGACGCGCCGGTGTGCGTTTCTGGCCAGGGCCACCGTGGGTCGGCTCGGTGCCTTCGTGGGTCACGGGGCCTTTGCGCACCAGGCGCATCATGTAGCCCAGGCCCGCACCAAACAGCGCGAAGTACACCACCACGAACAACACCAGGGTGATCGTCATCTGCGCCAGGCTATGCCCGGAAGACGCATCCGCCGTGCGCATCAACCCGTAGACCACCCACGGCTGTCGGCCGATTTCGGTGGTGAACCAACCGGCGAGAATCGCGATCAGGCCAGACGGGCCCATCCACAGCGCCAGGTACAGGAACGGTTTGGACGTGTACATCTTGTCGCCCCGGCGCAGCCAGAGGCTGAACAGGCCGGTGAAGATCATCAGGAAGCCCAGGCCGACCATGACCCGGAACGACCAGAACACGATGGTCGAATTCGGCCGGTCTTGCGGCGGGAATTCCTTGAGCGCCGGCACCTGTTTGTCCAGGGAGTGGGTCAGGATCAGGCTGCCAAGGTACGGAATTTCCACCGCGTACTTGGTTTTTTCGGCCTTCATGTCCGGCCAGCCAAACAGGATCAGCGGCGTTGGCTCATTGCCTTTGTTTTCCCAGTGGCCTTCGATGGCGGCGATTTTTGCCGGCTGGTGCTCGAGGGTGTTGAGGCCATGGAAGTCACCGATCACCGCCTGGATAGGCGCCACGATCAGGGCCATCCACATCGCCATCGACAACATTTTGCGGATCGCCGGGTTGTCCTTGCCGCGCAGCAAGTGCCAGGCCGCCGAGGAGCCGACGAAGAACGCGGTGGCCACAAAGGCCGCCGTAGCCATATGCGCCAGCCGGTAGGGGAACGAGGGGTTGAAGATCACCGCCAGCCAGTCAGTAGGAATCACGCGGCCATCGATGATTTCAAAGCCTTGCGGCGTTTGCATCCAGCTGTTGGACGCCAGGATCCAAAAGGTCGAGATCAACGTACCGACGGCCACCATCACCGTGGAGAAGAAGTGCAGCTTGCGCCCCACCTTGTTCCAGCCGAACAGCATCACGCCGAGGAAACCGGCTTCGAGGAAGAAGGCCGTAAGCACTTCGTACGTCAGAAGCGGCCCGGTGACGGCGCCGGCGAAGTCCGAGAAACGGCTCCAGTTGGTACCGAACTGGTAGGCCATGACCAAACCGGAGACCACGCCCATGCCGAAGTTGACGGCAAAGATCTTCGACCAGAAATGGTAGAGGTCACGGTAGGTGTCGTTGTGGGTCTTGAGCCACAAGCCTTCCAGCACCGCGAGGTAACTGGCCAGGCCGATGGTGATCGCCGGGAACAGGATGTGGAACGAGATGGTGAACGCGAACTGAATTCGGGCGAGATCTAGCGCCTCCAAACCGAACATAAGTCTTCCTCTGTCAGGTAATACCGGCTGCTGGCGGGAGCCTGCACCCACTGCCCCCACGGATATGGAGTCTGGCGAATTTCAATTCGTTTCTTTTTTTAACCAACCACGTAGGGAATCGGGCCTTGCGGCCACCAGAACAAATTCTGAAATGACTTTGATCTGGATCAATCACAGTCAAAAGAGTAGTCCCATTTTCGCGGTTGGCCTGTGTGGTCTTTTGCCGCGTGACAGCTTGCCTCAGCCTTCTTCTGGCAACTAATTGTTACAGCTTGATGCTAATCTGGCCCTTCCCTCCGGCCTTGACCTGAATTTCCGATGCCTAGTGAACCCGCGTTGCTGTTACGTCACCACCGCCCTTTCATCGCGTTCTGGCTGGCACGGATCTTCACCGCCAGCGGCTTCCAGATGCTTACCGTGGCCATTGGCTGGAACCTCTACCAACTCACCGGCAACGTGCTGGACCTGGGGCTGGTCGGCTTGGTGGAGTTCGTGCCGCGCGTGCTGTTCATGCTGCACACCGGGCATGTGGCCGACCGCTATGAGCGACGCAAAGTCGCGGCCATCTGCCAGACCGTGCAGGCGCTGATTGCCCTCTCCCTGGCCATCGGCGGCCTGACCGGCAACGTGACCCGCGAGATGATCTTTATCCTGGCCTTCCTGCTCGGCGCCGCGCGCTCGTTTGAAATGCCCACCACCCAGGCGCTGTTGCCGAGCATTGTGCCCAGCGCACTGTTCCCGCGCGCCGTGGCCTCGTCGCAGTCGGCCCAGCAACTGGCAACCATCGTCGCCCCGGCGCTCGGTGGTTTGCTTTACGCCTTCGGCAGCGTCTGGGTGTATGGGCCCACGGTGGTGCTGTACATCATTGCCTGCGTGCTGACCCTCAACCTGCCCGCCCGCCAGACCCCGCTCAATAAAGGCAAGGCCACCCTCGATTCGCTGCTGGCCGGCATCCGCTTTATTCGCAGCCGCCCGGACATTCTCGGGGCGATTTCCCTCGACCTGTTCGCCGTGCTGCTGGGCGGCGCCACCGCGTTGCTGCCAGTGTTCGCCAAGGACATCCTGCTGACCGGCGCCTGGGGCCTGGGCCTGTTGCGTTCGGCGCCGGCGGTGGGCGCCTTGTTGATGTCACTGTGGCTGGCACGCTTTTCGGTAGATCGAAAGGTCGGCCGGGTGATGTTCACCGCTGTCGGCGTATTCGGCGTGGCGACCATCGCCTTCGGCCTGTCCACCTCGTTCTGGTTTTCCCTGGCGGTGCTGGTGGTGCTGGGCGCGGCGGACATGATCAGCATGGTGATCCGTGCGTCCTTCGTGCAACTGGAAACCCCGGATGAAATGCGTGGGCGGGTGAGCGCGGTCAACGGCCTGTTTATCGGTGCATCCAACCAACTGGGCGAGTTCGAGTCCGGCCTCACCGCCCATTGGTTCGGCACCGTACCGGCCGTGGTGATGGGCGGGATCGGTACGCTGGTAGTGACCGGGGTGTGGATCAAGCTGTTCCCGACTCTGGCCAACCGGGATCGCATGCATGTGCCGGTGGAAGAGCCCGCTCAAAAAGCTACCGCATAACCCATGTGGGAGGGGGCTTGCCCCCGATAGCGGTGGATCAGTCAACTTATGCTTGGACTGAAACTCCGCCATCGGGAGCAAGTCGAATCGTCGCACCGCCCCTCCCACATTTGGATCTTCACTGTTTGCTGAACCGCGTCAGAGCAGCTTGTCCAGGGTGATCGGAAACTCCCGCACCCGCTTGCCGGTGGCGTGGTAAATCGCATTCGCCACCGCCGCCGCCACGCCGACAATCCCGATCTCGCCCACGCCTTTGGACCCAAGGGCGTTGACGATTTCGTCGTGTTCTTCAACAAACACCACGTCTATGTCGCCGATATCGGCATTTACCGGGATGTGATACTCGGCCAGGCTGTGGTTCATGTAGCGTCCTAACTGATGGTCGACTTGGGTCTCTTCGTGCAGGGCCATGCCGATGCCCCACACCACCCCGCCGAGGATCTGGCTACGGGCCATCTTCGGGTTGACCACCCGCCCGGCCGCAATGGCGCTGACCACGCGGCTGACCTTGATCGTGCCCAAGTCCTCATCCACCCGTACCTCGACGAACACCGCCGAATGGGTGGCGGTGGCGTAACCTTCGCGTTTCTTGTCCGGTTCGCTGTCGACTTGGACCTCCAAGGCCTCTTCGCCACTGTCCTTGACCAGTTGCGCCAACGACACACTCACGTCGCCGGTGTGCAGTTGGCCGTTTTCAAAACGCACGGACTCGGCATCCTTGAACACCGGGTAAGTCTGCCGGGCGATGGTCAGCAGTTTGGCGGTCAACGCTTGGCAGGCTTGCTGCACGGCGGTGCCGACGGACGACACGGTGAACGAGCCGCCTTGCAGCGGTGCAGTGGGCAATGACGAATCGCCGAGCAGAAACACCACGTCCTCCACCGCCACACCACTGGCCTGCGCCGCGATCTGGGTCATCACCGTGTAGGTGCCGGTGCCAATGTCCGTGGTGGCGCTGCTGACCGTCAGTTTGCCCTCGGCGTCGATGCGCGCCTTGGCGCTGGCCTTCATCTGCATGGCCTCCCACACGCCACCGGCCATGCCCCAGCCGATCAACTGGGAGCCGTCGCGCATGCTGCGCGGTTCCGGATTGCGCTGGCGCCAGCCGAAGCGCTCGGCACCTTCGCTGTAACATTCGCGCAGCGCCTTGCTGGACCAGGGTTTATCTTCGTTCTGGTTGCGCTCGGCGTAGTTGACCAGCCGCAGTTGCACCGGGTCCATGCCCAAGGCGCACGCCAACTCGTCCATGGCGCACTCCAGGCCAATCACGCCCAACGCGGCGCCGGGCGCGCGCATGTCCAGTGGCGTGAACACATCCAGCGGCACCAGCTTGTAGGTCAGTTGCACGTTATCGCAGTGGTAAAGCATGCCGCTCCACTCCACCACGTGCTCGCTGAAATCTTCGAAGCGCGAGGTCTGGCCAATCGCCGTATGCCCCAATGCCAGCAGGCGACCATTGGCGGCGGCGCCCATCTGCAAACGCTGCAACGTGCGCGGGCGGTAGCCGAAGGTGAACATCTGCTGGCGGGTCAGGGTGACGCGCACCGAGCGCTTGAGCGCCAGGGATGCCATCACCGCCAAGGGCAATTGATACTGCGGACGCAAGCCCGAGCCGAAGGCACCGCCAACGAATGCAGCAAAGATGCGCACCTGGCTGTTATCCAGGCCGAACACCTTTTGCACATAGGCCTGGCAGTTCTGCGGGCCCTGGGTCTTGTCGTGGATATGCAAGGTGCCGTCCGGCTGATACAGCACGGTACTGGCGTGGGGTTCCATGGGGTTGTGGTGTTCGATGGGCGTGCTGTAGTGCAGGTCGAGACTGACGGCGGCAGCGGCCCACTCGGCCTGGAAGTTGCCGCGTGGCTTGGGCGGCGTTTGCGCTGAAGCATGGGCCTGTTCCTGTTGGGCGAGCAGGTCGGTCTCGAAGTCTTCGCACGCGTATTCGATCTCTACCAGCGAGCCGCCATGCCGCGCCAGTTCGAGGTTGTCGGCAAGCACCAGGGCCAGGGGCTGGCCGCTGTACAGCACACGGTCGTTATACAGCGGGCGAAACGGTGAGCCGTCCGCCGCGTCATCATCCTGGAAGGCATCGTCGTAACTGGCGATTTTCGGCCGGTTGAGGTGATGGATAACCGCCACCACGCCCGGCAGGGCCAGTGCCCTGGCCGCGTCGATAGCCAGCACACGGCCCTTGGCGATGGTGCTGGACACCACACTGCCGTGGAGCAGGCCGTCTTCGGGGAACTCGCCGGCATAACGCGCCTGGCCGGTGACCTTGAGCAGACCGTCGACACGGTCCAGGGGTTTGCCAAGGGCAGTCATGGGCGTTCTCCTGCGACGGCAGCGTCGCTCAGGGCGCGGATCATTGCGCGGCGCGCCAGCTTGATCTTGAAGCCGTTGTGTTCCAGCGGCTCAGCGTCTTGCAGCACCGCGTCGGCGGCGTTGCTGAAGGTCTCGCGGCTGACCACCTGGCCGATCAGCGAGGCTTCCACCGCGCGGTCACGCCAGGGTTTATGGGCCACGCCGCCAAGGGCCAGGCGCGCGTCGACGATTCGCTCGCCCTCCAATTCAAGCGCGGCGGCGACAGACACCAACGCAAACGCGTAAGACGCGCGGTCGCGGACTTTCAAATAATGGCTATGACGAGCCAGGTGGTCGGCGGGCAATTCGATAGCGGTGATCAGCTCATCGTCGGCCAGTTGGTTGTCGCGTTGCGGCGCATCACCGGGCAAGCGGTGGAAGTCGGCAAACTCGATAACCCGCGCACCGCCACGCCCCTCCACATGCACCCGCGCCTCCAGCGCCGCCAGGGCCACGCACATGTCCGAGGGATGAGTGGCCACGCACTGGTCGCTGGCGCCGAGGATCGCATGGATACGGTTCAACCCAGTGCGCGCCGGGCAACCGCTGCCGGGCTCACGCTTATTGCACGGCACCGTGGCGTCATAGAAGTAGTAGCAACGGGTGCGCTGCAACAGGTTGCCACCGGTACTCGCCATATTGCGCAGTTGCGGCGAAGCACCGGCGAGGATCGCCTGGGACAGCAACGGGTAGCGCTGTTCGATCAGCGGATGCCAGGCCAGGTCGGCATTGCTCACCAGCGCGCCGATCCGCAGGCCGCCCTCGGCGGTTTGTTCAATCTCATTGAGCGGCAGGCCGGTGATGTCGATCAGATGCTCGGGGCGGCTGATGTTTTCTTTCATCAAATCCAGCAGGTTGGTGCCGCCGGCAATAAAGCGCGATGCGGCGCTGCTCAGGTGCACGGCTTCGTGGACGTCCGCCGGTTTGCTGTACTGGAAGGGATTCATTGCGCGCCTCCCTGGGTGCGGCAGGCCGGCAAGGCCTCTTCGATGGCATCGCGGATGTTGCTGTAGGCGCCGCAGCGGCACAGGTTTCCGCTCATCAGCTCCTGGATCTGCGCGCTGTCGTGGGCACGGCCTTCATTGGCCAGGCCGACGGCGGAGCAAATCTGACCAGGCGTGCAGTAGCCGCACTGGAAGGCATCGTGCTTGATGAAGGCTTGCTGCATCGGGTGCAGTTGATCGCTGTCGGCGAGGCCTTCGATGGTGGTCAGTTCGGCGCCGTCGCACATCACCGCCAGGGTCAGGCAGGCGTTTATGCGTTTGCCGTCGCGCAATACCGTACAGGCGCCGCATTGGCCGTGGTCACAGCCTTTTTTGCTGCCAACCAGGTCCAGTTGCTCGCGCAGCAGGTCCAGCAACGTGGTCCAGGGCAATACCTCGAGTTGGCGGTCCTGACCATTGAGGGTCAAGCGTATGGAGTGGGCGACGAACGGTTGGACCGCCGCGCCATTAGGGGTCGCGCTCATAAACACCTCACGGGTTGGTGTACATCCGCGGCGTTCAGGAAAGTCGCCGTCTCAGGGGTACGACTTCCCAGGGTATTGAGCGTTCAAGGTGATTGATCAGCGGATATTGAGCAGTGTCTTCAAGGTATTGCGCGGGCCGTTGATCGACGTGTTGCTGTATTCGAACCAGCCTTGGGCTTGGACATTCAGGTCAAATACATAGATGTAGCCCATCAACGTACCCGCACCGCTGCAAGCCTCGCTGATGCTACCGACCTGGCACACGGGCGTACGTTGCCCGTTCAGTTCGGCACCGTTGAAACGGCCCATCGGGTTGTTGCCCAGGCCGACTTCCATCACCGACACTTTGGTGGGCCCACGGTGCGTGCACATCTGGGTGCTTTGCGCGCGTTCCGGGATGGTTTCCGTGCAGCGCGCCGATTCGACCTTGAACACGCGCACCTCGCTCAAGGGCGGTGCAGTCGCGCCCCACACCGGTGCCGCGCCCAGCCACAGGCCGAGACAAGGGATCAGGGCTAGACTCCACGCGTTGGCTTTTTTCATGCTGTCGATGACCCGCTGTTGAACGTCGCCGCAGTATGCCTCAAGGCCATGCGCCACACAGCCTCGGCTGCTGGTATGATGCGCCGCTTTTTCCGATCCTCTCTGGAACCACAGCCGCTTGGCGCAGTTTGTGCTTTGACTTAGAGGTCAACAAATAACGACGCAACATAGCGTCACAGGGAGCAGGCATGCTGGAAAAGCTGTTTCAACTCAAGGCACACAACACCAACGTGCGCACCGAGATCCTCGCGGGCATCACGACATTCCTGGCCATGGCCTACATCCTGTTCGTCAACCCGAGCATCCTCGGCGAGACCGGCATGGACAAAGGCGCGGTGTTTGTCGCGACCTGCCTGGCGGCGGCCATCGGTTCGACCGTGATGGGCCTGATCGCCAACTACCCGATCGCGCTGGCGCCGGGCATGGGCCTCAATGCCTTCTTTACCTACACCGTAGTGCTGCACATGGGCCACACCTGGCAGGTTGCGCTGGGGGCGGTGTTCATTTCGGCGGTGCTGTTCTTCCTGCTGTCGATCTTCCGTATCCGTGAGTGGATCATCAACAGCATCCCCCTGCCCCTGCGCTCGGCGATTGCCGCCGGTATCGGCCTGTTCCTGGCCTTGATCGCCCTGCACAACGCCGGGATCGTGGTGGGCAACCCGAACACCCTGGTGGGCATGGGCGACCTGACTAAACCGGCGCCTATCCTGGCCATCCTCGGCTTCATGCTGATCGTTGCACTGGAAGCCCTGGCCGTGCGCGGTGCAGTGCTGATCGGCATCCTGGCGGTGACCATCGTCTCCATCCTGCTGGGTGTGACCGCGTTTGGCGGCGTGATGTCGATGCCGCCGTCCCTGGCCCCGACCTTCCTGCAACTGGACATCAAGGGCGCGCTGGACATCGGCCTGGTCAGCGTGATCTTCGCCTTCCTGTTCGTTGACCTGTTCGACAACTCCGGCACCCTGATCGGCGTGGCCAAGCGCGCCGGGCTGATGGGCAAGGACGGCCACATGCCGAAAATGGGCCGTGCGCTGATCGCCGACAGCACCGCCGCCATGGCCGGTTCGCTGCTGGGCACCTCGACTACCACCAGTTACATCGAGTCCGCCGCGGGCGTGAGCGCCGGTGGCCGTACCGGCTTGACCGCCATCGTGGTCGCGATCCTGTTCCTGCTGGCGCTGTTCTTCTCGCCGCTGGCCGCCAGCGTACCGGCCTTTGCTACCGCGCCGGCGCTGCTGTTCGTCGCCGTATTGATGACCTCAGGCCTGGCCGAAATCGACTGGGATGACATTACCGTTGCAGCGCCGGTGGTGATCACCGCCCTGGCGATGCCCTTCACATACTCCATCGCCAACGGCATTGCCTTCGGTTTCATCGCCTGGACCGCCATCAAGCTGCTTTCGGGCCGCTACCGTGAGCTCAACCCGGCGCTGGTGATTCTGTCGATTCTGTTCGTGATCAAGCTGGGCTGGTTCAACGCATGACTTTTGACGCCGCACGCTACACCGTTCAACTGCAAGACAAGGTCACGCGTTTGCGTGACCTGCTGGCACCGTTCGACGCACCCGAGCCGCAGGTCTTCGAGTCGCCGTTGCAGAACTTCCGCCTGCGGGCGGAGTTCCGCTTGTGGCGCGAAGGCGGCGAACGCCACTACGCGATGTTCTCCCAGGACGACAAGCGCACGCCGATCCTGATCGAAGCATTCCCCATCGCCAGCCAGCGCATCAACCAGTTGATGCCGCAGCTCAAGGCCGCCTGGCAAGCCAGCGCCGCCCTAAGCCACAAGTTGTTCCAGGTGGAGTTCCTCACCACCCTGGCCGGCGACGCGATGATCACCCTGTGTTATCACCGCCCGCTGGACGAGCACTGGCACACCGCGGCGAATAAGCTGGCGGCTGATTTGAATGTCAGCATCATCGGCCGCTCCAAGGGCAAGCGCGATGTGATCGGCCACGACTACGTGGTGGAAAAACTCGACGTGGGCGGCCGCACCTTCAGCTACCGCCAGCCCGAAGGCGCCTTCACCCAGCCCAACGGCACGGTGAACCAGAAGATGCTCAACTGGGCATACGACGCCTTGGGCGATCGCCCGGATGACCTGCTGGAGCTGTATTGCGGCAACGGCAACTTCACCCTGCCGCTGGCCACCCGTGTGCGTAAAGTGCTGGCCACCGAGATCAGCAAGACCTCGGTGAATGCGGCCCTGAGCAACCTCGATGAAAACGCGGTGGGTAACGTCACCCTGGTGCGCCTCTCCGCCGAAGAACTCACCGAAGCGCTCAATGAAGTGCGACCGTTCCGCCGCCTGCACGGCATCGATCTCAAGAGCTACGAATTCGGTAGCGTGTTCGTCGACCCGCCCCGCGCCGGCATGGACCCGGACACCTGCGAACTGACCCGGCGCTTCGACAACATCCTCTACATCTCCTGCAACCCGGAGACGCTGGCGGCGAACATTGCGCAACTGCATGACACCCACCGCATTACCCAGTGTGCGATGTTTGACCAGTTCCCGTGGACGCACCATATGGAATCCGGGGTGTTATTGACCCGGCGGTAATGCCAAGGCTCATCGCAGCTCTAAATGTGGGAGGGGCGGTGCGACGATTCGACTTGCCCCCGATGGCGGTGCATCAGCTAAAAGTGTGCTGATTGCCCCCCTGCTATCGGGGGCAAGCCCCCTCCCACATTGGATCGGTGTGTTGGCAAATATCTTTGTCAGGCCGACGGCTGGAAATACCCCGCCAACGCCCGCAAGTCCTGCTCACTCAGCAACCCCGCGTAATATTTCAACTGAATCCGCGCCAGCAAATACGCGTGCCGAGCATTCGCCAGGTCGCGGCGGGCGGTGAACAGTTGTTGTTCGGCGTCGAGTACGTCGAGGTTGACCCGCTCACCGCCGCTGACGCTTTTCTTCGTCGCGGTGACCAGTGCCGTGGCGGAGCTGACGGCCATTTCATAAGCCCGCACTTTCGCCGCGCCGCTGGTGTTGAGGTTGAATTGCTTGCGCAGCTCCACCAGCGTGGCCGAGGTTTGGGCGTCCAGTTCGTACTGGGCCTGGCTCAACTGATTGCCTGCCTGACGGGTAGAAGCCGATACCGAGCCACCGGCAAACAACGGCAGGCTGAGCTGGATGCCGACGCTGTTGGTGTCGTACTTCTGGTTGTAGCTGCTTTCGGAATCGGAGCTGGTCTGGCGGCTGCTGGCGTACAGGCTGACCTTGGGCAAGTGCCCGGCGCGTTTACGCTCCACTTCGTAAGAGGCGACGTCCAGCGCGTGGTGTTGGGACTTGAGTTCGGGGTTATTGGCCATGGCCATTTCACGCCACGTCTCGAAGCGGTTGGGCTCCAAGGGCGGGATGTCGAATTGGCGGACCAGGGGGGCCAGCTCTTCGATCTGCAACGGTTGGCCGACAATCGCTTCCAGCTCGCGCAAGGCGCCATCCTGGGCGTCCTGCGACTCGAGCGCCTCTGCCTGGGCCAGGCTCAAGCGCGCCTGGGTTTCCAGTACATCGGTGCGCGTACCTTCGCCGCCTTTGAGCAAGCGATCATTGAGTTGCAGGCGTTCGGCAAACGCACGCTTCTGCGCACGGCTCAACTCGATACGCTCCTGGGCCAGCAGCGCCTGGCTGTAGGCTCTGAGCACGCGCACCGCCAATTCCTGGCTTTTGCCGCGAAAACGCTCATCGGCCATCAGTGCCTGGGCGGTGCCCTGGCGAAAGCGCGCGTAGGCTTCGTAATCCAGCAACGGCTGCTGCAAGGTCAGGGTCGAGGCATAGCTGCGGTAATCACGGTCGCTGGTGACATCGCCCGCCGTCACTTGCGACTCGTTGCGCGAATTGTTGTAGCTCCACGACAGATTCGGCAGCAATGCAGCCCGGCCAATCACGCGATGCTCTTCACCGGCTTCACGTTCCTGGATGGCGGCCTGAAAGGTCGGGTCATTGCGTAGGGCAAGGTCGTAGGCGTCGAGCAAACCCAAGGCATGCGCCGCTGGGGTAACGCTCAGGCACAAGGTAAAAAACAGCGCCTTCATTCTTCCACCAGGGCCATGTGAGTGCGATCCAGCAAGGGTTTGAACAGGTAGTTGAGCAGCGAACGTTCACCGGTCTTGACGAAGGTTTCCACCGGCATGCCCGGACGGATCTGCACGCCGTCCAGTTGTTGCATGCCCGCCGCACTGACCTGGGCGCGCACGGTGTAATAAGGCTCGTCGGTGCGCTCATCGACCTGGCGGTCGGCGGAGACCAGCGTCACCTCACCGGCTACCCGTGGGGTGGTGGCCTGGTTGAAGGCCGAGAACAGCAGTTCCACCGGCAGGCCCGGGTGCACTTTGTCGATCATTTGCACCGGCACCCGTGCTTCCACCCACAGCGGTTCGCCCTGGGGCACGATGTCCATCAGCGCCTGGCCGGGCTTGATCACCCCGCCTTCGGTGTACACGTCCAACCCCACCACCACCCCCGAAGCCGGCGCTCGTACCAGGCTGTTGGCCAGTTCAAACTCGGCCGAGGCCAGGCGGTTGCGCAGGTCGTCACTGCGGGTGCGGGTCTCGGCCAACTGGCCGCGCAGGTCTTTCTGGAAGTCTTCGCCGAGCTGGCGGATGCGCAGGCGCAGTTCCAAAACCTGACGCTGCAACTGGCCGATGCGCCCGTAGTCTTCGGCAATCGCGCCGTCGACCTGGGCATACAGGCGCTCGCTGTCGAGCAGGCGATTGCGCGGGATATAGCCGTCGCGCGCCAACTCGCGCAGCCCTTGCAACTGCTCACTCAACGCCGCGCGCTGCTGCTCCTTGCTCGCTTGGGAATCCCGCGTGCCACGCAACTGCGCCTCGGTGCCGGCGATGGTTTCACGCAGGCCTTGTTGCTCGGTGGCCAGCGCCTGGGCACGGCTGGTGAACAGTTGCCGTTGCAGATTCAGGGTGTTGGCCGCCTCCGGCTCATTCAGCAATTCAGGACCGAATGTGATGGCGGACAGACCTTCGCTTTCCGCACTCAAGCGCGCCTCACTGGCCAAGGACGCCAGGTACTGACTGCGCAGCGACTGCATCTGCCCGCGCAAGGGCGTTTCCTTCAAGCGCAGCAGCACCTGGCCGGCGTTGACCACGTCACCGTCACGCACGTCGATACGTTCGACGATGCCACCGGCGGGATGCTGCACGGTCTTGCGATGGCCAGAGACCATGACCTTGCCCGACACCGCCACGCCCTTGTCCAGTGGCGCCAACGCCGCCCAACCGATAAATCCGGTAAAGCCACCGAGCACCAGCCACCAACCCAGGCGCGAATATTTTTTATCATCCAGCGCCAACACCGTGTGAGCGCGGTCACTGACCAGCACCGGTTTACTCACGCTCATGCCTGTTTTCCTTCACCAAGGCGGTAGCTCATGCTCATGGTCGACACCGGCTTGGAGGCCGCCGGTTTCTGTCGTGCTTCCAACACTCGCGCCGTAGGACCAAAGGCCTGCAACTGGCCGTCCTTGAGGATCAGCAACTGGTCGGTCAGGCTCAGCACATTGGCTTTGTGGGTAATCAGGATCACCGTGCGGCGCTGCTGCTTAAGCTGGGTGATGGCCTGGAGCAGAGCCTGCTCTCCCACTTCGTCGAGGTTGGCATTGGGCTCATCCAGCACGATCAACGCCGGCAGGCCGTACAGCGCACGGGCCAGGGCCACGCGTTGTTTCTGGCCGCCGGACAACCCCGCACCGCCCTCCCCCAACGGCGTGTCGTAGCCTTGGGGCAGTTGCAGGATCAATTCATGCACACCCGCCATTTGCGCGGCGGCGAGGACTTTTTCGGCTTCCCGCTCGGCAAACCGCGCGATGTTGTCGGCGATGCTGCCGGCGAACAGTTGAATGTCCTGGGGCAGGTAGCCGATGTGCGGGCCGAGTTGTTGTTTGTCCCACTGGGCCAGGTCGGCGCCGTCGAGCCGCACCTTGCCGGCCAGCGGTGCCCAGGTGCCCACCAGCACCCGCGCCAGGGTGGATTTGCCGCAACCCGACGGGCCGATCACGCCGAGCACTTCACCCGCTGGCAGGTTGAACCCCAGGTTCACCAGCGCCGGTCGACGGCTGCCGGGGGCGCAGGCGCTGATTTGCTCGACGCTCAACTGGCCCTTGGGCACCGGCAGGCTCATGCGCGGCGGTCGCGCCGGGTTGGCCGCCAGCAGCTGCGACAGCCGCTCATAGGCCAGGCGCGCCGAGCCCCATTGCTTCCAGACGCCGATCAGTTGGTCGATGGGGGTCAACACCCGCCCCATCAGGATCGAGCCGGCAATCATCATCCCCGGCGTGATATCGCCCTGCACCGCCAGCAACGCACCCAGGCCGAGTACCAGCGATTGCAATGCCAGGCGCACGCCCTTGGACCAGGCGGTGACGGCAGCGGTCTTTTCACTGGCCAGGTTTTGCTCGGCGAGGAACGCCTGGTGCTGGTTGAACCAACGCCCGCGCAAGGTGGCGAGCATGCCCATGGCTTCGATGGTGTCGGCATTGCGCAGGTTGGCCGTGGCCTGCTGGCTGGCGTGGATGGACAGTTGGCTGGCCTGGGCCATCGGCGCCTGGCTGACGTGGTGGTTGATCCACGCCAACGCGATCAATACCACTGCGCCGCCCAATGCCAGCAGGCCAAGCCAGGGGTGGAACAGGAAGATCACCAGCAGGTACACCGGAAACCACGGCGCATCGAAAAACGCGAACAGCGCCTGGCCGGTGGCGAACTGGCGCAAGGTGGTCAGGTCATGCAACGCCTGGCCCGCCGCCTGGGTGCCGCCTTTGAGTTGCGCTTCGAACGCGGCGTCGTAGACCCGCTGGTTCAGGCGCATGTCCATCTGCGTGCCGAGGCGGATCACCACCTGGCTGCGCACCCACTCCAACGCGCCCATCAGGCCGAACAGGCCGAGGATCATCAACGTCAGCATGAGCAGGGTCATCTGATTGCCCGAGGCCAGCACCCGGTCGTACACCTGCAGCATGTACAACGCCGGGGCCAGCATCAGCAGGTTGATCACCGCCGAGAACAGGCCGATGTTGAAGAAGCCACCTTTATAGGCCGTGAGGGCGGCCAGGGTTTCATTGCCGGCGTGGCGCATCTGGGGATTCTCGTGGGGTTGAGCGTGCAGCGTCGCCGCGTTGACAGGCAATACGACGCTGCGCAGAATTCGGCACCGCCGTCGCCGGAAGAGTTAGAAGGCTTGGGCGACGGCGGTGTAATGCAGCGAATGGGAGAGCGATCTTCCATTCGCTTTTTTCATGCAGCAGCAGGTTCAGGCGGCGAGTGCCCAGTCCTGTGCCACGTCCTGCACGCCCACCAGGGCAACGTGGGTGGACACTGCGCTGGCGTGTGCCGCCAGGCCCGCCGACACTTCGTCGAACGTGCTGGCAGTGGACAGGCCAAAGTCGTCGAGCAGGTTGTTGAGCACGGTTTCCAGCGCGGCGGTGTCGCCCTGCATCAAACCGTAGATCACGCTTTGTACTTCGTTGCCAGCCCGGCCGGCGCCCTCGGCGGCGCTCAGGTCGAGGCCGTTGAACGCGACTTTGAAGTCGCTCAGGCTGAAGTCGCTGCCATTGCCGCCACCCAGACCAGTGCCCAGTTGCACATTATCCAGGTCGCCCCACAGGTAGTGGTTCAGGTTGCTGCTGGCAGGCAACGACGGGTTGAACACATAGTGCAGGCCATTGCTGGTATCGCTGTCGGCGATGAACGCGTACTCGGAGTTGTTGGCGCCGTGGGTCGAATACTGGTCGCCGCTGAGGGTGCCGTTGCTGAAGCCGCCCGTGTTACTGGTGCCGTGACCTGCCGTGTTGAACCCCACTGCCCAGGAGCTCAGGTAGTCCGATACCGACAGAGAACCCAGGCCCGAATCGTAGCTAACAGAAATAGTCATCACTAAACCTCGTTAAACAACGTTTTTGATGAACACGCCGGAGCGGCGCGCCTTTTTGCCCACCCATGGGCAAAACCGTTAATCAGCGGCCTGCGCACACTGATCAGAATTTGTATTCCAGCATTCCGCTCAGGGTTCGCCCGCGCGCCAGGCTGAGGTTGTTGGCGTCGCCCATGGCGACGAAATAGGCTTCATCGGTGGCGTTTTCCAGCGCCAGTGCAATGTTCAATTGATCGGTCATCCAGTAACTGGCGTACAGGTCATAGAGCGTGTACTTGGGCCACATCGCCTGATCCATCAGTTCGTAGCCCTGCTGATTGAGGTTTTCGCCGTTGCCCGAGCTGTAGCGCACACGCACACCGGTATCCAGGCGTTTTTCCAGCAAGCGCGTACCCAGCGTCAGCGAGCCGCGATCGGCAGGCATGTACGTGGCATTCCCCATGATTCTCCCGCAGCTTTCCTTGTTGTTGGCGACGTCGTCATCCAACACTTCATAGGTGGTGACCGGCCGTATGCTGATGCGCCCATCCGGCAGTGTGAAGCGCTCCAGGCGCGTGGTCCTTGGCCCGGTGGTCTTGGCGCCGCCCATGTAATAGTTCTTCGAGCAGAACTCATTGCTGCCGATCATGTGGGTGTAGCTGAGGTTGGCGTACGCGCGCCCCATGTCGTAATTGAGCTGGTATTCGACCCCGCGAAACCGCGTCGGGTTGGTGTTATTGACGTAAGCCATGGTGCCGAGAAATCCACCCACCTGGGTTTCCGGCAAGCTGACGCTGGTGTTGAGGAAAGAGAAGTTTTCAATCCGGGTATCGAAATAAGCCACCTTCATGCCGAGGCGGTCATCACTGAAGAACAAGCCCTCCTTGAAGACATTCATGCCCACTTCCCAATCCCGTGACTCTTCAGGCTTGAGGTACGGGTTGGGAAACACGCGCTCTCCCGAACCACCACCGTGGGGTCGGCCGGTCATGAAGGTTTCGGTCACCGCCGGTGGCCGCCAGCCCTTGCCCCAACGGGTATAGAGTTGCAGCCAGTCCACGCCCGGCTTCACCGCAAGACCGAAGGTGGGGGAAAACTGGCCTTCTTCACGGTCAACCTCGATCACTTCCGAGACACGCCTGGCGCCGACGAGGCTGTTGTAGAAACGATCACGCCGGTACAGGGTCATGCCGGTTTCGCCTTCGAGCCGATAGCGGTCATAACGCAAGCCCGCATCCAGGGTCAGCCAGCCGCCATAGTCGTACTGCGCGTTGTTGAACAGGCTCGCGATGGTGCGTTTGCCCCCCGGCGTACTGCCCTCGGCGTAAGGCAACAAGCCCAGGTTGTTGGTGGCTTCCACTTTGTTGGTGCGTGGCTTGAACTCGTCCTGATACAACTCCACACCGTAGTTCCAGGTGACATGCCCCCGCTCGCCGAAATCAAACCGTGAGGTGTTGTCACCCTGCAGGCCCCAGGTGTCGGTCTGGAAGTGATCGGTGTAGGCACCGACGTAGTTACCGGTACCCGGCGACGCCTGGTTGGGGCTGTTGCCGCGATCCATCTGGGTGGTGACGTAATAGAGCTTGGCCTTGAGATCGATCAGCGGGTTGTCCGGGCTGTAGCTGTAGTCCAGCGCGACGTTTTTCGCGTTGAGATTGTTTTTGCTGGTGCGCACGTAGTAGGTGCTCTGAAGGTCGTCGGCGATATAGCCCCAGGCATCGTTACTGTCGGTGTCGGTTTCCAGGTAGCTCAACTGCAGGCGTTGGTCGTTGGGCAGGTTCAGGCCAAACTTGACGATCTGTGAGCGGGTCACGCTGCCGGTGTCGCCGACTTCGCTGTTCAACCAGTCGTCGAAGGCAGCCGGCGCATACTTCCTGGCCCGCAGGTTGGTGCCCAGGTTGTCGTCGTTGTGCCTGCCGGCGCGGTAGTTACCGAAATGCCGCTCGCTGTAGCCCAGCAATACATCGCCGCGCTCATCACCAAAGGCAAACACGCCGCTGCCGTTGAAATCGGTGCCGTTACCCAGCGCTCCGATGCCGCTGCCGGCGCGAAGGCGGCCGCCGTAGTCCTTGCCGTCTTTGAGAAACTCACTGGCATCCAGGGTCTTGAACGACGCAATGCCGCCCAACACCGCAGCGCCGCCCTGCCCCGACTGGCTGCCTTTGTCGATCTCGATGCTGGAGATGAACTCCGGGTCGATCAGCATGGTGCCGTTACGCTGCTGGTGGCCGTTGACGTTGAAGTTCTGGCGCATGCCGTCGATGTTCATGTTCACGCGGCCATAGTCCTGCACGCCGCGAATATTCACCGACAGGCCGGGGTCGCGCTGGTCGACGGCAGTGTAGACGCCGGCGGTTTCTTCAAGCATGTCGGCGGCATGGCGGGGCGGACGTTTATCGATCATGTCCCGGCTGATCACCGCCACGGACTTTGGGGTCTGGTACACCCAGTCGCTGGCCTGGCCATTGGTGTTGCCGGTGATGGTGGTGGTACCCACGGTGATGGCTCCAGCGTGGTCGTCGCTGACACGGTTGAGGGTGACCTGCCGCTCGCCGGTAAAGCGATATTCCACCGGTGTGGCACCGAGCAATCGGCCAAGCCCTTCCTGCACGCTGAAGCTGCCTTTGAGCGCGGTGCTGCTCAAGCCTTGCAGGCGCGGGCTGTCGAACAACACCTGCAAACCGGCTTGGTCGGCAAAGGCCAATATGGCACTGCCCAAGGATTGCGCCGGCACATCGAACGCCAGCACCGCCGGCTGGGCAGCGCCCACCTGAGGCTGCGCCGCATACACGGGAGCGATTGCGGCGAACAAGCCCAAGTGGATGGCCAGGGCTAACCGGCTACCGGTGATACGCCCCTTGGTGAGTGCTGACATTTCTGGTTTCCCTGCGCTGATCGTATTTTTGTTTATGCGAATGCTTCTCACCTAGCAAGACGTACGAGGCGCAGGAAGTCAGTAAGACTTTTTCAAAAGTTTTTGAGCCGGGGGTTTTAAGCGAGTGGGAGCGGGCCTCCCACCGGGTCATCAATAGATCAGGCTGAGGCCTGCCAGGTCCAAGCGTTGCACTTGAAGTTCCTGGGTGAGGGTGCCGAGGGCGCTGTCGAGCATGTCGAGACGGAAGACGCCGCTGACTTCGCGCTCGCCCAGGTCGGCATGGGTCAACACCACCCGCCCTGGGCGGTAGCGATTGAGCTGCTCAATAACCTTGGCCAGGGGCTGGCGATCAAAGATCAGCACACCCCGTCGCCAACTGGTGGCACGGTCTACATCGAACTGATCCAGGGGCACGACACCCTCCTGGGCGTTGTAGCGCACCGCCTGGCCCTCCTGGAGCACCCGGTCGCTCGGGCCTTTTTTCGGCGAGGCATGCAAAGAGACTTCGACGCTGTGCTGCAACACGCCCACCCATGCCTGGGGTTCGGCCTCGCGCGCCACCACAAACCGCGTGCCCAGCGCCCGCGTCTGCCCGCCGGCACTCTGCACCACGAACGGGCGGGTCTCCTGACCCACCATCGGCGCCACATCAAAAATCGCCGAACCCTGGATCAGGCTGATGCGCCGTTGCACGCCGTCGTAATCCAGGCGGATAGCACTCGCGGAATCCAGCTCCACCGTGCTGCCATCGGCCAAGTGCACGGTGCGCACCTCGCCCTTTTGGGTGACATAGTCAGCCTGCATGCGCAACCAGGCATCCGGCCCGCGCACCCAGCCAACGCCCGCCGCCACCACGACCAGCGCCACCGCCACCGCACGCTGCCACGGCCTTCGTCGCGAGGTTCGGCGCAGCGGCAGCGCCGCCGCAGACGGACGCTGGCGATACAGCGGCTCGTCCTTATGCACCTCGCCCAACGCCGCCCAGGTCTGTTCGGCAAAGCGCAGCGCCGCTTCATGGCGGCTGTCGCAGGCGATCCACTGGCGCAGCTCGGCCTGCTCCTGGTCGGTCAGGGCACCGGCGTGCAGGCGCACCGCCCACTCGGCGGCCTCCTCGGTAATGCTGTGCTGCTGCTGACCCTGGCTATTCACGTGTGAATCTCGAATTTTTCGTTATATGACGCTGTGACGTCTGAGCTGAGGTTTTTCCGTAATTCATTTGTCGGATGGCCCCACCTCACCGTCCTGCAAGCGCTGCATCACATACGCCAACGCCTTGGCCAGGTGCTTTTGCACGGAACTGTCGGAGATGTCCAAATGCCGGGCAACCTGGGCGTGGGTCATGCCCTCTATACGGTTCAGACGGAAGATCTGCTGGGTTCGTTCCGGCAGCTCCGCCAACGCCTGCTTCAATGCCTGTCGCTGTTGCTGCGCCATTGCCTGAGCCTCCAACCCGGCCACGTCATCTTCAATCTCGGCCAGCGCCTCATGGGGCACGGAATCTGTCTTGCGCCGCGCTTCCTGGCGAATATGGTCGATCAGCAGATTGCTCGCCGTTCGATAGAGATAGCCCTGGGAGTTGTCGATACGCTCGCCGACCGGTTTTTCCGCCAGGCGCAGGAAGCTCTCCTGTACCAGGTCGGCAGCCAACTGCGGGTCCCGTACCTTGCGCGCCAGATACCCGCGCAGGGTATCGGCATGCTTGAGAAACAGGCCTTTGAGATCCACGTCCGACAAACCGACTCCCTGGAATGTAAAGGAAACAGGCGGGCATCTTAAGCGTTATCGAGAATGATTTTCAATTGATATGTAGTCTGATTCGAACCTGCACACTGCGCGATTAAGAGTTCGATAATCGAACATATCCGCTGCCATCAATTGACCAAATTAACTAACCAGTACATTTTATCCCCACAATGAACAAGAACTGTGGAGATACCCTTTATGCCGCCCATCGTGCTGGTGCTCAACGGCCCCAACCTCAACCTGCTCGGCACCCGCGAACCCGCGACCTACGGCCATGAAACCCTGGCCGACGTCGCTGCCCTGTGCGGCCGCAGCGCCGAACAACTGGGACTGAAAATCGAATTTCGGCAGACCAATCACGAGGGCGAACTGCTGGACTGGATCCACGGCGCCCGCGCCCGCTGCGCCGGTATCGTGATCAATCCGGCCGCCTGGACGCACACTTCGGTGGCGATTCGCGATGCCCTGGTAGCCAGTGAAGTGCCAGTGATCGAGGTGCACTTATCCAATGTGCATGCGCGCGAGGCGTTCCGGCATCACTCATTCGTGTCGCCCATCGCCAAGGCGGTGCTCGCGGGCTTTGGCAGCCATGGCTACCACTTGGCCCTGGAACATTTCAGCCAGTTGCTGAAGGGGTCGGCCCGATGAAACCGCGCATCCTCGCCGGCCTGATCGGCGCCGGCATCCAGGCCTCCCGCACCCCCGCCCTGCATGAGCAGGAAGGCGACGCCCAAGGCTTGCGTTACCTGTATCGCCTGATTGACCTTGAGCCCCTGCACCTGGATATCAACGCCCTGCCCGACCTGCTGGACGCTGCCGAGTTGATGCACTTCACCGGATTGAACATTACCTACCCGTGCAAGCAGGCGATCCTGCCGCTGCTCGATGATTTGTCCGACGAGGCCCGAGGCATCGGCGCGGTCAACACCGTGGTCTTCAAGGACGGCAAGCGTATCGGCCATAACACCGACTGCCTGGGATTTGCCGAGGGCTTTCGCCGCAACCTCAACGATGTGCCGCGCCAACGCGTGGTGCAGATGGGCGCGGGTGGCGCAGGCGCCGCAGTGGCGCATGCGTTATTGGCGGAGGGTGTCGAACATTTGAGTATTTTCGACGTGGACGCCAGCCGCGCCCGCGACCTTGTGGATAACCTCGCCCAGCGTTTCGGCACCGGCCGCGCCCAGGTCGGCACCGACCTTGCAAACGCCATGGCCGAGGCGGACGGCCTGGTCAACACCACGCCGATGGGCATGGCCAAACTGCCCGGTACCCCGGTGCCAGCGGCGCTGCTGAGAGCCGAACTGTGGGTAGCTGAAATTGTGTATTTCCCGCTGGAGACCGAACTGCTGCGCGACGCCCGCGCCTTGGGCTGCCGCACCCTGGATGGCGGCAACATGGCGGTGTTCCAGGCGGTGAAGGCATTTGAACTGTTCAGCGGTGAGGTGCCGGACGCGCAGCGAATGCTCGCGCACTTCAAAAGCATGAATACCTGACCGACGAAACCGGATCAAAAAAATGTGGGAGGGGGCTTGCCCCCGATTGCGGTGGGTCAGCTACACATAAGCTGACTGATCCACCGCTATCGGGAGCAAGCCCCAATGCCAGTCAGTTAAGGAGGAACACTGTAACTGTGGCGAGCGGGCTTGCCCCGCGTTGGGCTGCGCAGCAGCCCCAAAACACAGCGCCGAAGCTGCCTGGCGCACTGCAGCGCTCTTATTGGGGCTGCTGCGCAGCCCAACGCGGGCGGTGCGACGATTCGGCAAGCCCGCTCGCCACAGGTAACTTGTCTGTTCTATCTCTTAACTGACTGGCATTGGGGCTTGCCCCCTCCCACATTGGGTTAGGGGTGTATTCAGGCCTGCAGGTAGCGCAACACCGACTCGCAAATCATCTCGCGATGCCGTTGTTTAACCGCCTCATCCGACAGGTCGATCTGAAAGATCTCACTGAACGTATGGCGGTTGGACACTCGGTAAAAGCTGAATGAGTTGATCAGCAGGTGCACGTCCAACGGTTCCAGCCCTTCGCGGAACAGGCCCATCTCGGCGCCTCGGCGCAACGTCACCCCTAGCCCCTCGAGGATTTTGCTGTTCATCGCCTTGATCGTTTCGGTGCGTTTCACGTACTCGGCATTGTGGATATTTTCGATGCTGACGATACGCACGAAATCGACGTTCTGATCGTGGTGATCAAAGGTGAACTCCACCAGCCGCCGAATCGCCTCTCGCGGTTCCAGCGCGGTGAGGTTCATCCGCGTTTCGGTGTTGCGAATATCGCCGTAGAGCTTCTCCAGCACCTCGACGTACAACTGCTCCTTGCTGCCGAAGTAGTAATAGATCATGCGCTTGGAGGTATGGATGCGCTCGGCGATGGCATCCACGCGAGCGCCGGACAGGCCCTGCTGAACAAACTCGACGATGGCTTCCTGGAGAATATTCTCGCGGGTCTTTTCCGGATTGTTCTTACGACTCTTGCGCGGTGCGTCTAACACCGCGGGGAGTTCGGGACTTGAGGTCATGGTGCGCTCACGGCCATTTTTATTGTGCAGGCCGCGATTATGGGCCGAGGCGTCTTGCGAAGGAAGCACCTCGCCTACCGTTATAAACGCGCCTGGCGCACCGCGCCGCTGCGGGATTTGGCCATCGCCGCCAGGCGCACCGCCACGTTGGCCGCGCCGTAGCCGGCATAACCGTTCTTGCGCTGGATGATCTCGAAGAAAAACCGTCCCTCGAAAGGTTCGGTGTACACATGAAACAACTCACCGCCCTGGGCGTCACGGTCGTACAACACGTTGTAGTACGCCAGTTCGCTGAGGAACTCGTCATCGAAATCAAAGCGCGCCGCGAGGTCGTCGTAGTAGTTGAGGGGAATATCCAGCAGCGGTACCCCGGCCTCCTTCGCGCGGCGCACTTCGGCAAAAATATCCGCGCAGTCGAAGGCAATGTGATGCACACCCGAGCCGCGATAACTCGACAGCGCGTGGGAAATCGCAGTGTTGCGGTTCTCGGAAATATTCAGCGGCAGGCGAATCGAGCTGCAACGGCTGCGCAGTGCACGGCTTTTCACCAGGCCGTAGGGGTCGGGCAGCACCACTTCGTCATCCGCTTCGAAATCCAGCAGGCTCTTGTAGAACAGCACCCAACTGTCGAGGCTGTCGGCCGGCAAGGCCATGGCCATATGGTCGATGCGCAGCAACCCCCCGCCCGCAGCGCTGGACGCTTGCAGATTGAAGTCGGTGTCGTAGATCCCCCCCTCACCCTGATCCACCAGGTAAATCAGGCTGCCGTCCGGCGCGCGTACTGCCGCCAGCTCCAGCTCGTTGGGCCCGACCAGGCCGCGATAGGGCTGGCCCTTGTAGGCCACCGCTCGTTCCAGGGCCTTGGCGCTGTCCTTGACCCGAATCGCCGTGGCGCACAACGACGGCCCATGGGCCTCGAAAAAGTTATGCGCGAAGGAATAGGGTTCGCAGTTGAGGATCAGGTTGATGTCACCCTGGCGCAGCAGGCTCACGCTCTTGGAGCGGTGCTGGCCGGCCTTGACGAAACCCAGGCGCTCCAGCCAATGGGTGAGCTTGGCGCCGAGGTTTTCATCCACGGCGAATTCGAGGAACTCGATACCGTCGTACTCGCTGGCCGCAGGGGTATCAAACAGAATCTCGACAGGTTGCGCGGGCGCCTCCTGTTGCAAACGCTCGCGGGTTTTTTCTTCCAGGTACAGCAAGGAACGCAGGCCATCCGCCGCATTCGCGCGGGTCGGCGCGGCGCGGAAGCCATCGTTGAAGATTTCCAGAGACAAAGGCCCGGTGTAGCCGCTCTTGATGATCGGCGCGAGGAACCCCGCCAAGTCGAATTCGCCCTGGCCGGGGAAGCAGCGAAAATGCCGGCTCCACTCCAGGACATCCATGGCCAGGATCGGCGCGTCGGCCATTTGCACGAAGAAGATCTTGTCGCCGGGGATCTGCGCGATGGCACTCGGGTCGCCCTTGAGCGACAGCGTATGGAAACTGTCGAGCAACACCCCAAGGCTCGGGTGATCGACCTGGCGCACCAGGTTCCACACCTGCTGCCAGGTGTTCACATGCTTGCCCCAGGCCAACGCTTCATAACCAATGCGCAGGCCGCGACGGCCAGCGTGTTCGGCCAACAGGCTGAGGTCGTCCAGCAGGATGCGTTCATCGCCGACGCAATCGGCTGAGGCATTGCTGCACACCAGCACCAGGTCGGTGCCCAGTTCCTGCATCAGGTCGAACTTGCGCTCGGCGCGCTCCAGGTTGCGCGCCAGGCGATCGCGGCGGCAGCCTTCAAAGTCGCGAAACGGCTGGAACAAGGTGATGGCGATGCCGAGGTCGGCGCACATCTGCCTGACTTCTCGGGGGCTGCCGTCGTAATACAACAAGTCGTTTTCGAAGATCTCCACCCCATCGAACCCGGCGGCGGCAATGGCTTCGAGCTTTTCCGGCAGGGTACCGCTCAAGGACACGGTGGCGATGGAACGTTGCATGGACGACTCCCGGCAATTGTTGTTTGTGGCAAATTATTCGCCCCCAGACTACCCGCAGCAATTAAAATGTACGAACCGGTTAGTTTTTGGTGCGATTATCGAACACTAAGCCTCTTTGGCGAATTGACGATTTTTTAGCCACTGCGCACCATCAATCACGCAGCGACACCCAAAAGAAGACCCACAACACCTCATAAAAATTTCAAAAAACGGGTACAACCACATGCCTTCGCAAAACTCCGCCCTGGCCGCGCGCCCGGGCACCCCGCACGCCGGCATCGGCGACAAGATCCGCGGCGCCCTTGCCGTGGGTAAAACCCGCTGGGGCATGCTGGCCCTGGTGTTCTTTGCCACCACCCTCAACTACATCGACCGTGCCGCCCTGGGCGTGATGCAACCGATCCTGGCCAAGGAAATGAGCTGGACGGCGATGGACTACGCCAACATCAACTTCTGGTTCCAGGTCGGCTACGCCATCGGTTTTGTGCTGCAAGGCCGACTGATCGACCGCGTGGGCGTCAAACGCGTGTTCTTCTGCGCGGTTCTGCTGTGGAGCCTGGCCACCGGTGCCCATGGCCTGGCCACTTCGGCCGTCGGTTTTATGGTCTGCCGCTTTATTCTCGGGCTGACCGAAGCTGCCAACTATCCCGCCTGCGTCAAGACCACCCGCCTGTGGTTCCCCGCCGGTGAGCGTGCGGTGGCCACCGGTATCTTCAACGCCGGCACCAACGTCGGCGCAATGATGACGCCGATGCTGCTGCCGCTGATTCTGCATGCGTGGGGCTGGCAGGCTGCGTTCCTGTGCATGGCGTCGCTGGGCGCGATCTGGCTGGTGTTCTGGGGTTTGAAGTACTACAACCCGGAAAACCACCCGACCGTTAAACAATCCGAACTGGACTACGTGCAACGGGAAGTCGAACCGGAACAACCTGGCGTACCGTTCAGCCGCATCCTGCGCATGCGCGGCACCTGGGCCTTTGCCATCGCCTATGCACTCACCGCACCGGTGTTCTGGTTCTACCTGTATTGGCTGCCGCCGTTCCTGAACCAGCAGTACAACCTGGGGATCAACGTGACGCAGATGGGTATCCCGCTGATCATCATCTATCTGACAGCCGACTTCGGCAGTGTGGGTGGGGGGATTCTGTCGTCCTTCCTGATCGGCCGTGGGATGAACTCGATCAAGGCGCGGTTGCTGTCGATGCTGCTGTTTGCCTGCTGCATCATCGGCGTGATCATGGCGGCCGGCTCAAGCCAACTGTGGGTCGCGGTGTTTGCCATCTCCCTGGCCATCGGTGCGCACCAGGCCTGGACCGCCAACATCTGGAGCCTGGTGATGGACTACACACCCAAGCACATGATGAGCACGGTGTTCGGGTTCGGCGGCATGTGTGCAGCCATCGGCGGCATGTTCATGACCCAGATCGTCGGCCACATCCTCACCGTGACCAACAACAACTACACCGTGTTGTTCACCCTGATCCCGGCGATGTACTTCATTGCGCTGACCTGGATGTACTTCATGGCACCGCGCAAGATTCCTACCGTAGACGCCTGATCACCTGCGCCGCTGCTGCCAGGCAGCGGCCAACCCGCTCATGCAGATCACCCCGATACCGACCACCGTGGTCATATCGGGGGTATGGTTGAACACCAGCCAACCCAACAACCCCGCGAATACGATCTGGCAATAGCCGAACGGCGCCAGCAAGGCCGGCGCCGCAAAGCGGAACGCCTGGGTCAGCATCAAGTGCGCGGTCATCCCGCAGGTGCCCAGCGCCAACATCATCACGCCGTGCCACAGCGTCGGGATCTGCCAGAAGAACGGCACCATCGCGCTCATCACCAAGGTATTGCACAGGCCGGCGAAGAAGTTGCTGGTGGTCGGGGTGTCGTATTGGCTGAGGATGCGCGTAAGCAGTTGGTAGAAGCAGAAGAACAGCGCCGAGCACAGCGGCAGCAGCACCGCAGGCGTAAACAACTCACCGCCTGGGTGAATGATCACCAGCACGCCGATAAAGCCGCAGATCACCGCCAGCCATTGGCCGCGTGTCACATGCTCGCCGAGCAGCGGCACCGACAGGGCCGTCACCAGGATCGGCGCGAGGAAGTTCACCGCCGTGGCTTCCGCCAACGGGATGTAATGCAATGCCGTCGTGAAAAACAGGCTGGTGCCCAACAAGCACAAGGCCCTGACTACCTGCATCCCCGGGCGTTTACTGCGCAGCACGCGTAGCCCCGATTGCGGCAGGAAAATCCCGGCCATCAGCAAGGTATGCACCAGGTAGCGCGCCCACACCACCATCACGATCGGGTAGAACCCGGCCAGGTATTTGGACAAGGCGTCGTGGCTGGAGAACAGAAACGTCGCCGCCACAATCAGCACAATGCCTTTGAAGGGATGGTTGACGCCGGAAAGGGGGGTGCTGACAGTCATGGAATTCTCTTGCGTGGCGGGCGGAACGCTGAGCACTGAACGAAGTAGCGCTCAACCCGGTAATCTAGCAGCCGGGCCGGAGTCTGCCCCAAGAGCATAACCAAACACCGGGCGAACAGCGCACTAAATCACGGGATTCGAGTCCAACGCAGCATCTTAGCCCCGCGCTGCATACTTTTTAACCAAGGCCTTGCCGCTATGAAAAAAACCCTCTTTGTTCTTTCTGCCCTTACCCTGCTGACCGCCTGCAACCAGGAGTCCAAGCCAGCGCCCAAACCCGCGCCGCCTTCCGTGCAAGCTACCCTGGTCCCCGAAACCCCGCCCACCGATAAATGGGTCGGCAAATGGATCGGCGTCGAAGGCCTGAACCTGACCATCGCCAAGGACGACAGCATCGGCCGTGGCCATTACCTCCTGACCATGCAATACGGCCTCGACGCCGACGACTCGGGTACCTTCAAGGGTGAAGCGGCCGAAGACGGCATCGCCTTTACCCGCCCGGACGGCCCGCAGTTGCTGCGCGCCGGCGATGGCGAAGCGACCGGGCTGAAATGGCTGGCGGATAAAAAAGACTGCCTGATCGTCGCCACCGGCGAAGGCTATTGCCGTTAATACCGACCATACTCAATCACGGTCAGCACACAGAGGATTGCCCCATGCTATGGAAAAAAGGCCGACGCAGCGACAACGTGGTGGATGCCCGCGATGACAGTGGCGGCGGCGGTGGAGGGATGCGCTTTGGTGGCGGCAAGGGCCTGAGCCTGACCGCGATTGTGCTGATCGTCGGTATCGGCTGGCTGACCGGCCAGGACCCGCTGCAGATCCTCGGCCAGTTGACCGGCCAGATGGAGCAGGCGCCCTCGGTCAGCACGCAATCGCGCCAGGCACCGCCGGCCAACGATGAGCAAGCCGACTTCGTACGGGCAGTGCTGGGCGATACCGAAGACACCTGGGGCCAGGTGTTCCAGGAAAACGGCCTGGTCTACAAGAACCCGAAACTGATTCTGTTCCGTGGCCGGGTCAATTCCGCCTGCGGTGGCGCCACCTCGGCCAGCGGCCCGTTCTATTGCCCGGCGGATCAGCAGGTGTACCTGGACCTGGATTTCTTCCGGGAAATGTCGCAACGCTTCCAGGCTGCCGGCGATTTCGCCCAGGCCTATGTGATCGCCCACGAAGTCGGGCACCACGTACAAACATTGCTGGGCATTTCGTCGAAGATCCAGGCCGCACGCCAGCAAGGCCGGCAGATGCAAGGCGACGGCGGCCTGCTGGTACGCCAGGAGCTGCAAGCCGACTGCTTCGCCGGCGTATGGGCCAACCGTGCGCAAAAACGCCTGAACTGGCTGGAGCCCGGCGATATCGAAGAAGCCCTGAATGCCGCCAACGCCATCGGCGATGACCGTTTGCAGCAACAGGGTCAGGGGCGCGTGGTGCCGGACTCGTTTACCCACGGCACCTCGGCGCAGCGGGTTCGCTGGTTCAAGACCGGCTTCGCCCAGGGTCAGATCACTCAATGCGACACGTTCACTGCCAAGAGCCTATAGATGACTATACGATCGGGACTCCTGCTGGGCTTGCTGTTGACCTGCACCGCCAGTTGGGCCGCCGAGCATGGCGTCAAGGTGGTCAGCCCCGGTCGTTTTCACCTCGAAGCCGGCGACCTCAGCCTCGGCTTGAGCCAGGACTGGCGCCAGCCACTGCCTGACGTCACCCGCGCCGTGATCATCGTGCATGGGCGCCTGCGCAATGCGCAGACCTACCTGCAAAGCGGGATCGATGCCGCCGAACACGCCGGGGTTGCCGCCAACACCCTGGTGATCGCGCCGCAGTTTCTCAACGGCTCTGACGTGAAGCGCAACCACCTGGACACCCAGCTGCTGCGCTGGAACGGCAATGACTGGATGGCCGGCGGCGCCTCGACCGGCCCGGGCCAGATCAGCTCTTTCGGCGCCCTCGACCAGATCATCAAGCACCTGGGCAACCGCACGCTGTTCCCGGCGCTGAAGGAAATCGTGGTCGCCGGTCACTCCGGCGGTGGCCAGGTGGTGCAGCGCTTCGCCCTCACCGGCCACGCCCACCCTATCCTGCAAACCAAGGGCATCCGCCTGCGTTATGTGGTGGCCAACCCATCGTCCTATGCCTACTTCAGCCCACAGCGACCGGTGAAGTTTGACGCAGCCAGTTGCCCAGGCTTCAACGACTGGAAGTACGGCATGCAGCACCTGCCGGCCTACGCCCAGGGCCAAAGCGCCGAGCAGCTTGAGCAGACCTACGTGTCACGCAACATCACTTACCTGCTGGGCCAGCAGGACACCGACCCGAACCACCCGGCGCTGGATAAAAGCTGCGAAGCCGAGACCCAGGGCGCGTATCGGCTGATTCGCGGGCACAACTACTTTGACTACCTCAAGCAGCGCCATCCGCAATTGAGCCAGACGCTGGTGGAAGTGCCGGGGGTGGGGCATGACGGGGATGGGATGTTTACGTCGCCCGAAGGGCAGAAGGTACTGTTCACTCAGTAATACCGGAAGAAACAGTCTCAAAATGTGGGAGGGGGCTTGCCCCCGATAGCAGTGTGTCAGTCAGCTCATCTATAACTGACCCACCGTCATCGGGGGCAAGCCCCCTCCCACATTTGATTTCTATTGCCTGGGCTGGATCATCCGGCGCAGTACCGCGCAATCTGCAGCATGCCAATCCGCCAGCTCCGGCCACGGGTTCTCCGGCAGGTTGACCAACACCGTTCGGGTCCCCGCCGCCCGACCGCAGTCCAGGTCAAAGCGGTAATCCCCAACCATCACCATCTCGCTCGTCGATACATCCCACGCCGCCGCCAACTTCAACAACCCACCCGGATCGGGCTTGGGCGGCGCATCGTCGCGACCCAGCACATCGTCCACGGCAAAGCAGTCCGCCAGGCCAATCGCCTCCAGGGTGATATGCGCCAACTCCCGCGCGTTGCGGGTCAGGATACCCAGGCGATAACCCCGCCCGGCCAGCTCGCGCACCAGCTCCACCGCACCGTCCGCCGCGACGGAGCCCAGCGCCAGCTCGCGCTCATGCTCCAGCAACCAGGCATGCTTGGCCGCTGCGATGTCCGCCGGCAAGGCCGCGAGGTGGGTGAGGATGTCGTCCTCGGGGGGAATGTCCAGGGCCACGCGAATCGCCGCAAAGTCATGCACCGCGACCGTCAGGGTGCCGTCCATGTCGAACACCCAGTGCTTAACGTCCGTCAGGCTCATGCCCAATCCTTGCGATGGCGAATCAAGCCTTCCTGGGTCACCGACGCCACCAGTTGCCCGGCGCGGTTGTACACGCTCCCGCGGGAGAACCCACGGGAATTGCCGGCCCATGGGCTGTCCATGGCGTACAGCAACCAGTCATCGGCACGCAGGTCGGCGTGGAACCACAGCGCGTGATCGAGGCTGGCGACCTGCATGTCTTTCTGCCACACGGTCTTGCCGTGGGGCAGCAACGAGGTGGTCAGCAGGCCGAAGTCGGACGCGTAGGCCAGCAGGTATTTGTGCAGCGCCGGCGTATCCGCCAAGGCGCCATCGGCCCGAAACCACACGTATTTGACCGGGTCGGACGGCTGCGGGTTGAACGGGTCTTTTTCGGTGACCGGGCGCACTTCGATCGGCTTGGGGCACAGCAGCTTGTCGCGCATATGCTCGGGGATCAGGTGCGCGCGCTGCTGGGTCAGCTCCAGCTCCGACGGCAGGTTTTCCGGGCCGACCACCACAGGCATGGTGGTCTGGTGCTCGAAGCCGGCCTCGTCATACTGAAACGAAGCGCTGCAGGTGAAGATCGGGTGGCCCTTCTGGATCGCCGTCACACGGCGCGTACTGAAACTGCCGCCATCGCGGACGCGGTCCACCGAATACACCACCGGCAACTTCGCATCGCCAGGGCGCAGGAAATAACCATGCAGGGAATGCACGTGCCGCGCTTCTTCGACGGTCTGGCTGGCGGCCGACAACGACTGGCCGAGCACCTGGCCACCGAACAGTTGGCGAAAACCCAGGTCCTGGCTGCGGCCGCGAAAGAGGTTTTCCTCGATCGGCTCCAGGGTCAGCAAGTCCACCAGATCTTCCAATACTTGGCTCATAGAGCAACTCCTACAACAATCGATAGGGCATTCCGGGCTGCTTATCCGTGCAGCGTGTCCAACCATTGGGCGCGGGTGATGCGGTATAAAACGTGGGGGCACAGCGGGTCATCGGCTGCGACCTTGGGGTGTGCAAAATCTGCCTGGGGATCGTAATGCATACCGATGGCCTGCATGACTTTTTGTGATGGCAGATTGGCTTGAGTGGTGAAAGCGACGATTTCGTCCAACTGCAAACGGTCGAAACCACAGCGCAGCGCGGTCCAGGCCGCCTCGCTGGCATAACCCAGGCCCCAATGCTCACGGGCCAGGCGCCAGCAGATTTCCACCGCCGGGGTAAAGCCCGCTTCGAAGCTGACGTTCTGCAACCCGGTCAGGCCGATGAACTCACCGGTGTCCTTGCGTTGCAGGGCCCACTGGCCAAAACCGTATTCGGCGAAGTGGCCGCGAATCCGGCCGATCAGGGCGGCACTTTCCAGGTGACTCAATCTGGCCGGGAAATAGCGCATCACCTGCGGGTCGGCGCACATGCGCGCAAATTCCGTCAGGTCGGCATCGCGCCATTGGCGCATGACCAGGCGCGCGCTTTCCAATTGCAATATCTCCTCCATGGGTCCCCTCCCCTTGCCATGTGCGTGAGTGTACAGCGCTGTTAAGATCCTTCGCAGATCCCCGTCAGAAAATCCCATGCCTTTGCCATTGATCTACCACGATGACTACAGCCCTGAGTTCCCGGCAGACCACCGGTTCCCCATGGACAAGTTCCGCCTGCTGCGTGACCACCTGGTGGCCAGCGGCCTGACCGAAGACAGCCAATTGCTGCGCCCGTCGTTATGCCCACCGGAGATTCTGGCCCTCGCCCATGAACCTGGGTATATCGAACGCTACATGAGCGGCGAGTTGTCCCGCGAAGACCAACGGCGCCTTGGCCTGCCCTGGAGCGACGCCCTGGCCCGGCGCACCGTGCGCGCGGTCGGCGGCTCGATCCTGGCGGCGGAGCAAGCGCTGGAACACGGCCTGGCCTGCCACCTCGCGGGCGGCACCCACCACGCCCACTACGACTACCCGGCGGGCTTTTGCATCTTCAATGACCTGGCGGTGATCAGCCAATACCTGCTGGCCAGCGGCCGGGTCAACCGCGTGCTGATATTCGACTGCGACGTGCACCAGGGCGACGGCACCGCGCGCATTCTCCACGACACACCGGATGCGATCACCGTGTCCCTGCACTGCGAAAAGAACTTCCCCGCCCGCAAGGCCCAGAGCGATTGGGACATCCCGCTGCCCATGGGCATGGGCGATGCCGACTACCTCACCGTGGTGGATGACGCGCTCAACTACCTGCTGCCGCTCTACCAACCGGACCTGGTGCTGTACGACGCCGGCGTCGATGTGCACAAGGATGACGCCCTCGGTTACCTCAAGCTGACAGACGCAGGCGTCGCCGCCCGCGATGAAAGCGTAATGCGCCATTGCCTGGGCCGCGACATCCCGGTGATGGGCGTGATTGGCGGCGGCTACAGCAAGGATCGCCCGGCCCTGGCCCGCCGCCACGGCATCCTGCACCACAGCGCGCAGCGGGTGTGGACGTCATCAGGGTGTCATTGAACTGTGGGCGTTACCCACAATGCCTGTGGAACGGCCTGTGGATAACTTGAGCGTAAGCGTCTGAGAGCCTGTATCCGTATACCCTGTAGGAAGCTGTACGTTTTTTGATCAGGCAGCGCCGCGCTCCTCGGGTAGAATGCTCGGCTTATTTCCGCGATCGTAGCCCTGCCCATGCCCGACATCTCCTCACGACACGTCACCATCATCGGCGGCGGCCCAGCCGGGCTGATGGCCGCCGAAGTCTTGAGCCTGGCCGGAGTGCATGTCGATCTGTACGACGGCATGCCGTCGGTGGGACGCAAATTCCTGCTGGCCGGCGTGGGCGGCATGAACATCACCCACTCAGAAGCGTACCCGGCGTTCGTGTCGCGCTACGCCGAGCGCGCACCGAACATCGCACCGTTGCTGCGGGCGTTTGGTGCCGAGGCGTTGTGCGAGTGGATTCATGGCCTGGGTATCCAGACCTTTATCGGCACCTCCGGCCGCGTGTTTCCTACGGATATGAAAGCCGCCCCTCTGCTGCGCGCCTGGCTCAAGCGCCTGCGTGACCAAGGCGTGGTTATCCACACCCGGCACCGTTGGTTGGGCTGGAATGCCGACGGCGACCTACTTATCCACAGCCCGGAAGGCGAGAAAACCGTCCGCAGCGATGCAGTCCTCCTGGCTCTGGGCGGCGGCAGCTGGTCGCGGCTGGGTTCCGACGGCGCGTGGCTCAAGCTGCTGGAGGATAAAGGCGTGCCTTACGTGGCACTGCAACCCAGCAACTGCGGCTTCGAGGTGTCGGCCTGGAGTGAATTGATGGTCAGCAAATTCGCCGGCGCGCCGCTGAAAAACGTCGCCATCGGCCTGGGGGATGACAAGCCGCGACTCGGCGAATGCGTGATCACCGCCACCGGCATTGAGGGCAGCCTGATCTACGCGCTGTCGGCGCCGATTCGTGAGGCGATCAACCGTAAGGGCTCAGCCACGGTGCATATCGATTTGCTGCCCAGCAAGCCGTTGGACAAGGTTCAGGCGGCGTTGGCCAAGCCACGCGGTTCACGCTCGGTGAGCAAGCATTTGCACAGTCAATTGGGTTTGGATGGGGTCAAGGCGGCGCTGCTGCGCGAGTTGGCACCTGCTGAGCATTTCAACGACCCGGCGCAATTGGCAGTGGATATCAAGGCGCTGCCGTTGACGTTGGTGAAGACACGGCCGATGGATGAAGCCATCAGCACCGCAGGCGGCGTGCCGTTTGAGGCGCTGGATGAGCGCTTGATGCTCAAGCAATTGCCTGGAGTGTTTTGTGCGGGGGAGATGCTCG
The DNA here is from genome assembly GCF_040754745.1 of Pseudomonas sp. SB113. Lineage (NCBI taxonomy): Bacteria > Pseudomonadati > Pseudomonadota > Gammaproteobacteria > Pseudomonadales > Pseudomonadaceae > Pseudomonas > Pseudomonas sp. SB113. The sequence continues at coordinate 54,001 of NZ_JBFMHW010000014.1, forward strand.
ACTGGGAAGCGCCGACCGGGGGGTATTTGCTGACGGGGTGTTTTGCCAGTGGCAGAGCGGCTGGGCTGGGGGTGTTGGAGTGGCTCAACCGCTGAGATCTGCGGTGAATTCAAAGCCGCCATCAGCCACCCCGCAAAATCACTTCTTCTTACGCGGCCCAGTATTGAACACCGGCACCTTACGCACCGGCTTGATCGAAGGCTCCGACGGCGCCACTTCACCACTGTCCACCCACTTGCCGAGGTTGCGCTTACCACCGCCACCACCTGACGCCTTAGGCTTCTTCGGTTTTTTTGGCTTCTTCACCACTTGACCGCTGGCATCGGTATCCGGCACGCGGTGCTCCGGCTCGAAGTCCTGTTCCATCTGGCGGGTCAAGGTCTGGCGGGTCAGCATCTCAATGGCTGAGAGCATGTTGACTTCATCGGCGCACACCAGGGAAATCGCCTCACCGGTGTTGCCCGCGCGACCGGTACGGCCGATGCGGTGGATGTAGTCCTCGGCCACGATCGGCAGGTCGAAGTTGACCACCAGCGGCAAGTCTTCAATGTCCAGGCCGCGGGCGGCGACGTCGGTGGCGACCAGGATCTGCACTTCGCTCGATTTGAAACGGTCCAGCGCCCGCTGGCGCGTGGCTTGCGGCTTGTCGCCATGGATGCCGTCGGCGTTGATGCCCAGGCCCTGCAACTTATCCACCAGCGCATCCACACCATTACGGGTCTTGGCGAACACCAGCACTTGCTTCCAGCGGCCTTTGCGCATCAGGTGCACAAACAGTTCCGCCTTGCGCTTCTTGTCCACCGGCACCACCCATTGCTTCACGGTGTTGGCGGCGACGTTGCGCGGGCTGACTTCGATGGTCAGCGGGTCGTTGAGCATCTGTCCGGCCAGCAGGCGGATGTCATCGGAGAAGGTCGCGGAGAACAGCAAGGTCTGACGCTTTTTCGGCAGCATGCGGTAGATGTTCGCCAGTTCTTCGGAGAAGCCCAGGTCGAGCATGCGGTCGGCCTCATCCAGCACCAGGGTTTGCAGTTGGTTGAGTTTCAGCGCGTTCTGGCGGAACAGGTCGATCAGGCGGCCCGGCGTAGCGACCAGTATGTCGACGCCCTTGCGCAGCTTCATCATCTGCGGGTTGATGCTGACGCCGCCGTACACCGCGTAGGTGGTGAGCGGCAGGTTTTGGGCGTATTCGGCAACGCTGGCGTGAACCTGCTCGGCCAGCTCGCGAGTCGGGCACAGGATCAGCGCGCGCGCCGAGTTGGCGGCGACTTTAGGCCCTTCCATGGTCAGCAGTTGCAGCAGCGGCACGGCGAAACCGGCGGTCTTGCCGGTGCCGGTCTGGGCCGCGGCCATCAGGTCGCGACCGGCCAGCACCGCCGGAATGGCTTGCGCCTGCACCGGCGTCGGGGTCTGGTAGCCAAGCGTCTCAAGGGCGCGCAGCAAGGGTTCGATCAGGCCAAGTGTGGCGAAAGTCATGTGTTTACCGTAGGAAAAATTCAGCGCAAGGGCGTAATGCGCGGCAGTTTACCTTATTTCCGGCTTGGGCTTTCGCCACTGGGGCAGACTGATCAACAGCACGGCGCTGATAATCACCAGCATCGCCAGGGCCTCTTCCAAACCGATGGTCTCGCCGATGAACACAATCCCCAGCAACACTGCGACGGCCGGGTTGACGTAGGCATAGCTGGTCGCGGCCGCCGGGCGCACATGCTTGAGCAGGTACATATAGGCGTTGAAGGCGATGATCGAGCCGAACACGGTCAGGTAGGCCAACGCCAGCCAACCCTCCAATGGCGGCATGGCCTGCAGGTGCTCACCGGAAAGCGCGCTGCCGATCAACAATGTCACGCCCGCCACCAGCATCTCCGCTGCGCTGGCCATCGCGCCCTGGGGCAGCGACAACTGCCGACTCCACACTGACCCGAATGCCCACGATGCGGCCGCGAACAACAACAAGGCAGCACCCACCGGGCTTGATTGCAGGGTGCTGCCCATATTGAGCATGGCGATGCCGACAATCCCCAGGATCACCCCGGCCCATTCCAACCGCGTGTTGCGCGCGCCCCAGAAATACCCGCACAGCAAGGTGAACAGCGGCACGGTCGCCACCGCCAGGGCAGCCACGCCGGACGACACGCCCGCGTGTTCGGCCAACGTGACGCCGCCATTACCGAAGGCGAGCAGCAAAATGCCGATCATCCCGGCGGCCTTCCATTGTGGCCACGTCGGCGCCGGCACCCCGCGCCATCTGAGGTAGCCATACATCAGCGCACCCGCCGTGCAGAACCGAATCCCCGCCAACAACAACGGCGGCCAGTAGTCCACGCCGATGCGGATCACCAGGTAGGTGGACCCCCAGATGACATACAGCGCAAAAAAGGCGGCGATCAACGGTAAAGGAAAGCGACGTGGGCCAGGCATTGGGCAGCTCGAAGGCAGATATAAGAGATGCTTATTCTAAAAAGGCAGGTCTTTAAACATAAGTTACAAAACCTGTTTAAACCGCCCATACACTTTTCAAAGCATGGTTATGAAGGCTATAAACCATACTTTCGAAAGCCACCTGGCGCTGGAGCCTTTTCATGGACAAATACGACCGCATGCTCCTCAGCGCCCTGCTCGAAGACGGCCGCGCCTCCTACGCGCAACTGGCCCGCACGGTAAACCTCTCCGCCCCCGCCGTGGCCGAACGCGTGGCCAAGCTGGAAGCCAGTGGGGTGATCACCGGGTACCAGGCCAAGGTGGATATGTCGAAAGTGGGTTTGCCGATTCAGTGCGTGATTGAACTGCGGCTGACCAACCATGGCAGCCAGAAGGTGTATGACGCACTGGCCGAAATCCCCGAACTGACTGAATGCCACCGGGTGACGGGCGATCCGTGCGTGATCATGCAGGCGGCGGTGGGCTCGATGCCGGAGTTGGAGAGTTTGATCAATCGGCTGGCGAAGTTCGGGTTCAGCAAGACCTCGATTATTTTGTCGAGCGCGATAGAGCGGCGGGTGCCGTTGGGGCAGTTGGAAACCAATGGCAGAAATGGTGGCTGATCTACCGCCATCGGGAGCAAGCCCCCTCCCACAGTTTGATTTGTGAATACATTCAAAATGTGGGAGGGGGCTTGCTCCCGATGGCGTCAGTGGCCGCACTGCAAATTCGAGCGTTCAACAATCAAATCGACTATCTGCTGGATGGTGGTGATGTGATCCCAATCCTCCTGCGTCGCTTGCAGGTCAAATCGTCATCAATAATCTTGAAATCATGGATGAAGTCCGTTTGCTCCGTGACCTGGCTTCGGTCGATGAAACCGATGATATCGACGAATAGCTGAATCACCTTTTCGCTGATCTCAGTTCTCATTTAGTCAGCGTCCTTTTCTTCGCCCCGGAATAACTGAACAGATACTAGAGGGCGGTTTTTAATCGCCAGCAAATGCGGCGGATTTGCTGAGCTGCGCGGTGGGCACTGCGCACTCGTCGGGTGAGGCGATGGATGTGCAGCCTCGATGAACGACAGATAACCAATGTGGGAGGGGGCTTGCTCCCGATAGCTGAGTGTCAGTCACCAGATGTACTGGCTGACACACTGCAATCGGGAGCAAGCCCCCTCCCACATTTTTTTGAACGGCGTTGTTCTGTCAGAACCCGCGATGCTTCTTCAGATGCTCATTGATCTTCGCCGCCGGCACTTTCTGCAGGGTGCACAGCAGGTCGTGGGACAGTTCGCGCAAGCCATGGGTACGCCGCAGTTCCTGGGCCAGGTGTGCCGTGAGGTTGGCGGCCATTTCCGCATCCGCCAGCGCTCGGTGAGCCTGGCCGGTGTGGGGCAGTTTCGCGTAGGCGTTGAGGGTGCCGAGCTTGTGGTTGGGCGCAGTCGGCATCAGGCGGCGGGCCAACAGCAGGGAGCAGGCGAATTTTTGCAGGCGGGTGCGGCGGATCAGGCCGAGTTCGAAGTCCCAGAACTTCTGGTCGAACGCGGCGTTGTGCGCCATCAGCGGCGTGGTGCCGACGAATTCGTTGACTTCGTTCATCACCCGCTCGGCCGGCGGGGCGCTGCGCAGCATGGCGTTGCTGATGCCGGTGAGTTGTTCGATAAAGCCCGGCACGCGCACGCCTGCGTTCATCAGGCTCTGGTAGCGGTCCACGATCTGGCCACGCTCGAGGATAACCACCGCGATTTCCGTGGCCCGGCAATGGCTGCTCGGGGTGATGCCGGTGGTTTCAAAGTCGATGACCGCTATACGTTCCAAACCTGTTCCAACTCCGTCTAACCATTTATGTATTGAGCCGCAGCGCTTATTTAAGCAACAGCGCGCCTTCAATTGGCACGTAGCGGCTGGCGGCACGTATCAGTGAGTTGGCCGTCAGCCCCGGTACGCCGTAGGCCACGGCTTCGACGCCGTGCTTGTGGATGATGCGGTCGAGCAGCATGTCGAAGTCGCCGTCACCCGAGGCCAGCACAATTTCGTCGACGTGGTCGGCGGCGTCCATGATGTCGATGGTGATGCCCACGTCCCAGTCGCCCTTGGCCGAACCGTCGCTGCGCTGGATATACGGCTTGAGTTTTACCGTAAAGCCCAGGTTGCGCAGGATCTGCTGGAACTGCTGCTGCTTGCTGTCACCGCGGTCGATGGCATACGCATAGGCCTCGACGATCTGCCCACGCGAGCCGATATCAGCCCACAGGGCGGCGTAGTTGAAATGGCAGCCATAGGCCTGGCGGACGGTGTAGTAGAGGTTTTGTACATCGGCGAACACTGCAATTTTCTTCACCGCACTTCCTCATGACAGCCAGGCGCCGGGCCCGGAAAGGGTGCCAGTATGCCAGCCGCGAGAACGTTACCGGGAAAAATCAGACCGGGGCGGCTCAGCGCCCCGGACCGGGAGGGTCAGACGAAGGAATCGTCGTCGCCGAAGGAGGAAGAATCGTCGGAATAGTCGCTATCGGCAAAGCTGTCCGAGGCATTGTCGTTGCCCCAGCTGTCATTGCCGGCGAACTTCTGGTCGTCGTTGCCCCAGTTGCCGTTGTCACTGGCGGGCGCCGGCTCTTCACGGATGATTTCTTCCACGACCTGCGGCTGTTGCGAGTTGTGGTTGAACAGGCTGCTGATACCTTCGGCCAGCAACACACCACCGGCCACGCCCGCGGCGGTTTTCATCGCGCCACCGAGGAACCCGCTGCCAATGGGGGCTGCGGCAGGTTGTTGTGGCTGTTGATAGTTCTGTTGCGGCGCTGGCTGGCCAAAGGACGGCCGCGCCGGTTCACGCCAGCCACCGCCCGACGAGGCCGGAGCACTCTGGGCCGGTTGCGGGTCACGGGAACCGCCACCAAAGATGCTCGACAGGAAACCACCGCTGCTTGCCGGGGCCGGGGGCGCGGACTTGGCCCGCTGCAACTCATCCTGCAATTGCTGGATCTGCTGCGCCTGTTGCTTGTTCTGCGCGTCGAGACTCTTGAGCGCGTGTTCCTGCACCAGGATCGACTGGGTCATGTAGTACCCGGCGGCCGGTTGGCGAGTCATGTGCTCCTTGATCCGTGCTTCTGCTTGCGCATCGCGCGGGGCTGAGTCCGTTTCGGCTTGCTGCAACCGTGAAAACAGTCCATCGATCAGGGTTTGCTCTTCGCTGTTCATGGCGACCTCGTTAGATTGCCGGTAGAAATCGTGGTCCTGCCTGTGATCAGGCCAGGTGCGTCCTAGTTATGGGGGTGTTACCAGTTGTTTCAATGGTCTTTACTCAAGGTTTACGTTTGCTTACCGCTGGCCATGATCGGTTAAAGTGTTGCCCTTGCTTTTAGGCCTGCGATGAACCTGATGAATCCGTTAGACGTATTGCGCGACTCCTTCCGTTTTACCCGAGGCAACCTGGGTGCCATCGTCCAGCTGTGCCTGCCGCTGGTGATCCTCGAAGCCCTGCTGCAACAGGTGCTCGACCATGTGCTCGGCCCGGATGCCTTCCCCGGCTACAGCGTGGTGGTGGGGTTGCTGGTGTACCCGCTGTACACCGGCGCGTTGATCCTGTTCCTTGACGCCCGCACCCGTGGCGAGTCGCCGCGCACCAAGGACATCTGGGCCATGGCCCTGACCCTGTGGCCACGCTTCGCGCTGCTGACCGCCATGAGCACCCTTCTGATTTTGCTGGGCCTGTCGCTGTATTTTCTGCCGGGCCTGTGGCTGATGGTGGTGTTGGCCTTCGCCGAGTACCTGTTGGTGCTGCGCGGCATGCCGGCGCTGGAGGCGATGAAGGAAAGTTTGCGCCTGACCCGTGGGCATTTCTGGCGAATCCTGGTGTGCCTGTTGTGTGTGATGACGCCCCTGTGGCTGCTCAAAGGCGCCAGTGTGGCGGCATATCCCAATCCCGCGCCGCTGCTGGGGCTGCTGATGGACAGCGCCCACAGCTTCCTGCAACTGTTCACCAGCGTGGTGCTGTTCCGTTTATTCATGCTGATCGGTGGCGATGCCGACGCGCGGTGATATGCTCCACGCCACTCCTGAAACGCCATAAGCCGAGCCGATGACCCGTTTATTGCGCATCACCCTGCTGGGCCTGCTGATCGTTGCGGGCCTGCTGACGGCCCTGATCTACAGCCTGACCTGGCGCCCCGCCGCCAAGGAAACCCTGCCCGTCAGCTGCGTCGCGCCCCGTGCGCCGACCCTGTTGCCGGGGCAGGCGCTCAAGGTCATGACCTGGAACGTGCAATACCTGGCCGGCAAGAACTACGTGTTCTGGTACGACACCGCCGACGGCAGCGGCCCGGACGAACGCCCCACCGTTGAAGACATGGCCGTCAGCCTCGACGAAGTGGCGCGGGTGATTCGTGACGAACAACCCGACATCCTGCTCTTGCAGGAACTCGACGAAAACGCCAAGCCTTCCCACTATCAGGACCAGCTAGCGCTTTTGCAGGAACGCCTGGTCGACCTCTACCCATGCAGCGCCCAAGCCTTCGACTGGAAAGCCGACTTCGTGCCCGACCGGCATATCTTCGGCAGCGTCGGCCGCAAGCTGGCGACCCTGAGCCGCTACCAGATCGAACACGCCGAACGCCTGCAATTGCCGGCACCCGAGGCCAATATCATCAGCCGCCAGTTCCAACCCAAGCCGGCCTTGCTGTTGACCTACCTGCCGCTGAGCGACGGCGGCCAACTGGCGGTGCTCAATACCCGCCTGGACGGTGACGCGCCTGGGCGCAGCGCGGTGCAGGAACAGGTACAAACCACGGTGAAGTTGCTGGACAAGTTCGAAGGCCGTGGCACGCCCTGGCTGATCGGCGGCGATTTCAACCTGCTGCCCCTGGGGCAATTCCTGCGTTTGGATGCGGGTAAGCGCGGGCAGTATTCGCCGGACAGTGAGCTGCATTTATTGTGGGACAAGTACCCGATGATCCCGAGCAACAGCCAATCCAGCGGGATTGATCGTGAGAAATGGCTGACGCATTTTCCCAATGACCCGAGCATCGATGGCCCGGATCGTACGCTGGATTACCTGTTCTACAGCCCGCGAATCAAGCGAGTGGAGGCCAAGGTGAGGCAGGAGGATACGTTGCGTATTTCCAACCATATGCCGGTGATCGCCCGGTTCCTGCTGCCTGCCGCGCAATAACCCACACAACAAGCCCCCTCCCACATTGGGATCCTTAGCGTTACGACTTTCGGGGTTTGATGCGCGCGGTCGGCTCGGCTATCAGCGGATCATCCGGCCAGTAATGCTTGGGATACCTGCCCTTCAGATCCTTCTTCACCTCGGCATAGGTACTGCGCCAGAAGTTCGCCAGGTCCTGCGTCACCTGCACCGGCCGTCGCGCTGGCGACAGCAGGTGCAACTTCACCACCTGGCGCCCGCCGGCAATGCGCGGGGTGTCGGCCAGGCCGAACAGTTCCTGCAAACGCACCGCCAGGATCGGCGGTTGTTCGCTGTAGTCCAAACGCACCGATGAACCAGATGGCACTTTCACATGCTGTGGCGCCAGCTCGTCCAGGCGCTGGGGCAGCGGCCAGGGCAACAGGTTGTGCAGGTAGCTGGAAATATCCAGGTTGGCGAAATGACTCAGGCGCGAGACTTTGCCCAAATAGGGCATCAGCCAATGCTCCAGGCCGGCGAGCAAGGCGCTGTCGCTGACGTCAGGCCACTCGCTGGTTTTGCCGGCGTCCAACTGGCGCAGCAGCAGGACGCGGGATTGCCATTGCCGCAGTTCCGGGGTCCAGGGTAATAGCTCCAGGCCTTTGCGCCGCACCAGGTTGACCAGCGCCTGGCTGCGCGCGGATTCGTCGAGACCGGAGAGCGGTTCGCGGCTGAGCACCAGCTCACCGACTTTGCGCTGGCGTTCGGCACGCAGCACGCCTTCGCGCTCGTCCCAGTCCAGTTGATCGACGTTGCGCACTTGTTCGGCGAGGACCGTGTCGAACAGCGTCGGGTCAAAATCTGCCGCGAGGTAGATGCGTTCTTCGCGCTGGCCCTGGCGGCTGCCGAGGTCGGCGATCACCAGCCAAGGTTGTTTCATCAGGCTGTCGGCCTCGGCGAACAGCGCGGCGCGGCCGTTGGCCAAGCGGTATTCGGCACCACCGGGGCGACGTTGCTGGGCGACACGGTCCGGGTAGGCCAGCGCCAGCAAGGCACCGAGCCAGCGCGGGTGGTCGGGGTCGGCCACCGGCTGAGTCGCCTTGCCCCTTAAATAGCCACGGTATTGCCGTGCCAGTTGCTTGGCGCGCTGCACGCCACCTTGAGTACCGCGCGCGCGCTCTTCGCCGGACATCAGCGCCAGGCGGCTGTGCAAATCGGCGCCGCCGCCGCGCAAAATATCGCGCTCGCCCAACAGTGCCGCGACATCACAGGCCGTGGCCGCCAGCCCCAGGTCCTGCCCGCGCAGCAGCAAATGGGCGATGCGTGGATGGGCCGGCAACTCGGCCATCTTCTGGCCATGAGCGGTGAGTTTTTCTTCATTCAGAGCCCCGAGGCGCACCAGCAAATCCTGGGCCTGGGCATACGCGGCGGTCGGTGGCACGTCGAGCCAAACCAGCTGCGTGGGCGTGACGCCCCAGCGCGCCAGCTGCAGGGCCAAACCTGCAAGATCAGCCGCAAGGATTTCAGCACTGCCATACGCGGCCAGGCCTTCATGCTGGTCTTCGGACCACAACCGATAACACACCCCCGGTTCCAATCGCCCGGCCCGGCCCGCGCGCTGGGTGGCGCTGGCGCGGGAGATGCGCTGGGTGTCGAGACGGGTCATGCCGCTGCCGGGGTCGAAGCGCGGCACGCGCGCCAACCCGGCATCGATCACCACGCGTACGCCGTTGATGGTCAGGCTGGTCTCGGCAATGTTGGTGGCGAGTACCACTTTGCGTTTACCGGCAGGGGCAGGATCGATGGCCGCGCGCTGGGCGTTGAGGTCCAGTTCGCCATGCAGCGGGCACAGCAACACATCGCTGCGATCGCCCAGGGCGTCGGCCAGTTGCTGGTTGACCCGGCGAATTTCCGCCTGGCCCGGTAGGAACACCAGCACGCTGCCGGTTTCATCGTGCAGGGCTTCGAGGATGGTTTGCACCACGCGCGGCTCGATGAATTCACCGGGCTGGTACGGTCGGCCCCAGCGCATCTGCACCGGGAACATGCGCCCCTGGCTGCGCAGGATCGGCGCGTCGTCCAGCAGGCTGGCCAGGCGCTCGCCTTCGAGGGTAGCGGACATCAGCAGGATTTTCAGCGGTTGCTCGTCGCGAAACACATCGCGGCCGTTCAGGCTCAGGGCCAGCGCCAGATCGGCGTCGAGGCTGCGCTCGTGGAATTCGTCGAAGATCAGCAAGCCCACACCGTCCAGTGCCGGGTCGTCCTGCAGACGGCGGGTGAGGATGCCTTCGGTGACCACTTCGATACGCGTAGTGGGCCCGACCTTGCTGTCGAGGCGGATGCGATAGCCGACGGTTTCACCGACCTTTTCGCCCAGTTCGCTGGCCAACCGTTCCGCGGCGGCGCGAGCGGCCAAACGCCGGGGTTCGAGCATCAGGATGGTCTGCCCGGCCAGCCAAGGCTCATTCAACAAGGCCAAGGGTACGCGGGTGGTTTTACCGGCGCCGGGCGGCGCTTCCAGCACGGCTTCATGGCGATTCGCCAAGGCGTCACGCAGGGCGGGTAAAACATCATCGATTGGCAACGAATTCATACTGGCTCCAAAGCAGAGCGGCGAGTATAACGGCGAACTGCCGGATGCCGATGATGGTCTCAATGGCAGTGCTATATAGTCCCCTCTCAACCGTGTTCAGGAGAGTCTCCATGCGTATCGCTTCCCGTGTCATCGGCGGTGTCCTCGCCGTCACCCTGCTGAGCCAACTGACGGCCTGCGGTTCGATTTTCTACCCGGACCGCCGTGGCCAGATCGACGGCAAGATCGACCCGACCATTGCCGTGCTCGATGCCGTGGGCCTGTTGTTCTACGTGATCCCTGGCTTGATCGCATTCGGCGTCGACTTCGCCACGGGCGCGATCTACTTCGAACCCGGCAAGACCGCCCAGGTCGACCCGGAAAAACTCCACGAAGCCATCGGCGCCGACGGTAAGGTCGACAACGCCAAGCTGCAAAGCATCATCCAGAAGGAAACCGGCCGCACCCTGCCGCTGGACGACCCGCGCATGATCCAGTTTAAGGGCAGCGTGCAACAACTTGCGTCCCTGGGCCTGCAACCCGCCGCCTAAGGAACGTTTATGACCAGCAGTCCCGAACACGCCCGGCTGTTACGCCTGGCCACCCGCGCCTCGGTGGGTGTGGCCTGTGCGCTGATCGTTACAAAGGCCATCGCCTGGTGGCTCAGCGGCTCGGTGAGCATGCTCGCCGGATTGACCGACTCCCTGCTCGATGGCGTGACCTCGCTGCTGAACCTGCTGGCGGTGCATTACGCCCTGCGCCCGGCCGATGACGATCATCGTTATGGTCACGGCAAGGCAGAGTCGCTGGCGGGCATGGCCCAGGCGTTGTTTATTGGCGGCAGTGCGGTATTGATCGCCTTGCAGGCCTACGAGCGTTTGCAGCATCCGGAACCGGTCGGCGCGCCATGGCTGAGCATTGGGGTGATCGTGTTTTCCCTGGTGCTGACCGTGGCACTGCTGATGCTGCAACACCGGGTTGTGCGCGAAACCGGCTCCAGCGCCGTGCGGGCGGATTCGCTGCACTATCGCTCTGACCTGCTGCTCAACGGCAGCATCCTGGTGGCGTTGGTGCTGGCGGGCATGGGCTTTCATCAGGTCGACGCCTGGTTCGGCCTGGGCATCGCCGCCTACATTTTGTGGAGCGCGATCCAGATCGCCAAGGAAAGCTTTGCGGTGTTGATGGACGAGGAACTGCCGCCGGACGTCAGCCAGCACATGCTGGAACTGGCCCGAGGCGTACCGGGGGTGCTGGGAGCCCATGACTTGCGCACGCGCATCTCCGGCAACCATTGGTTTGTGCAGTTGCACCTGGAGTTGCCGGGGGAGTTGACGCTGTCAGTGGCCCACGGCATCAGCGACCAGGCCGCCGATGCCATTCACGCAGCCTACCCGCGCGCCGAAGTGCTGGTGCATGCGGATCCTGCGGATCAGGTACACGCTGCAAGCTATAAGCCGCAAGCCTGAAGCTAAAAACTTGAAGCTTGAAGCTTGAAGCTTGAAGCTTGAAGCTTGAAGCTTGCAGCTGCCTCTATTGCACCTGATACCCGCGACTGCTCAGGCAGTTGCCCTGGGCCTGGCGGTAGGTTTGCACCACCGCCGGGTCAGGGGCGTAGGTGACCGCCTGCGGGTCGAAGCCGCTTTGTTGCACCGCCCAGCGATAACAGTCGTAACCATCCTGCTGGACTTGCGCCGGTGACTGCCCGTTGGTGGGATAGGCCACCACGTCATAACCATTGCCTTGCGGTGCTGGCTGCGGCGCTGGCACTTGCGTCGGCGGTTGCACCACCACGTATTGCTGGGTGCTTTGTTCGTAGGCGTAGTAGGCGCCGGCGGCCAGGAACAACAGCGAGCCACCGACCCACACTTCGCGCGCGTAGTCCGGCAAGTAATGCACACGGATGCCATACGGCGGCGCCACGACCACATAGCGCGGGCCTTGAGGGCGGTACCAGTAGCCGCCGGAGAAGAAGTAATCCTGGCCACGGTACGGCACGCGGTAATTGCGGTCGGGGAAGCGGTCGACGGTATAACCGGGACGATATTGCGGGCCGGGGCCCCAGCCATTGCCATGCCCATCGGGGCGGCCAGGCCAGCGGTTATCGCCGGGATGGCCGTTGTTATAGCCGCCACCGTTGTTGCCCGGACGCGAGCCGGGGCCACCGGCCTCCCAATTCCGGTTGTCGTCGTTGCGTCGAGGAATGTCACGGTAGTAACCCTGACGCGGCTCCTGGGTCTGGCGCACGGTATCGGGGCGACCCTGGATCGGCAGGTTATTCGCAGGCTGCGGTGCTGGGCGAGGCTGTTCGGCACCTTGCGAGCGGCCTTGCTCCTGTCCGCCACCGTGCTGCTGTTGCTCGGCGCGATCAAAATGCGGGTTCTGTGGACGTGGCTGATTGTTTTCCGGCCGTGGTTGATTGTTCTGTGGGCGCGGCTGGTTATTTTGTGGGCGCGGCTGTTCGTTACCTTGACCTTGCCGACCGCCCTCCGGCCCTCTTTCATGCTGGCCGCCCCCTTCAGGGCGCGGGTCTTCGGCCATCACTTGCGTGCCGACGGTGACCATCAGCAAACCTACACCTGCCATACGCCAGATGCGCTTCATGCTATTCCTCACTGCGGATAAGGGCCTAGAACGTCCAGCCTCATAGATGAGACTGGAAAAGCCTCGCCCGGTTCTGAGACAGGTTATCAGTCACGAGAACAATTTTCTTAAGGCAAAAGAAAAGGGGTGACCCGTCGGCCACCCCTTGAGAACTTCGTCCGTGCTCAACGCTTTTGACGTTGGCTCACCTCACGCCGTCTTGTGGACAGTGTGCAGCCTGGAGGCCGGCTCAACCCTGCTGGGGTGGCGGCCGCAGCAAGCCTGATTGGGCGAGCTGCTGTGGACTGTTGTCCAGGCGGTGATTCTGTTGATAAAGATACAGGCCCGCGCCCGACAGATGATTGCGAAGATTGCGTCAATAAACAGTGCTTGCGCAATTTTTAACCCTTCATGGATAATTCACCGCAATAGTTACGACAAAGGCCAACCCGATGAGCAAGCTTGACCGATACGACTTGAGTATTTTGGCGGAATTGCAGCGCGACGCGAGGATCTCCAACCAGGAGTTGGCCGAGCGTATCGGCCTGTCGCCTTCGCCCTGCTCACGCCGGGTCAAGCAGTTGGAAGACGACGGCTACATCGCGCGCCAGGTCGCCCTGCTCGACCGCAAGATGCTCGGCCTGAGCCTCACGGCCTATGTGCTGATCGGCATGGACCGCCACACTCCCGAGCGCTTCGAGAACTTCGAAGCGGCCATCCGCACCCTGCCCCAGGTACTGGAGTGCAGTTTGGTGACGGGGATGGATGCGGACTATCAGTTGAAAGTGGTGGTGCCGGACATGGACCACTATCAAAAACTGCTGCTGGGCCACCTCACTCGCATTGAAGGCGTGACCAGCGTGCGGTCGAGCTTTGTGCTGAACCAGGTGCTCAACAGCACCGAATTGCCGCTGACCCACCTGCGTACTTAAGATCGGTGAAGGTCAACTGTGGGAGGGGGCTTGCTCCGATGACGGTGCGTCAGCCACAGATTAGCTGACTGACACACCGCCATCGGGAGCAAGCCCCCTCCCACAATTGGAACGCACTTCGATCCAGGTCAATGTTGCGCCTGTGGCACTGCCGTATACTTGCCGCCTGCCCCGTTGGAAGAGCCCATGAACAACATCGACCCCGCCCTGTTCGAAGAATGGATGATGACCGGCCTGGTCACTATCCTGATCATTTTCATGGGCTTTATCGTCTGGGACCTGGCGAAGAAATCCAAGGCCGGGCGCTTTGGCTCGTTCATCCTGTTTTTCGTGCTGGGCCTGGGCGTGGCCGCGTTCATCATCAAGAGCGTGGTGATCGGCCTGATCGAGTCCGGCGCTTTATAAACGCGCCGGGACTTCCTTCCATTGGCCTTGGTCCAGGCCGTCGATTGTCCAATCGCCGATACGCACCCGCACCAGACGCAAGGTCGGCAGGCCCACGGCGGCGGTCATGCGTCGTACCTGGCGGTTACGCCCCTCTCGAATCACCAGCTCAAGCCAGTAAGTCGGTAGGTTTTTGCGAAAGCGCACCGGCGGGTTGCGCGGCCACAACTCAGGCTCATCCAAACGCCGGGCCTCGGCGGGCAGGGTTTTGCCGTCGTTGAGTTCTACCCCCTCGCGCAGGCGTTGCAGCAACTCTTCGGTGGGTTCGCCCTCCACCTGCACCCAGTAGGTTTTCGCCAGCTTGTGCTTGGGATCGGCGATACGCGCTTGCAACTGGCCATCGTTGGTCAGCAGCAACAGGCCTTCGCTGTCACGGTCCAGGCGGCCTGCCGGGTAGATGCCGGGGATGTCGATAAAATCCTTGAGCGTCGCGCGCCCGCCTTCGTCGCTGAACTGGGTCAGCACATCGAAGGGTTTATTGAACAGGATCAACTTCGGCTCGGCCGGTGGCGCCTTGGCAACACGGCGCGCGGCAGAATACGGAGGTTTCACGCCAGGGCGGCGCGGATCGGGACGGCTGGGACGGGACATGGCAAAGGAACATCTAACGGTCAGGACCGACAATGCTAGTGGCCTGACCGCTAAATAACCATCCCAACCGCTTAGCGGAACGGCGGCTCGTCGAAGCTGCGCAGTTTGCGCGAGTGCAGCGAATTGAGTTCGGTGCGCAACAAGTCCACCGCCTCGATGCCGATCTTCAAATGCTGGCTGACCGCACGTTCATAGAACGCGTTGGCCGAGCCCGGCAGCTTGATCTCACTGTGCAGCGGCTTGTCCGACACGCACAGCAAGGTGCCGTACGGTACGCGCAAGCGGTAGCCTTGGGCGGCGATGGTGCCGCTTTCCATGTCCACCGCCACGGCGCGGGAGAGGTTGATCAACGGTCGTTCCTGGGCCCAACGCAGCTCCCAGTTGCGGTCGTCGTAGGTCAGCACGGTGCCGGTACGCAGGCGTTTTTTCAGCTCTTCGCCTTTCTCACCGGTGACATTCGCCGCCGCCTGCTGCAAGGCCATCTGCACTTCGGCCAGGGCCGGGATCGGAATGTTCGGCGGTACCACCCGATCGAGAATCCCGTCGCGGCGCATATAGGCGTGGGCCAGTACGTAGTCGCCGATAGTCTGGGATTGGCGCAGGCCGCCACAGTGGCCAATCATCAGCCAGCAGTGTGGACGCAGCACCGCCAGGTGATCGGTGATGTTCTTGGCGTTGGACGGGCCGACACCGATGTTCACCAAGGTCACGCCGTGGCCATCGCTGGCCTGCAGGTGATAGGCCGGCATCTGGTAGCGGTGCCACACCACGCCCGCGGCAATCGCCGAGGCTTCGCCGTGGTCCATGCTCTTGTCGATGATGACGTTGCCCGGCAGCACCATGCGGATAAAACGCGGGTCGCTGCGCAGTTGTTCCAGGCCATGCAGGATGAACTGGTCGACATAGCGGTGGTAGTTGGTCAGTAGGATCCACGGCTGCACATGGCGCCAGTCGCTGCCGGTGTAATGCACCAGCCGGCGCAGGGAAAAGTCCACGCGCGCCGCATCGAACAGCGCCAGCGGCAGCGGGTCGGTGTTTTCCCAGTCGTAGAGGCCGTCGGCGATGCCATCGGTGGCGGCCGACAGGTCGGTGCTGGGGAACACGCGCGCCAAGGTCGCGGCGGTCACACCGGAGCCGGCCAGTTCGTCGCCCTGCTCCACCACGTAGGGGTACGGAATGTTCTGCTGGCTGACGCCCACTTCCACGGTCACGGTGAAGTCGTGCATCAGCGGCACCAGTTGTTCCAGCAAATACTTACGGAACGCCGCAGGATGAGTAACGGTAACGCTGTAGGTCCCCGGTAGCTGGACCTTGGCATACGCCCGGGTAGTCTGTGGGACTTCGCCGTGGCAGTGGTAAGTCAGGCGCAGTTCCGGGTAGCGAAACAGCGCACGTTGTGCGGCGTCGGGTTCGACGCGGTCCTTAAGGTATTGCTTGAGGGCTTGATTGAGCGCGCCGGTGGCACGCTCATGCAGGGCCGCCAGCCGATCCACGGCCTCTTCGGCGGTTTGAACGACAACAAAAGCTTCGGTCACGGTAAGCATCCTGTGTTCTGACTTGCAGGCCTTTATCTTGCCTGTATCCCTGTCAGACGCAAACCTTGAATTGGAGTGCCCTCTCAAGATTGCTGCAATCCCTGTGGGAGGGGGCTTGCTCCCGATAGCGGTGGGTCAGTTTATAGATAGGCTGACTGACTCTCAGCCATCGGGAGCAAGCCCCCTCCCACATTTGGACCGTGTTTATTCAGAGACAGTGGGGCTTGAGCGCGCGACGATGGCTTCGACATCAACGCCTCGCGGCAAGGTGCCATATGCCCGGCCAGACGACTGGCCCAAACGGCTGGCGATAAAGCCATCGCTGACCGCCGCATGACCGGCCTCCAGCAACAACTTGGCCTGTAGCGCCACAGCAATATCCTCGGTCAACTGCCGCGCGCGGTACTGGATGTCCTGGGTGTCCATGAACGCCGACTTCAGTTGCTCGATGTGCCGCGCCAGCTGCTTGTCGCCATGCCCATCACCGAGTTCGACAAACAACGCCTCCAGCACGCCGGGCTCTTTGGACAGTGCGCGCAGCACGTCCAGGCATTGCACGTTGCCGGAACCTTCCCACGTCGAATTCACCGGTGCCTCACGGTACAAACGCGGCAGAATGCTGTCCTCCACGTAGCCCGCACCGCCCATACATTCGGCGGCTTCGTTGATCATCGCCGGGGCGCGCTTGCAGATCCAATACTTGCCCACCGCCGTCACCAGCCGAGCGAACTTGGCTTCCCGCTCATCGCCCAGGTTGTCCAGGGCGCAGCCCATGCGCATGCTCAAGGCCAGCGAGGCTTCGCTTTCCAGGGCCAGGTCGGCCAGCACGTTTTGCATCAGCGGTTGCTCGCTGAGTACGCGACCACCCACCAGACGATGGGCGCAATGATGGCTGGCCTGGGTCAACGCCTGGCGCATCAAGGCGCTGGAGCCCACCATGCAATCGAAACGGGTCATGGCGACCATCTCGATGATGGTCGGCACGCCACGCCCCTCTTCACCGATCATCCAGGCCAGGGCCCCGCGAAACTCCACTTCACTGGAGGCGTTGGAGCAGTTGCCCAGTTTGTTTTTCAGCCGCTGGATGTAGAACTCGTTGCGGGTGTCATCCGGGCGGTGCCGGGGCAGCAGGAAACAGGTCAGGCCTTTGTCGGTCTGGGCCAGAGTCAGGAAGGCATCGCACATCGGCGCAGAGCAGAACCACTTGTGGCCCACCAGTTCATAGGCTTGCCCAGGCCCGCCCGCGCCCACCGGATAGGCGCGGGTGGTGTTGGCGCGCACGTCGGTGCCGCCCTGTTTCTCGGTCATCGCCATGCCGATGGTTGCACCGGTCTTGTGGGCAATGCCGACATTGCGCGGGTCGTATTGGGTGCTGAGGATTTTCGGCAGCCAGGTCTTCGCCAGGTCGGGTTGCAGGCGCAGGGCCGGGACGCAGGCGAAGGTCATGGTGAGCGGGCAGCCGGTGCCGGCCTCAGCCTGGCTGTGCAGGTAGGTCATGGCAGCACGCGCCACATGGGCGCCGGATTGTGGATGGGCCCACGGCAGCGACGGCAGGCCATGCTCGACCGCAGTGCGCATCAGCTCGTGGTAGGCCGGGTGAAACTCCACCAGATCGATGCGATGGCCATACCGGTCATGGCTGCTGAACACCGGTTTGTTCTGGTTGGCCAGGAACCCGGCCTCCATCAGCGGCCCGCCAGCCAACACCCCGTACGCATCGATGCGCGCCTGCGCCCAGCCGGCGCCAAAGCGCCGCGACCACTCTTGCAGCGGCACGTCGATGCGGTACAGGTTGGTGCCGTCCAAGGAGGGCGGCTGGTTGGTGACGTCGTGGGTTTCGGCGAACTGATGCAGGTTCATGACGGGCCTCCTGGAAAAAAGGCCCTGTCGAATGCACACCTACCCATAAAGGCGCAGATCGATTGAGGCCGGTTTTTTCAGTTAAGCACCGTCATCCGGGTTAAAAAAGTGGCATACGCGCCGAATGCCCGGCGCGTTCGCCGTCTAACGCGTTTAACAAGTGGCGCTCCAGTACCGCCTCTAACGCCTCGAAGCGCACCGGCTTGGCCAGGCGCTCGGTGATGCCGACGCCATGGCAGCGCTCGCGCTCGGAGGTATTCAGCGAGGTACTCAAGGCGATCACCGGCAATTCACTGCCGCCAGGCAGCGCACGAATCTGACAACACAACGAGAAACCGCCTTCAGGTATGTCCAACAAGACGGCGTCGAAGTTTTGCCCCTGCAAGGCCGCCAACGCAGCCGGACCACTGTCCACGGTTTTCACTCGGTAACCCAGCTTGAGCAACATGCCGCGCACCACCAACTGGCCGACGCTGTTGTCATCCACCAGCAATACCGCGCAGTCCTGGGGCGCGCGCTGCCGATCGGGCGCCGGTTTTGCCTCGGGCGGCACCGGGCTGACTTTCACGTCCAGCTGGAAGCGGCTGCCCTTGTGCGGCTCGGAATGATGGGTAAGGCGCCCGCCCAACAACTCGATCAATTGCCGGCAGATGGCCAGGCCGATACCCAGGCCGCCGTATTCGCGGGTCATGGAGCCATCGAGCTGGAAAAAGCGCTGGTACAAGGTGGCCTCGTCGAGGAAGGCGAAACCAATACCGGTGTCGGTAACAATGAAGCTCAGGCGCACACCACCGTCACTGTGAGGCACACCTACCACGCGCAGGCGCACGGAGCCTTCGCGGGTGAACTTGAAAGCGTTGTCCAGCAAGCAATCCAGGCACTGGACCAGTTTGTCGACGTCGCCCACCACACGGTCCGGCAGCTCATCGGCCACATCAATGGAAAATGCCAGGCCTTTGCCTTGGGCGCTGGCGTTGAATTGCTGGCGCAAGGTGTCGAGCACGCCGCGCAGGCTGAACACCCGAGGCTGGGCACTCAGGCGCCCGGCCTGCAATTCGGTGAGCGTGAGGATGCCATTGACCATGCGCATCATGTCCCGTGCCGAACCGGCGGCAGTTTGCTGGTACTGCGCCAGGTCATCGTCCAACGGCACCGTTTGCATCAGCTCAAGGGAGCCGATCACACCGTTCATGGGCGTGCGCAGTTCGTGGGTCAGCGTCGCGAGGAATTCATCCTTGAGACGGTTGCTGCGGGCCAGTTGCTGGTTGAGCACTTCGAGCTTCTGGCTGGCATCGAACAGGATCTGCGCCTGTTGCTCACGCATGCCATTGATGCGGTCGGCGAGGGCCAGGGATAACAGTGCCACTTCAATCGCCGAGCCGATCTGGCTGGCGTACATGGTGAGGAACACATTGGGCAGGTAGCCCAGCACCATCAGCGTGTTCACCACCCCGCCCAGCAGGAACGCCGACCAGGCGATGATGAAATACCGCGCCACCCGCTGGCCGCAGTACCAGGCCTTGATGGCGGCGACGAAGATGGTCACGGTGAATACCAGCGCCAGGCCGGTGGCCAGGCGCAAGGCCAGGGCGTAGCTGGTCAGCAGCGCCAGCGCCATCACTACGCCGCCGCACACCGCCAGTGTCAGCAAGACCCGGTTGAGCCAGCGGCTGTGCTGCGCGGTATGCAGGAAGCTACGGGCGAACAGGCTGCCGAACAGCGCCGCCGAACCGATCAGCAACGGCACCGCCGCATTCGCCCACCACGGGTTGTTGGGCCAGAAGTACTGCACCGCCACGCCATTGACCGAGAGTTGGTACAGGCCAAACGAGGCGATATAGAGGATGTAATACAGGTAGCTGGTGTCGCGCACGCTCAGGTAGATGAACAGGTTGTAGACCAGCATCCCCAGCAATACGCCGTAGATCACCCCAAGCACAGACAGGCGCAACGGTTGTTGCTCCAGGTAAGCGGTGCCGGACCAGAGCGTCAGCGGCGCCTGGATCGAGCCCTCACTTTGCAGGCGCAGGTAGAGTGTTTGCTGCTGGTCAGGCACAAAATTGAGCTTGAACAGGTAGTTGCTCTGGCTGACTTCACGGCTGGAAAAAGGCAGCGCACTGCCGGTGCGGATGGCCAGCCGATAGTTGCCGGTGCCATCGTTCTGGTACAGGTCCAGATGATTCAGCGGTGGGTAAGCCAACTCCAGGAACCAGGTGCGCGGTGCGCGGGGGTCTTTGGCCATGTAATGCAGGTCGACCTTGAGCCAGAACACCGACCGCGAATAGCCGGCATTGAGGGTGGCTTTGTCATGGTGCTTGAATTGCGCAGCGTAGGCGGGGGAGCTTACTTCGGCGATGGTGAGGGCATCGGTTGGGTCTTCGAGCACTTGCATGGCTCGGCCCAGCGGCAGGCTTCGGGTGTCCTGGTTGAACTCAATGGCGCTGGCGAGCATCGGCAGCCCGCACAACAATAGAATCAGAAAATAGCGCATAGAGCCCCAGCGTGGCCTGTCCGGTTATGTCAAAAGCCCCCCATTCCTTTTGAGAAGACGTACACCGGCGGTACAGTAAGTTGTTTGGATCCACTTTAGCATAGCCGCTAAAGGCCATTGGACACCATTGAAATAATTTTTTGAAAGGCTCTAGAACAAGGCTTTCAGCGCGTTTCAGCGGCCGACGAAACGCCAAAAAAGCGGTGCTTTCAGGCCAAAATTCAACCATCGCCCGACGGCCCCGCCAAAAGCGTTTGGTGGTAAGCTCGCGCACCATGAATATCTACAGCTCTCGCCCCGTTGTCCTCTGTCTCTCCGGCCATGATCCCAGTGGTGGCGCCGGCTTGCAGGCAGATATCGAAGCCCTGCTCGCCCAGGGGTGCCATGCGGCTCCAGCCGTCACCGCCCTGACCGTGCAGAACACCGTCAATGTCAGCGATTTTCGCGTGCTCGACCGTGAGTGGGTACTGGCCCAGGCCAATGCCGTGCTCGGCGACTCCGAAGTGGCGGCGGTCAAGCTGGGCATGCTCGGCTCCACCGCGATGGTCGACACCGTGGTCGAACTGCTGCAGGCGCACCCGCACCTGCCGGTAGTGTGCGACCCGGTGCTGCGCGCCGGCGGCGGTGGCAGCCTGGGCAAGGACGAAGTCGGCTACGCCATGCGCGAGCGGTTGTTGCCGTTGTCGCTGATCGCCACGCCGAACCTGCCTGAAGCCCGCATCCTCGCCGAACTGCCCGAGGGCACCGCCGACGAATGCGCCGAGAAGCTGTTGCCGTTTATCAAGCACCTGTTGATCACCGGCGGCCATGGCGATGAACACGAAGTGCACAACCGTCTCTACAGCCGTGATGGCACGCGCCAGACCTTTACCTGCCAGCGCCTGCCCGGCAGCTATCACGGTTCGGGCTGCACCCTGGCCAGCGCCCTGGCCGGACGGATCGCCCAAGGCGAAGGGCTGGTGAGTGCGGTGCAGTCGGCACTTAACTACACTTGGCGCACCCTGCGTGACGCCGAACAACTCGGCCAGGGCCAGTTTGTACCGCGCCGGCTGCCGCTGGATTTCTGCTCGTAACTTTCTGCTCTTAAAAGCAAGAGGCCTGCCCGATGAAACTACGTGGCCTTTACGCCATTACCGACAGCCAACTGTTGGCCGGCAAGTTCCTCGCCTACGTCGAAGCGGCATTGGACGGTGGCGTGACCCTGCTGCAATACCGCGACAAAAGCAGCGACGAAGCCCGGCGCCTGCGCGAAGCGGAAAAACTGCGGGAGCTGTGCTCGCGCTACAAGACCCAGCTTATTATCAATGATGACTTTGACTTGGCCGCGCGCCTGGGCGTCGGCGTGCACCTGGGCCAGACCGACGGCCCCCTGACGCCGGCTCGTGCGCTGCTCGGCTCCAAGGCAATCATCGGCGCCACCTGCCACGGCCAGATCGAACTGGCCGAACAGGCGGCGAAGGAAGGCGCCAGTTATGTCGCCTTCGGCCGCTTCTTCAATTCCAACACCAAGCCGGGCGCTCCGGCCGCCAGCGTTGAAATGCTCGCCGAGGCCCGCAAGCGCCTGCACGTGCCGATCTGCGTGATCGGCGGCATCACCCTGGAGAACGCCGAACCGCTGGTAGCCCATGGTGCCGACCTGCTGGCCGTGGTCCACGGCCTGTTCGGTGCCGACAGCACCCAGGAAGTCACGCGTCGCGCCCGCGCCTTCAACGACCTTCTTAAAATTTCAGTTTAGAGAGCCCGATCATGTCTCGTTCAGAAACCCTGTTTGCCGATGCCCAGAAACACATCCCCGGCGGTGTGAACTCCCCCGTGCGTGCGTTCAAGAGCGTGGGTGGCACGCCGTTGTTCTTCAAGCATGCCGAAGGCGCCTACGTCACCGACGAAGACGACAAGCGCTACGTGGATTACGTCGGCTCCTGGGGGCCGATGATCCTCGGCCACAGCCACCCGGACGTGCTGGACGCAGTGCGCAAGCAGCTGGAACACGGGCTGTCCTACGGCGCGCCGACCGCCATGGAAACCGAGATGGCCGACCTGGTATGCAGCATCGTGCCGTCGATGGAGATGGTGCGCATGGTCAGTTCCGGCACCGAAGCCACCATGAGCGCGATTCGCCTGGCCCGTGGTTTCACCGGCCGCGACAGCATCATCAAGTTCGAAGGCTGCTACCACGGCCACTCCGACAGCCTGCTGGTCAAAGCCGGTTCCGGCGCGCTGACCCAAGGCGTACCCAGCTCGGCCGGTGTACCGGCAGCGTTCGCCAAACACACCCTGACCCTGCCGTTCAATGACATCGGCGCCGTCGAGCAGATGCTCAGCGAAGTCGGCCAGGACGTGGCCTGCATCATCGTCGAGCCGGTGGCCGGCAACATGAACTGCGTGCCGCCCGCCCCAGGCTTTCTGGAAGGCCTGCGCGAACAATGCGACAAGCACGGCGTGGTGCTGATTTTCGACGAAGTGATGACCGGCTTCCGCGTTGCCCTCGGCGGAGCCCAGGCGCACTACGGCGTCACGCCGGACCTGAGCACGTTCGGCAAGATCATCGGTGGCGGCATGCCGGTAGGCTGCTTCGGTGGCAAGCGCGAAATCATGCAGCACATCGCGCCGCTGGGCCCGGTGTACCAGGCCGGCACACTCTCGGGTAACCCGCTGGCCATGGCGGCGGGCCTGACTACCCTGCGCCTGATCAGCCGCCCGGGCTTCCACGCCGAGCTGACCGATTACACCAGCCGCCTGCTGGACGGCCTGCAGCAGCGCGCCGATGCAGCCGGTATCCCGTTCGTGACCACGCAAGCGGGCGGCATGTTTGGCCTGTACTTCAGCGGCGCCGATGACATCGTCACCTTTGATGATGTGATGGGCAGCGATGCCGACCTGTTCAAGCGCTTCTTCCACCTGATGCTGGAGGGCGGCGTGTACCTGGCGCCGAGCGCCTTTGAAGCGGGCTTCACCTCGATCGCCCATGGCGATGCCGAGCTGAAACTGACCCTGGATGCCGCCGAACGCGCCTTCGCCGCACTGAAATAAACCGGTGCAAAAACCTGACGTCGCTGTGGGCGGCGTCAGATTTGCTACTTTGCTTACAGAGATTTCCTTATTTTTCCGAGAATTTACCTGCAATCCGGCAGATAACTTGCCCAAGCAGCAGAAAAACGAGTAAAGACTTTGTAAGCAGAGGCCTGCTTATTTCATAATGCGCGCTTATTGGATCCCGTGAGGATCCGCGCGCCCCGTCAGAGGTAAGTCGATTCCCATGAAACGCACCGGCCGCACCCTGGTACTGGGCTGCCTGTTGCTCCTTCAGCCGCTGCTGGCATATGCCCAGGCAGGCGGCAACTCGTTGTTAATCCCAGCGATGGGTCGTTGCACCCTCAATACCCAGCCAGACAGCCAGGCCGAATCCCTGAGCGCGTGTCAGAAACAGGCCGACGGTGGGGATGCGCAGGCGCAATACGAGTTGGGCGAGTACTACCACGACAGCAAGAACCCCGCCCGCGACCTCAACAAAGCCTTGAGCTACTTCGAGAAAGCCTCGTTGCAGGGCCACGCGCAGGCGCAATTCCAGCTGGGCACCATGTTCTTCAAAGGCGAAGGCGTGCCGGCCAATAACGTCCAGGCCTATATCGTCCTGAAAATGGCCGCGGTCAATGGCGCCGAAGACGCGCTGGACACCGCCGACGAAGTCGCCGAGCACATGCAACGCGATGAATTGGAAGTGGCCACCCAGGTACTGGGGCAGATTTTCCGCAACTACCTGCTGGAACTGCAGAGTGCCGATGGGCGCTCGCCCTTCTCACCCCTGCCCTGACACCCAGCCTATTTCTCAGGCATCGGCATCGGAAATGGCATGACATTGCTCATGCCTCGGGCTTCGCTGATCTTCGGCGTGCCCAGGCGCTCGACTTCATCGATGCGCACGATCGAATGCATCGGCACAAAACTGCGCACCACGCCTTCGAACTGGGCCTTGAGTTTTTCCTCGCCCGGATCGACGACCAGCTGCGTGCGCTCGCCAAAGACGAACTCTTCCACTTCCAGGAAGCCCCACAGATCACTTTGATAGATCTGCTTGGCGTACATTTCGAACACCTGGCCCTGGTTGAGGAAAATCACCTTATAGATTGGAGCTTCACGTTTGGTCATGGTGGGTGAGGAACACATGGGGGATATAAAAGAGGGCGCGAACTATAGCATGGCACCCGATGCACAGTGCTAGGAACCGATGGGCATGACCCCTATAATGCGCGGTTCTTTACCACCAGTTGACGATTCCCATGGCCAAGAAGCTTTATATCGAAACCCACGGTTGCCAGATGAACGAGTACGACAGCTCGCGCATGGTCGACCTGCTGGGTGAACACCTGGCCCTGGAAGTCACCGCCCGCGCCGAAGATGCCGACGTGATCCTGCTCAATACCTGCTCGATCCGCGAGCGGGCCCAGGACCGTGTGTACTCGCAGCTGGGCCGCTGGCGCGAATTGAAACTGGCCAACCCGGACATGGTGATCGCCGTCGGCGGTTGCGTGGCCAGCCAGGAAGGCGCCGCGATCCGCGACCGCGCGCCGTATGTCGACGTGGTCTTCGGCCCACAGACCCTGCACCGCCTGCCGGAAATGATCGACGCCGCGCGCATCACCAAGCTGCCCCAGGTCGACGTCTCGTTCCCGGAAATCGAAAAATTCGACCACCTGCCCGAGCCGCGCATCGACGGGCCGAGCGCCTACG
Organism: Pseudomonas sp. SB113; assembly: GCF_040754745.1. Classification (NCBI taxonomy): domain Bacteria; kingdom Pseudomonadati; phylum Pseudomonadota; class Gammaproteobacteria; order Pseudomonadales; family Pseudomonadaceae; genus Pseudomonas; species Pseudomonas sp. SB113. The sequence goes on from NZ_JBFMHW010000014.1 coordinate 79,287, forward strand.
TATCGGTGATGGAAGGCTGCAGCAAGTACTGCACCTTTTGTGTGGTGCCCTACACCCGGGGTGAAGAAGTCAGCCGGCCGTTTGACGACGTGCTCGCGGAAATCATCCACCTGGCCGAAAACGGCGTGCGCGAAGTGACCCTGCTGGGCCAGAACGTCAACGGCTATCGCGGCCTGACCCACGACGGGCGCCTGGCTGACCTGGCGGAGCTGATCCGCGTGGTCGCTGCGGTGGATGGCATCGAGCGCATTCGCTACACCACCTCGCACCCGCTGGAGTTCTCCGACAGCCTGATCCAGGCCCATGCCGACGTGCCGGAACTGGTCAAACACCTGCATTTGCCGGTGCAATCGGGCTCGGACCGCATCCTCTCGGCGATGAAACGCAACCACACCGCCCTGGAATACAAATCCAAACTGCGCAAATTGCGCGCAGCGGTGCCGGGCATCTGCATCAGTTCGGACTTTATTGTCGGCTTCCCCGGCGAAACCGAGAAAGACTTCCAGCAGACCATGAAGCTGATCGAAGACGTCGGTTTCGACTTTTCCTACTCGTTCGTCTACAGCCAGCGCCCAGGCACCCCGGCGGCGGACCTGCTGGACGAAACCCCGGAAGCGCTGAAAAAAGAGCGTTTGAACGCGCTGCAACATCGCCTTAACCAGCAGGGTTTCGAGATCAGCCGACAAATGGTCGGTTCGATCCAGCGCATCCTGGTCACCGACTACTCGAAAAAAGACCCTGGCGAATTGCAGGGCCGCACCGAGAACAACCGGATCGTCAACTTCCGTTGCGACAATCCAACCCTGATCGGCCAATTTGCCGATGTGCACATCGATGCGGCGCAACCGCACTCGTTGCGCGGGTCTCTGGTGCAATAAATGTGGGAGGGGGCTTGCCCCCGATGGCGGCGAATCAGACCACTCCTTTATTACTGACACACCGCTATCGGGGGCAAGCCCCCTCCCACATAGGAACCGTGCAACATTCCAATGACGTAAGTGCTTTCGTACCCGCGTCACTGGCGTTATCCTCTCTTTCACTTAAACAGCCAAAGGGCGGCTAAAAGCAACCTTGAACGCACCCATAGCAGAACCCCATCGTTTTCTCCTCGAGCCCTTTGAGGCTCGCCGTTTCGCCAACCTGTGCGGACAGTTCGACGAGCACCTGCGCCTGATCGAACAGCGCCTGAGCATCGAGATCCGCAATCGCGGCAATCAGTTCGAGCTCATTGGCGAACCCCAACACACCACGTCTGCAGAAAACCTGCTGCGCCGTCTCTACCGTGAAACCAAGGGTAGTGAGCTGTCGCCGGAAACGGTGCACCTGTACCTGCAGGAATCTGCCGTGGAAGACCTGGCCAACAACCCGGTGGCCGAAGCCAGCGTGGCCCTGCGCACCAAAAAAGGCATGATTCGCCCTCGCGGCTTGAATCAGCAGCGCTACGTCAAGGAAATCCTCGGTAACGACATCAACTTCGGCATCGGCCCCGCCGGTACCGGCAAGACCTACCTGGCCGTGGCCTGTGCGGTCGACGCCCTCGAGCGCGAGCAAGTACGCCGTATCCTGCTGGTGCGCCCAGCGGTCGAGGCCGGTGAAAAACTCGGCTTCCTACCCGGCGACCTGGCCCAGAAGATCGACCCGTACCTGCGGCCGCTCTACGACGCGCTGTACGAGATGCTCGGCTTTGAATACGTGGCCAAGCTGATCGAGCGCCAGGTGATCGAGATCGCCCCGCTGGCCTACATGCGCGGCCGCACCTTGAACAACAGCTTCATCATCCTCGACGAAAGCCAGAACACCACCGTCGAGCAGATGAAGATGTTCCTCACCCGTATCGGTTTCGGCTCCACCGCCGTGATCACCGGTGACGTCACCCAGGTCGACCTGCCCAAAGGCACCAAGTCCGGCCTGGCCCAGGTGATCGAGGTGCTCAAGGATGTGCCGGGTATCAGCTTCACGCACTTCATGCCCAAGGACGTGGTCCGCCACCCGCTGGTGCAGCGCATAGTCGAAGCCTACGAGCGCTTCGACCACCGCGATGACGCACCGGCCAAGGACGTTCGCCGCGATGCTTGAGCTTGACCTGCAGCTGGCCACTGAAGCGCCCGCCCCCAGCGAAGAACAGTTCCGTCAATGGTGCGCCCTGGCCCTGCGCCAGCGCACCGCCGACTCGGAGCTGACCATTCGCCTGGTGGACGAGCCCGAGGGCCGCGAACTGAATCACACCTGGCGCCAGAAGGATTACGCGACCAACGTGCTGTCGTTTCCCGCTGACGTACCCGATGAGCTGCTGGACATCCCCTTGCTGGGCGACCTGGTGATCTGCGTCGAGGTGGTCGAGCGTGAAGCGAAGGAACAAGGCAAGGAACTTGAGGCTCACTGGGCCCATCTAGTCATCCACGGCTGCCTGCATCTCTTGGGTTACGACCATATAGACGATGAAGAAGCCGAGGAAATGGAAGCACTGGAACGAACGTTGCTTGCAGAATTGGGTCACCCAGATCCATATGCAGACGACGAAAACTGATCAACACTCAACTGTCACATCAAAGGATTTAGAGTAATCGCTATGAGCGAAGACCGATCGAGCAACGGGCAAAAGTCATGGCTGGGTAAACTGACCCAGGCTTTTGCCCACGAGCCGAAAAACCGCCAGGAGCTGCTGGAGCTGCTGCGCGAGGCCCACCAGAACAAGTTGCTGGACAGCGAAGCGCTGGCCATCGTCGAAGGCGCCATCCAGGTGGCTGACCTGCAAGTACGGGACATCATGGTCCCGCGTTCGCAGATGATCAGCATCAAGGCGACCCAGACTCCACGGGAATTCCTCCCGGCCGTGATCGACTCGGCGCACTCGCGTTACCCGGTGATCGGCGAAAGCCATGACGACGTCATGGGTGTCCTGCTGGCCAAGGACCTGCTGCCGCTGATCCTCAAGGAGAACGGTGACAGCTTCAACATCAAGGACCTGCTGCGTCCGGCCACCTTCGTGCCCGAATCCAAGCGCCTGAATGTGCTGTTGCGCGAATTTCGCGCCAACCACAATCACATGGCCATTGTGATCGACGAATACGGCGGTGTAGCAGGCCTGGTGACCATCGAAGACGTGCTGGAACAGATCGTCGGCGACATCGAAGATGAGCACGACGTCGAAGAAGACAGCTACATCAAGCCTCTGCCCAGCGGAGACTTCCTGGTCAAGGCGCTGACGCCGATCGAGAACTTCAACGAGTTCTTCGACAGCGAATTCTCCGACGACGAGTTCGACACTGTCGGCGGCCTGGTGATGAGTGCGTTCGGGCATCTGCCCAAGCGTAACGAAACCACCGAGATCGGCGCGTATCGCTTCCGCATCCTGAATGCCGACAGCCGCCGCATCCACTTGATTCGCCTGACACCTATTGCCCGCTAAGGATTGATATGCGCCGTCTGACCCGCCCCGGCTGGCCCGGTAATTTGCTGGCCGTGGTGGCCGGCGCCATCACCACCCTGGCGCTGGCGCCGTTCGACCTGTGGCCATTTGCACTGGTCGCGGTCGGGTTGTTCTATATCGGGCTGCGGGAACTGACGCCGCGTCAGGCCTTGGGCCGTGGCTGGTGCTTCGGCTTCGGCCTGTTTGGCGCGGGCACCAGCTGGATCTACTACAGCATCCACCACTTCGGCGGCGCCTCGGTGCTGCTGGCTGGCTTTTTGATGCTGTTGTTTACCGCCGCCATTGCCTGGTTTTTCGCCCTGCCCGCGTGGTTATGGGCGCGCTGGCTGCGTCGCAATGAAGCGCCGTTGGCGGATGCGCTCACGTTTGCCGCATTGTGGGTCGGCCAGGAAGCCTTTCGCGGCTGGTTCCTCACCGGTTTCCCGTGGTTGTACTCCGGTTACAGCCAGCTCGACGGCCCACTCACCGGCCTGGCGCCAGTGGGCGGGATGTGGCTGATCTCCTTTGCCCTGGCACTGACGGCGGCCCTGTTGTGCAACCTGCCGCGCCTGTTGGCCGGCAAGCGCAATGCGTTTATCGGCGCCGGCCTGGTGTTGCTGGTAGCGCCCTGGGCCATCGGCCTGGCACTCAAGCATCATGCCTGGACCAGCCCCTCCGGCGCGCCGCTGAGCGTGGCCGCGATCCAGGGCAACGTCGAACAAAGCATGAAGTGGGACCCCGAGCAGCTGAATGCGCAGCTCGCGCTGTACCGCGATATGAGCTTCAGCTCCAAACCGGTCGACCTGTTGGTGTGGCCGGAAACGGCCGTGCCGGTGCTCAAGGAGTCCGTCGAAGGCTACCTGGGGATGATGGGCAAGTTTGCGGCAGACCGTCACACCGCGCTGATTACCGGCGTGCCGATTCGCCAGGAAGTGCATCACCAGAAGCGCTACTTCAACGGCATCACGGTGGTGGGTGAAGGTGACGGTACGTACCTCAAGCAGAAGCTGGTGCCGTTTGGCGAGTACGTGCCGCTGCAGGATATGTTGCGCGGCCTGATCGCCTTCTTCGACCTGCCCATGTCGGACTTCGCCCGTGGCCCTGCCGACCAGCCGATGCTGCAAGCCAAGGGCTATCAGATCGCGCCGTTCATTTGCTACGAAGTGGTGTACCCGGAGTTCGCAGCCGGCCTTTCCGCCCAGAGCGACCTGCTGCTGACCATCAGCAATGACACCTGGTTCGGCCGCTCCATCGGCCCGTTACAGCACCTGCAAATGGCGCAGATGCGTGCGTTGGAGGCTGGCCGCTGGATGATCCGCGCCACCAATAATGGCGTAACCGGGTTGATCAACCCGTTTGGGCAGATCACCGTGCAAATACCGCAGTTCGAACGCGGCATTCTCTACGGCGAAGTGGTGCCGATGCACAACTTGACGCCGTACCTGCAATGGCGCTCGTGGCCGCTGATCATCGTGTGCCTGGGGTTGTTTGGTTGGGCGCTGCTGGCAGGCCGGATGGCCAAAACCGTCTAACAGAATCAAACCGAACCCAATGTGGGAGGGGCAAGCCCCCTCCCACATTTTGATCTGCATGTTAATCAGCAGTGTCAGCGATAAAACAACCGATACCCCACCTGCCCCACCGCCTCGTTGATCAATTGCCCGCTTTGCCACACCGACTTAAACTCCGGCATCCAGCCGCCCAGCGGCCGGGCGTTGTCCACGCCCAGGAACCCCACCGGCGCCGGCACCACGGTGAAGCCGGCCTTTTCAAAACTCCACACCGAACGCGGCATGTGCCAGGCCTGGGTCACGACCACCACACGCTTGATGCCCTCGGGCAATAGAATCTCGGCACTCATCTGCGCGTTTTCCCAGGTGGTGCGGCTGCGCTCTTCCTTCCAGCGCACAGCAACGCCGAAGTCATCCTGCATCGACACCGCCATCAATTGCGCCTCGCTGGGCGGCGTGCCGTAATGCAGGCCACCGGTCGTCAACACCGGCAGCCCGGAGGCCTTGGCCAGTCGCGCGGCATACCGCTGGCGCTCCAGGCCGATGCCGGTCGGCTGATCAGAACCCCATGCCGGGTCGCCGCGCTCGCGGCCCGAGCCCAGCACCACAATGGCGTCGGCGCGCTGGGCCAGGGTCGACCAGTCTTCATGCGCCAACGGCGGCTCGGTCTCCAGGGTCCGCGCGCCCCACTCCACCGCCACCGGCAGGCTGATAAACCACATGCCACCAAACCCCAGGGCAAAGCAGCAACCGGCCAACCGTGGGCGACTGCGACGAAACCACCAGGCAAGGGCCAGCAGCAGCAAAAGAATGCCGGGCGGCAGGAGCAGTTGTTTGATGAAATAACGAATAGGCATCGGGCATCTCCAAAGATGCCCGAAGCCTAAGGTGTAACGGGGTTTAGCGACAATCTTTACAGTGACATGGCGCGACGGTGTGGCTCAGGGGAATGAACTACTTGAAGCGGGCGGACCGGAGTCTTTCCGGGCCACGACCGGCTGACAAGTCCTTGAGCCACACCACCTTGGCTGAGTGCGTAGGCTCTTTGGCTGGCGGGGTTGCCACCCAAGGGGGCGCACTGCGCTTATTACGTTCCAGGTAAGCTTTGATCAGTTCCAGCTCCGCACGGCTCAAACCGCGCAGTTCCAACTCTACAGGCCGCTCATCACGCAATCGGCCCGCGGTCCTCGCTGCATCCAATGCACGACCCAATCGGTCGATCAGTCCTTCGTAGACGTCCGGTTTCGATGCGATTCGCTGCGATTCAACCATCCCCTCACCTCATTGAAGAAAGACTTGCTCCCCAATAAACAGCGTAGTCCCCGTGGCTGCGCCTGCCCGGCGCCGCGACAGACGGCCCTTGCCGCGCAATCAGGGTTTCCCTCGATAGAGTGGGGTCATGTATGCTACGGCGCTTCCTGTAACTCCACTTCCCGCAGGGTTTGGGCACGGACGCGCCGCTTTTTGGTGTCGAACAACCTGAACGTTGCACCGAAGAGGATTAGGCCACCCCTATTCAGTTCAAAAGTAGCCATGCACGAACAATATCAGCCCCGTGAAATAGAAAATGCCGCCCAAACCTTCTGGGACGAGCAAAAGTCCTTTGAAGTCAGTGAACAGCCAGGCAAGGAGACTTTCTATTGCCTGTCGATGTTCCCTTACCCCAGCGGCAAGCTACACATGGGGCATGTGCGCAACTACACCATCGGCGACGTGATTTCCCGCTACCAGCGCATGCAAGGCAAGAACGTCCTGCAACCGATGGGTTGGGACGCCTTCGGTATGCCGGCGGAAAACGCCGCGATGAAAAACAACGTGGCCCCCGCCAAGTGGACCTACGAAAACATCGCCTACATGAAGACCCAGCTGCGCAGCCTGGGCCTGGCGGTGGACTGGTCCCGCGAAGTCACCACCTGCAAGCCGGATTACTACCGCTGGGAACAATGGCTGTTCACGCGCCTGTTCGAAAAAGGTGTGATCTACAAAAAAAGCGGCACCGTGAACTGGGACCCGGTCGACCAGACCGTACTGGCCAACGAACAGGTGATCGACGGTCGCGGCTGGCGCTCCGGCGCGCTGATCGAAAAGCGCGAAATCCCGATGTACTACTTCAAGATCACCGCCTACGCGGATGAACTCTTGTCGAGCCTCGACGATTTGCCGGGCTGGCCTGAACAGGTCAAGACCATGCAGCGCAACTGGATCGGCAAATCCAAGGGCATGGAAGTGCAGTTCCCCTACAACGTCGACTCCATCGGCGAAGCGGGCGCACTCAAAGTCTTCACCACCCGTCCGGACACCCTGATGGGCGCGACCTACGTCGCCGTGGCCGCCGAGCACCCGCTGGCCACCCAGGCCGCACAGAACAACCCTGAGCTTGCAGCGTTCATCGCCGAATGCAAAGGCGGCAGCGTGGCCGAAGCCGACGTCGCCACCCAGGAGAAAAAAGGCCTGCCGACCGGCCTGTTCGTCGAGCACCCGCTGACCGGCGAGAAGTTGCCGGTATGGGTCGCCAACTACGTGTTGATGCACTACGGTGATGGCGCAGTAATGGCTGTGCCGGCCCACGACGAGCGCGATTTCGAATTCGCCACCAAGTACAACCTGCCGATCAAGTCGGTGGTGCGCACCAGTTCGGGCGACACCAACCCGGCCCCGTGGCAAGACGCCTACGGCGAGCACGGCACGCTGATCAACTCCGGCGAGTTCGACGGCCTGGACTTCGCCGGCGCCTTCGACGCCATCGAAGTCGCACTGATCAAAAAGAACCTCGGTGCCTCGCGCACCCAGTTCCGCCTGCGCGACTGGGGCATCAGCCGCCAGCGCTACTGGGGCTGCCCGATCCCGATCATCCACTGCGAAACCTGCGGTGACGTGCCGGTGCCGGAAGATCAACTGCCGGTCGTCCTGCCGGAAGACGTGGTGCCGGACGGCGCCGGTTCGCCATTGGCACGCATGCCTGAGTTCTATGAGTGCAGCTGCCCGAAATGCGGCCAGCCTGCCAAGCGCGAAACCGACACCATGGACACCTTCGTCGAGTCCTCGTGGTACTACGCTCGCTACGCGTCGCCGCACTATGAAGGCGGCCTGGTGGAAAAATCCGCGGCCGACCACTGGTTGCCGGTGGATCAGTACATCGGCGGTATCGAACACGCCATTCTTCACCTGCTATACGCGCGCTTCTTCCACAAGCTGATGCGCGACGAAGGCCTGGTGAGCTCCAACGAGCCGTTCAAGAACCTGCTTACCCAGGGCATGGTGATCGCCGAGACCTACTATCGTCGCGAAGCCAATGGCGCCTACACCTGGTTCAACCCGGCGGACGTCGAGCTTGAGCGCGACAGCAAAGCCAAGGTCATCAGCGCCAAGCTGATCGCCGACGGCCTGCCGGTGGAAATCGGCGGCACCGAGAAGATGGCCAAGTCGAAGAACAACGGCGTCGACCCTCAGTCGATGATCGATCAGTTCGGCGCCGATACCTGCCGCCTGTTCATGATGTTCGCCTCGCCGCCTGACATGAGCGCCGAATGGTCCGACTCCGGCGTCGAAGGTTCGCACCGCTTCCTCAAGCGCGTCTGGCGCCTGGCGCACGCCCATGTCAGCCAGGGCCTGCCGGCCAAGCTGGACGTGGCGTCGTTGAGCGACGAGCAGAAACTCATTCGCCGCAGCACCCACCTGGCCATCAAGCAAGCCAGCCAGGACGTGGGCCAGAACCACAAGTTCAACACCGCCATCGCCCAGGTGATGACGCTGATGAACGTGCTGGAAAAAGCCCCGCAGGCGACCGAACAGGATCGCGCGCTGGTGCACGAAGGCCTGGAAACGGTCACCCTGCTGCTGGCTCCGATCACCCCGCACATCAGCCATGACCTGTGGAGCCGCCTGGGCCACAGCGACGCGGTCATTGATGCGCGCTGGCCGGTGCAGGATGACAGCGCCCTGGTACAGGACACGTTGCAACTGGTGATCCAGGTCAACGGTAAACTGCGCGGCCAGATCGACATGCCGGCCAGTGCCAGCCGTGAAGAAGTCGAAGCGGCCGCACGCGTCAACGAGAACGTGCTGCGCTTTACCGAAGGCCTGACGATCCGCAAAGTGATCGTGGTGCCTGGAAAACTGGTCAATATCGTCGCTAGCTAATCGGATCGGGCGCAGGGCTTGAGCCCTGCGCCGAACAAAGCCTTCAGGGCCTCGATAAGGCCCACATGGTTTCAAGGGGAGCAACAAAATGATCAAACGCAATCTGCTGGTTATGGGCCTTGCCGTACTGCTGAGCGCTTGCGGCTTCCAGCTGCGCGGCACCGGCACCAATGACCTGACGATCAAGGAACTGGACCTCAGCGCTCGCGACGCCTACAGCGAGACAGTAACCCAGCTGCGCCAGGTCCTGGAAAACAGCGGCGTGCACGTCTACACCGGTGCGACCTACAAGCTGTTCCTGGCTAACGAGAAAGAAACCCAGCGTAACCTGAGCTACGCCAGCGCCGGGCGCGCGTCCGATGTCGAACTGAGCACGGTGCTCAGCTTTGAAATCCAGGGCCGCGATCACCTGCCATTGATGAATGACGACATTCAGGTGCAGAAGATTGTCAGCCACGATGGTAACAACCTGGTGGGTTCGGACTCCGAAATCATCCAGGTGCGCAAGGAGATGCGTCGCGAGCTGGTGCAACGCATGGTCCTGCGCCTGTCGCTGCTCACCCCACAACAGCTGGAAACCTTGCAGCAACGCGCTGACGACAAGGCCAAGGCCGATGCCGACGCGCTGAAAGCCGCGAAAGAGTACGAAGACAACACGCCGAAACAATCGCCTGTTGAAGTACCTGTCGAGTAAGCCAGACGGGGCGCCCCAGGCGCCCCGTTCGCCCTGCCTATGAAACTCGCCCCCGCCCAACTCGCCAAACACCTGCAAGGTGGCCTCGCGCCTGTCTACATTGTCAGCGGCGATGACCCGCTGCTGTGCCAGGAAGCCGCCGACGCCATTCGCGCCGCCGCGCGCCAGCAAGGCTTCGATGAGCGCCAGGTGTTCAGCGCCGACGCCAGTTTCGACTGGGGCACGTTGCTGCAAGCCGGTGCAAGCATGTCGCTGTTCGCCGAAAAACGCCTGCTGGAGCTGCGCCTGCCGTCGGGCAAGCCCGGCGATAAGGGCGCGGCTGCACTGATGGAATACTGCTCGCGGCCCGCCGAAGACACGGTGTTGCTGATCAGCTTGCCCAAGCTCGACGGCAGCGCGCAGAAGACCAAGTGGGGCAAGGCCCTGGTGGATGGGGCGCAGACCCAGTTCATCCAGATCTGGCCAGTGGACAGCAATCAGTTGCCGCAATGGATTCGCCAGCGCCTGTCCCAGGCGGGGCTGTCCGCGACACAGGATGCAGTGGAGCTGATCGCAGCGCGGGTCGAAGGCAACTTGCTTGCCGCCGCCCAGGAGATCGAAAAGCTCAAGCTGATGGCCGAAGACGGGCAGATCACCGTCGAGACCGTCCAAGGCGCAGTAGCAGACAGTGCACGTTTTGACGTGTTCGGGCTGGTGGATGCGATCCTCAACGGTGAGCCCGCCCATGCCCTGCGCATGCTCGAAGGCCTGCGCGGCGAAGGTGTGGAGCCGCCGGTGATTCTCTGGGCCCTGGCTCGTGAGCTACGAGTATTGGCCAATATTGCCCTGCAATACAGCCAAGGCACGCCGCTGGACAAATGCTTCAGCCAGGCTCGGCCACCGGTGTGGGACAAGCGCAAACCCCTGATGAGCAAAGCCCTGCAACGGCACTCGGCGCCACGCTGGGCACAGCTGTTGCTGGAGGCACAGCGCATTGATGCACAGATCAAGGGCCAGGCGGCGGGCTCGCCGTGGATGAGCCTCAGCCGTTTGTCGCTGTTGATGTCCGGACAGCGCCTTACATTACCTGCCGAATAACTCCTCCCTTAAAAACGCTGCAAAGCCCCTCCCACATTTTTGATTACGTTTACAATTCATGGGCTTTACAGCGGCCTAACTTCGGCAGATTATTTGCGCCGCATCCCCCCTATCAAGAGCATCGACCATGAGCAAAAAGCCATCCAAGCATGGCCCCAACAAGGCCAAATCCATCATCGCCCAGCCACTGTTCCGCAGCCGTCAGGAACGCGCCGGCAAGGGCAAAGGCAGCTACCGCCGCGAAGCCTTCCAGTCTAATAGCTGGGAGGCTTCTTACTTTCTGGCTGCCTGAAGGCAAGCGCCCCTCTGGCATGATAAGGTCTGTGCCTGATTTGTAATTCCTGGACCTGTGCATGCCCTCTTGTCTTTCCCGTCGTTGGCACCTTCGCCAATTGATCGCTGCCTCCAGCCTCATTCTGCTTGTCGCCTGCGCGGAAAAACCCACCGCCGCCGACGCCCAACCTCTGCCGAAGCTCCAGACCGCACCGGTGGCAGCACCTGCCGTCGTGGCCCCTCTGGCCGTGGACAATCTCGACATCCAACCGACCCAGACCTTTGCTGAATGGCAGGCTGGCTTTCGCGCGCAAGCCCTGCAGGCGGGCATCACTGCCGCTGTTTTCGACACTGCATTCGCCAATGTCACCCCCGACATGGCGGTGATCCGCGCCGACCGCAGCCAGCCGGAGTTTTCCCGCCCGGTGTGGGAATACCTCGACGGCGCCCTGTCGCCCGTGCGCGTACGCAATGGCCAGGCGCTGCTGGTCAAGTACGCCGACATCCTGCAAAACATCGAGCAGCGTTATGGCGTCGACCGCCAGGCGCTGGTCTCGGTGTGGGGCATGGAGAGTAACTTCGGCCAGTTCCAGGGCAACAACTCGGTGATCCGTTCCCTGGCGACCCTGGCCTATGAAGGCCGACGCCCGGCCTTTGCCCAGGCACAATTGCTGGCGGCGTTGCAGATCATCCAGCACGGCGACATCGCCGCCGACCAGATGAAGGGCTCCTGGGCCGGGGCCATGGGCCAGACCCAGTTCATTCCGACCACTTACAACACCCACGCGGTGGACTTCGATGGCGACGGTCGCCGCGATATCTGGAACAGCCCGGCCGACGCCCTTGCGTCCACTGCGCACTACCTGCAAAGCTCCGGCTGGCAGAAAGGCCAACCGTGGGGCCTTGAAGTGCAGCAATTGCCGGCGAACTTCGATTACGCCCTGGCCGACGGCGGCGTGCGCAAGAGTATTGCCGACTGGCTGAAACTGGGCATTCAGTTGCCACCGGGCGCGAGCATGCCGCCGAACGTCGACCAACTTTCAGCCGCCCTGCTACTGCCGGCAGGCTACCGTGGCCCGGCGTTCCTGGTGCTGGATAACTTCCGCGCGATCCTCAAGTACAACAACTCGTCGTCCTATGCACTGGCGGTGGGCCTGCTGTCGGAGCGCTTTGGCGGCGGTGGTGTGATTCGTGGCGACTGGCCAAAGGATGAACTGCCGCTGAGCCGTTCCCAGCGCATTGACCTGCAGACGGCGTTGAGCGCCAACGGTTATGACGCGGGCAACCCGGATGGAATTATCGGCGCCAACACGCGCAAGGCGATTCGGGCGGCGCAGCAGGCACTGGGCTGGCCGGCAGATGGGTATCCGACGGTGAAGTTGCTGGAGTCGCTGCAAAACCGATAGATCCGCGCATGGCGACTATCGAAATCGGGGGCAAGCCCCCTCCCACATTTGACCGTACGCGGCCCCTGTGGGAGGGGGCTTGCTCCCGATTTCGATTTAGCCGGCAAAATCAGACTCAGGCTTTGAATACCACATCCTGCTCCAACACCAGCCGCCGCTCCCCCGCATCCAGCCGCACCAACGCGCCCATCGGCAGCGTCAGGTTCGGATCGCAGTGCCCGCTGCGCCAACCGGCCAGCACCGGTACGCACAGCGGCTCGAACGTCTGCTTCAGCAGGCGCTCCAGCGCAACGTTATCCACACCCGCCACATCTCCTACCAGCACACCGGCAACCTGGGCCAACTTGCCCGCCAGACGCAGATGGGTCAACAGGCGGTCGATGCGGTAGATCGGTTCGTTGACGTCTTCGATAAACAGGATGATGCCTTCAGCGTCGATTTCGTAAGGCGTGCCCATGACCGCCGCAATCATCGACAGGTTACCCCCCAACAAGCGCCCACAGGCAATGCCAGGCTCGATCGTGGTCAGCGGGTACGCTACCGGGTGCGCAAGCACACTGCCAGCGCCCAACTGGCCGCGCAGAAGGCTGAACAATGACGACTCGGTAGGTTGTTGCTTGTCGCCGAGCAGGTCGGCATTGAGCATCGGGCCGTGGAAGGTCACGAAACCGGCGTAACGGTTGATCGCCAGGTGCAGGGCGCTGATGTCGCTATAGCCGACGAACGGCTTGGGATTGGCACGCAGCAGGTCAAAGTCCAGCGCGTCGAGCAGCCGCGGTGTGCCGTAACCACCGCGCAGACAGAAGATAGCGTCGATGTGCGGATCGGCGAAGGCGGCATGCAGGTCACGCAGGCGCACGGCATCGCTGCCGGCGAGGTAGCCGTCGCGTTCATAGACACCGGGGGAAATCCGCAGATCGTAGCCGCGCGTACGCATCCATTGGCCAGCCTTTTCAACGTCCAGCACGGCGGGGCCGGCGGGGGCGATCAGGGCGATGGTGCCTTCAGAACGAAGGGCTGGAACGGCGGCGGTCATCTGAGAATCTCCCTATCTAACGCTGAAACCAATGTGGGAGGGGGCTTGCCCCCGATAGCGGTGGATCAGCCAGCACATGTAGCGACTGACATACCGCAATCGGGGGCAAGCCCCCTCCCACATAAGCCCACTCCCACACCGGGTCTGAACCCCGATCAGGAAACCAGGCTAGCCTTGACCAGCTTGGCCTGTTCGTCGGCGTGGTACGAAGAGCGTACCAGCGGGCCCGAGGCGACGTTCTTGAAGCCCATCTTGTAACCTTCCTCGGCGAACCAGGCGAAGGTGTCCGGGTGCACGAAACGCTGCACCGGCAAGTGGCTGCGCGACGGTTGCAGGTATTGGCCCAGGGTCAGCATGTCGATGTCGTGTTCGCGCATGCGCTTCATGACTTCGATGACTTCTTCATCGGTCTCGCCCAGGCCGAGCATCAAGCCGGATTTGGTCGGGATGTGCGGCATCATCTGCTTGAATTTCTGCAGCAGGGTCAGCGACCACTGGTAGTCCGAACCTGGACGCGCGGCCTTGTACAGGCGAGGCACGGTTTCCAGGTTGTGGTTGAACACATCCGGCGGCTCGGCAGCGGTGATTTCCAGCGCGACGTCCATGCGGCCACGGTAGTCCGGCACCAGGGTCTCGAGCATCACGTTCGGCGACAGTTTGCGGATTTCGCGGATGCAGTCGGCAAAGTGCTGGGCACCGCCGTCACGCAGGTCGTCGCGGTCTACCGAGGTGATGACAACGTATTTGAGTTTCAGGTCGGCGATGGCGATGGCCAGGCTTTCCGGCTCATTGACGTCCAGTGGCTTCGGCCGGCCATGGCCGACGTCGCAGAACGGGCAACGACGGGTGCAGATGTCGCCCATGATCATGAAGGTGGCGGTGCCGCCGGAGAAGCATTCACCCAGGTTCGGGCAGGACGCTTCTTCGCACACGCTGTGCAGCTTGTGTTTGCGCAGCAAGGCCTTGATACGGTCGACTTCCGGCGAAACCGGGATGCGCACGCGAATCCAGTCGGGCTTTTTCGGCAACTCGGTGGTCGGGATGATCTTGACCGGGATGCGTGCAACCTTCTCGGCGCCGCGCAGCTTGACGCCGGCTTCCACCTTGGCACGCGGGGCCGGGGCCGGACGCTCGGTGATGTCCAGCGTCGGGATCATGGTTTGCACTGCATCAGTAGTCATAATCAGTCGATTCCGCCCGTGAGGGTCGTCTGCTCAGCATAGTCGAGGTGTTTGACGAGCTGCGCACGCAGCCGGGCACTTACCTCGGCAAATTTAATCGGTGTGGCGTGGTCGCTCAGTTGGGTCATCGCCAGCCCGGCATAGCCGCACGGGTTGATCCGCCGAAACGGTGCCAAGTCCATGTCCACATTCAAGGCAAGGCCATGAAATGAACAACCGTGGCGAATCCGTAAACCGAGGGACGCGATTTTCGCGCCCTCCACATACACACCGGGTGCATCGGGCTTGGCCGCGGCGCTCACGCCGTAACTGGCCAACAGCTCGATCAGGCAAGCCTCCATGCGGCTCACCAGGTCGCGCACGCCAAAACCCAGCTTGCGCACGTCCAGCAGCAGGTACGCCACCAGTTGACCGGGGCCATGGTAAGTCACTTGACCACCTCGGTCGACCTGCACCACCGGAATATCCCCCGGTAGCAGCAGATGCTCGGCCTTGCCGGCCTGCCCCTGGGTGAATACCGGCGGGTGTTCCACCAGCCAGATTTCATCCGGGGCCGAGCTGCCGCGTTCGTTGGTGAAGCGTTGCATAGCATGCCAGACAGGCTCGTAGTCCATCCGGCCGAGCTCGCGAAAGCCCAGGACCTGTGACATCACAACACCATGTGCACGAAGCCGGTGGCCCGCAGTTCGCTGTTGATGTCGTAGAGCTGGTCTTGACCCGTCGCAACAATGTGCAACTGGATCGTGGTGTATTTACCGTTGGTACTGGAACGCTCGTCCACACGGTTGTCATTGACCGTCGCGTGTTTACGCACGATATCAATGATCTTGTCTTTGTTGCCCACACCGGTGTCGCTGATCACCTTGACGGGGTAATCCGTCACGGGGAATTCGATCTTTGGCGCCTTTACTTCTTTATCGGTCATGGCAGAACGGCCTCGTAAGCGGTAAGCCGTGGCGACGGCAAAGCCCCGCGTCGGATCAACGCGGGGCTTTGCAGGTGCACACAATCAGTTGAACAAGCCGTAGAAGAATAGACGGATGCTATCCCACACGCGGCGGAAGATACCACCTTCGTCGACGGCGTCCAGCGCGATCAGGTCGGCGCTGTGCACCACCTTGTCGTCCAGCTTGACTTCGACTTTACCGATCACGTCGCCCTTGGCGATTGGCGCAACCAATTGCGGGTTCATGGTCATGCTGGCAGCGAGCTTTTTCAGCTGGCCTTTAGGCATGGTCAGGGTCAGGTCTTCAGCCAGGCCGGCCTTGACTTGCGAGGTCGCGCCTTTCCATACCGGCGCGGTCGCCAGTTCAGCACCCTTCTGGTAGAAGGTCTGGGTTTCGAAGAAGCGGAAACCGTAGGTCAGCAGTTTTTGCGTTTCGGCCGCACGGGCCTGCTCGCTGTTGGTGCCGAAGACGACGGCGATCAGGCGCTGGCCATCACGTACCGCGGACGACACCATGCAGTAGCCGGCTTCGTCGGTGTGGCCGGTTTTCAGGCCATCGACGGTCTTGTCGCGCCACAGCAACAGGTTGCGGTTAGGCTGCTTGATGTTGTTCCAGAAGAATTCCTTCTGGGAGTAGATCGCGTAGTGCACCGGGTCGACACGAATGATCGCGCGCGCCAGGATCGCCATGTCATGAGCCGACGAATAGTGCTCAGGGTTTGGCAAACCCGTCGGGTTCATGAAGTGGCTGTTGGTCATGCCCAGGTCGGCCACGGTTTTGTTCATCATGTCGGCGAATGCGTCTTCGCTGCCGGCGATGTGCTCGGCCAGGGCGACGCTGGCGTCGTTACCGGACTGGATGATGATGCCGTGCAGCAGGTCGCTCACGGTGACTTGCGAGCCCACCTTGATGAACATCCGCGAACCGCCGGTACGCCAGGCGTTTTCGCTGACGGTCACCGGGTCGTTTTCGCCGATCTGGCCGCGACGGATTTCCAGGGTCGCGATGTAGGCGGTCATCAGCTTGGTCAGACTGGCCGGTGGCAGGCGCTGGTCACCATTGCTCTCGACCAGCACGTTGCCACTGGCGGCGTCCATGAGGACCCAGGACTTGGCGGCCAGTTGCGGTGAAGCCGGTACCATTTCCACCGCCCAGGCGGCCGGGGTGATGATCAGCGAGATAAGCAGGCACGTGCGTTTGGCTAAGGTGGTGATGTTCATCCGTCTCTCGAAATTGCTTATGGAAACTTGCCCTCGCGGGCAAAACTTATTCAGACAGCCCGCTACCAGACTGTCGCGTGTTCGGTTGCCCGCTCACCCCTTGCCCCTGGGTTTTATTGTTCAACGAGCCAACAACCAGGGTTCAGGCCCGCATGCGAGCCTCAACCATCAATTTATTATTCGGCAGTGACCACGCTGGGTTGCCCCAGGTTAGCCAGACGCACACTGTTCTGCACTTGCGCAACCTCGCTCGGCGAGCCGATCGGGCCCATACGCACACGGTGCAGGGTTTGCTGGTTACGCACGATGGAGCTGATGAACACCGGCGCGCTGACCATGCTGCTGAGCTTGGACCTTAACAGTTCTGCCGCATCCGGGTTGGCGAAAGCGCCCACTTGCAGGTATTGCCCGCCCGCGACGGAAGCGCCTGGTGCCGCATGAGGCACGACCACCGTATCCGGGGCGTGCTGCTGCGGTGGCGGTGTCCATTGTTCGATCTTGCCGGTGGATGCCGTCACCTGCGGCTGCGCACTCTGCGGCTCGTTGAGCATCAACGGCGCGGGCTTGCCACGCTGGGCCCAGTACTGCGCCGGATCGATGCCTTCGACCTTGACCCGTGCGGTACCGGTTTCGGCATAGCCGAGTTTTTTCGCGGCGGCGTAGGACAAGTCGATGATGCGATCCGAATAGAACGGCCCACGGTCGTTGACCCGCAGGATCACCGTGCGGTTGTTGTCCAGGTTGGTCACGCGAACATAGCTGGGCAGCGGCAGGGTCTTGTGGGCAGCACTCATGCCGTACAGGTCGTAGACCTCGCCGTTGGCGGTGTTCTGGCCATGGAACTTGGTGCCATACCAGGACGCCGTGCCCGATTGCACGTAGGTCTTGGAGTCCTGCAACGGGAAGTAGGACTTGCCCAGCACCGTATAGGGGTTGGCCTTATACGGGCCGGTGTGCAGGGTCGGCGTGGCATCAGGGATCTTCGACACGTCGACATCCCACCACGGCGCGCCGTCTTTGTGCGCGCGGTTGATGTCCAGTCCTGGCTGGGAACGCACAGCGGTGCCGCCGGATTTCTGTACCGGGCCACGGCTGGTGGAACAACTGACGACCAGCAGGGACAACGCGGCGAACGCCACCAGCTTGAGCGGTTGATTGAACGGCGATGCCCGCATTACTTGTTGCCCCGTGCTTGGACCAGCATGTCTGACAGCTGATGCACGGCCATGGCGTACATCACACTGCGGTTATAACGCGTGATTGCGTAGAAATTCTTCAGGCCCATCCAGTATTCAGGGCCATTTTCGCCTTCGAGGCGGAACGCCGTCACCGGCATATCGTCGCGTGGCGCATTCTGACTCGACCAGCCCAGCGCCCGCAACTCCCCGACAGTCTTGACCGGCTCGATGCCCTGGGTCAGGCCTTCATCGGCACGTTCCCCCGTGACATCCGCGCGGATCACTACCGGCTCGCCACCGACCCAGCCATGGCGCTTGAAGTAGCTGGCCACGCTGCCGATGGCATCGTCCGGGTTGCTCCAGATATTGATGTGGCCGTCGCCGTCGAAATCCACCGCGTAGGCGCGAAAGCTGCTCGGCATGAACTGCGGCAAGCCCATCGCACCGGCGTAGGAACCCTTGAGGGTCAGCGGATCGACCTGCTCTTCGCGGGCCAACAGCAGGAACTCTCGCAGTTCCTTGCGGAAGAAGTCGGCGCGCGGCGGGTAATCGAAGCCCAGGGTCGACAACGCGTCGATCACCCGGTAGCTGCCGGTATTGCGCCCGTAGAAGGTTTCAATGCCGATAATCGCGACAATCACCTGGGCCGGCACGCCGTACTCCTGCTCGGCGCGGGCCAGCACGGCCTCGTGCTGGCGCCAGAAGTCCACACCTCGGGCTACGCGGGCGTCGGTGAGGAACATCGGGCGATATTCCTTCCACTGCTTCACGCGCTCGGCGGGGCGAGAGATGGCGTCGAGGATCGTCTGCTTTTTCTGGGCTTCGCGGAACACGCCCATCAGCTGTTCACCGGCAAAACCGTAGTCGCGGGTCATTTCACCGACGAATTCGGCGACCTGGGGTGAGCCATCGTAGTCACCGGCCTGCGCCTCGTGCGTTGCCCCCAGCAGCCCAATCAGGCCCATCCAGGACGCATGCCGAGTCGCCCAGCCGCGCATTACTTGCATTGACATCTTCACCTTATTCAAACCTGTGCGATCCACTTGCGATGCGTATGAATCGACATCAAAACCCCAAACGCTGACAGCAATGTCACCAGCGAAGTTCCGCCGTAGCTAATGAACGGCAACGGCACCCCAACCACCGGCAGCAGGCCACTGACCATACCGATGTTGACGAAAACGTAAACAAAAAAAGTCATGGTCAGGCTGCCGGCGAGCAATTTGCCGAACAGCGTCTGCGCCTGTGCAGTAATGACCAGGCCACGCCCGATCAGCAGAAGATAGATCAGCAACAGTGCGCAGATGCCCACCAGGCCGAACTCTTCGCCCATCACCGCAATAATGAAGTCAGTGTGGCTCTCGGGCAAAAAGTCCAAGTGCGACTGGGTGCCCAGCAGCCAGCCCTTGCCAAATACACCGCCGGAAC
This sequence comes from Pseudomonas sp. SB113, assembly GCF_040754745.1. Lineage (NCBI taxonomy): Bacteria > Pseudomonadati > Pseudomonadota > Gammaproteobacteria > Pseudomonadales > Pseudomonadaceae > Pseudomonas > Pseudomonas sp. SB113. The sequence goes on from NZ_JBFMHW010000014.1 coordinate 98,787, forward strand.
CGATGGCCGCCTTCGACTGGATAATGTTCCAGCCGGTGCCGAGCGGGTCGCTTTCCGGGTCGAGGAAGGTCAGGATCCGCTGCTTCTGGTAGTCGTGCATAAAGAAGAACCACATCGCCACGGCCACCGGTACCGCCGCCGCCAGTACGCTGAGGATCCAGCGCCAGCGCAACCCGCCCATGAACAGCACGAACGCACCGCCGGCCAGAATCAGCAGCGACGTGCCGAGGTCAGGCTGGCGCACGATCAGAATGAACGGCACCCCGATCAGGATCAGACTGATGCCCACGTGCTTGAGCTGCGGCGGCAAGGTACGCTTGGACAAGTACCAGGCGATAGTCGCCGGCATCAGGATCTTCATGAATTCCGACGGTTGGAAGCGAATCACCCCCGGAATGTTGATCCACCGGGTCGCGCCCATGGCGTTGTGGCCCATGACGTCCACCACCACTAGCAGCAACACCCCGGCCACATAACCGAGCGGCACCCAGCGCGCCATGAAACGCGGCTCCAGTTGGGCGATCACGACCATGGATAACAGGCCCAGGCCAAACGAAGAAGCCTGCTTGATCAGCAAGTCCCAGTTCTTGCCGCTGGCCGAATACAGCACGAACAGGCTGCCGGCCGCCAGGGTCAGCAGCAGGATCAGCAACGGGCCGTCAATGTGCATGCGCTGCAGCAACGTCGCACGGCGACGCATCACATCCTCGCTGGAGAGGATGCGGTCAAAATTACTCTTCACTGGCCGTAACCTCGGGGGTTGAAGGGGGGCCGCCATATTCGGGCTTGAGCCTGCCGTCGTCGGCCAGCAACCAGGCGTCCATCACCTGACGCACTACCGGCGCTGCCACACCGGAGCCGGACTCGCCGTTCTCGACCATCACCGCCACCACGATTTTCGGGTCGTCGGCCGGGGCAAAGCCGACAAACAAGGCGTGGTCACGGTGACGTTCCTGGACCTTGGAGCGGTCGTATTTCTCGCCTTGCTTGATCGCGACCACCTGGGCGGTACCACTTTTGCCGGCGATACGGTATTGCGCACCGATCGCCGCCTTGCGCGCGGTACCGCGTGCGCCGTGCATCACCTGCTGCATGCCGTGGTTGACCTTGGTCCAGTCGGACGGGTCGCGCAGCACGATGTCGGGGATCGGGTTTTCATCCAAAGGCTTTTCGCCTTCGATCGTCCGGGCCAGGTGCGGGCGGTTCCAGATGCCTTTGTTGGCCACCAGCGCCGTGGCCTGGGCCAGTTGCAAAGGCGTGGCCTGCATATAGCCCTGGCCGATGCCGAGGATCAGGGTTTCGCCTGGGAACCACGCCTGACGGCGGGTCGCACGCTTCCACTCCCGCGATGGCATCAAGCCAGGGGATTCTTCGAACATATCCAGGGAGACTTTCTGACCGAGGCCGAACTTGCCCATGTAGGCGGACAAGCGGTCGATCCCCAGCTTGTGGGCCAGGTCATAAAAATAGGTGTCGTTGGAACGCATGATCGCGGTATCCAGGTCGACATAACCGTCACCGGTACGGTTCCAGTTGCGGTATTTGTGATCGTAGTTGGGCAGCATGTAGTAGCCCGGGTCGAATACCCGGCTGGACGCTGTGACCACGCCCGCGTCCAGGCCGGCAATCGCCACCGCCGGCTTGATGGTCGAGCCAGGCGGGTACAAGCCGCGCAACACACGGTTGAATAGCGGCCGGTCGATGGAGTCACGCAACTCGGCGTAGGCCTTGAAGCTGATCCCGGTCACGAACAGGTTGGGGTCGAAACTCGGCTGGCTGACCATCGCCAGGACTTCGCCGGTCTTCGGGTCCAGCGCCACCACCGCGCCACGCCGACCACCCAGGGCCATCTCGGCGGCTTCCTGCAGCTTGATGTCCAGGCTCAGGACAATGTCCTTGCCCGGCACCGGGTCGGTACGCTTGAGCACCCGCAGCACGCGGCCGCGAGCATTGGTCTCGACCTCTTCGTAACCCACCTGGCCATGCAACTCGGGTTCGTAGAAACGCTCGATGCCGGTCTTGCCGATATGGTGGGTGCCGCTGTAATTGACGGGATCGAGGCTTTTCAGCTCTTTCTCGTTGATCCGTCCCATATAGCCGACGGAGTGGGCGAAGTGCGGCCCTTGCGGGTAATGGCGCACCAACTGCGCCACCACTTCCACACCCGGCAGGCGGAACTGGTTCACCGCGATCCGCGCGATCTGCTCTTCGGTCAGCTCGAACAGGATCGGCACCGGCTCGAATGGCCGACGCCCCTGCTTCATGCGTTTCTCGAAGATCACCCGGTCTTCCGGGGTCAACTGCAGCACCTCGACGATCACATCGAGGACCTGTTGCCAGTCGCCGGAACGCTCGCGGGTCATGCTCAGGCTGAAGCTGGGCCGGTTATCCGCCACCACCACGCCATTGCGGTCGAAGATCAGCCCACGGGTCGGCGGAATCGGCTGCACATGCACGCGGTTGTTTTCCGACAGCGTGGAGTGGTAGTCGTACTGGATCACCTGCAGGAAATACAGGCGCGCAATCAGCACGCCGATCAACGCCACCACCATGATCGCGCCAAACACCACCCGCGCGCGTACAAGACGTGCGTCTTTCTCGTGGTCCTTGATGCGGATCGGCTGGGTCATCGGGAGGGGCGCAGATTATTTGTGGTAAGGGTGCCCGGACAGAACTGTCCAGGCGCGATACAGCTGTTCACCGATCAGGATCCTAACCAACGGGTGCGGCAGCGTCAGCGCCGACAGCGACCAGCGCTGGTCCGCCCGCGCACAGACTTCCGGCGCCAGCCCTTCGGGGCCGCCGACCATGAAGTTGACGGTGCGCGAGTCCAGGCGCCAGCGATCCAGTTCCACCGCCAACTGTTCGGTGCTCCAGGATTTGCCGTGCACTTCGAGGGTGACGATGCGCTCGTTGGGGCCGACCTTGGCCAACATGGCTTCGCCTTCCTGACGGATAAAGCGCGCCACGTCGGCATTCTTGCCCCGGGTGTTGAGCGGTATTTCCACCAGTTCCAGCGACAGCTCGGCGGGCAGACGCTTGGCATACTCGTGCCAACCTTCTTCCACCCACTTGGGCATGCGTGAACCGACAGCAATCAGACGCAGGCGCACAGCCGTTCCTTATTCCTGGTCTTTGTTGAGCTTGTCGAAGTGCGCGTGGCCCACTTCCGGGCTGTGGTGCTTGCCATCGGCGGCACGGCTCTGCTCGGCGCCTTTCCACAGACGCTCGAGGTCGTAGAACTGACGGGCGTTGGAAGTCATCATGTGAACGATCACGTCGTCCATGTCCAGCAGCACCCAGTCGCTGTCGCCCTTGCCTTCTTCACCCAGCGGCTTCACGCCTTGGGCTTTGACGGCTTCGCGAACCTTGTCCAGCATCGCGCCGATCTGGCGGTTGGAGGTACCGGTGGCGATGATCATGAAGTCGGTGATGCTCTGCTTGTCGCGCACGTCCAGGACCTGGATGTCCTGGGCCTTCACGTCTTCCAGGGCAGCAACGGCGACTTTTACCAGCTCTTCGCCAGCCAGTTCCGGGCCAACGTGGGCTTCAACCGGCAGCGGGGCGCTTTTGAACGTGCCTTTGCGTTTTACTTTGCTTACGTCTTTGTTCGTCATAAAAAACTCGTTTTGCTCGTATGTTCGGGCGCTCGCTGCACGACTGTTCGTGCGTTCAAGCGCGCCTTTTCAGTTCGACGCACGGTAAAGCCCGTGCGCATCGATGTAGGCCAGGACCGCGTCAGGCACCAGGAAACGTACCGACTTCCCGCTGGCCAGCAGTTGACGGATCTGGGTGGCAGACACCGCAAGCGGGGTCTGCCAGACGAATGCAATATTCCCGTTCGGCCCGGTCAGGGCCAAGGGGTCACTTACCGACCGCGCGGCCAGCAGGTTGCGCAAGGCATCCGGCGGTTCGCTGTCGGCATCCGGGCGTTGCAAAACCAGGATGTGGCAGTGCTGGAGGAGTTCCTCCCAGCGATGCCAAGAGGGCAGGCCGCAAAATGCGTCCCAGCCCAAAAGCAGAAACAACTGGTCATCCGCGGCCAACTCGGCGCGCATCAACTCCAGGGTGTCGACAGTGTAGGACGGTTTATCGCGCTTGAGCTCACGATCGTCCACCACCAGCGGCGGTATACCCTCTACGGCCAGGCGTACCATTTCCAGGCGCTGCTGCGGCGACACCTGCGGGGTATCGCGATGGGGCGGCCGGAAATTAGGGATCAGGCGCAGCTCATCCAACGCCAAGGCATCCGCGACTTCCAGGGCACTGCGCAAATGGCCGATGTGCACGGGGTCGAAGGTACCGCCGAGCAGCCCGATGCGTTTAGCCATCAAGTGCGCACATGACCGTCGCCGAACACCACGTACTTCTCGCTGGTCAGGCCTTCCAGGCCAACCGGGCCGCGTGCGTGAAGCTTGTCGGTGGAGATGCCGATCTCCGCCCCCAGGCCATACTCGAAGCCGTCGGCAAAGCGCGTCGAGGCGTTGATCATCACCGAGGCGGAATCGACTTCGGTGAGAAAACGCCGGGCATCGCTGAAATGCTCGGAAACAATGGCGTCGGTGTGCTTGGAGCCGTATTTGTTGATGTGCTCGATGGCCTCGTCAAGGTCGTCGACGATGCGGATCGACAGGATCGGCGCCGTGTACTCGGTGTACCAATCCTCTTCGGTGGCTTCGATCACGTCCGCGCCCAACAGCGCACGGGTGCGCTCGCAACCGCGTAGTTCCACGCCCTTGTCACGGTAGATGGCAGCCAACGGCGGCAGCACACGCTCGGCAATGCCGACGTGCACCAGCAGGGTTTCCATGGTGTTGCACGGCGCGTAGCGGTGGGTCTTGGCGTTGTCGGCGATGCGGATCGCCTTGTCGATGTCGGCAGCGATGTCGATGTACACGTGGCAGACGCCGTCCAGGTGCTTGATCACCGGCACCTTGGCATCGCGGCTGACACGCTCGATCAGGCTCTTGCCACCGCGCGGCACGATCACGTCGACGAATTCCGGCATTGTGATCAGCGCGCCGACAGCGGCACGGTCGGTGGTTTCCACCACTTGCACCACTTCGGCCGGTAACTCGGCCACGGCCAGGCCCTGCTGGATGCAGGCGGCAATGGCGCGGTTGGAATTGATCGCCTCGGAACCGCCACGCAGGATGGTGGCATTACCCGACTTGAGGCACAGGCTCGCGGCGTCGATGGTCACGTTCGGGCGCGACTCATAGATGATGCCGATCACACCCAGGGGCACGCGCATCTTGCCGACCTGGATACCGGACGGCAGGTAACGCATATCGCGGATTTCACCGATGGGGTCAGGCAGCTTGGCCACCTGACGCAAACCTTCGATCATGTCGTCGATACGTGCCGGGGTCAGCGCCAGGCGGTCCAGCAAGGCGGGCTCCAGGCCATTGGCGCGGCCGTTGGCCAGGTCCAGTTCGTTGGCGGCGGTCAGCTCGGAGCGCGAAGCGTCCAGAGCATCGGCGGCGGCCAGCAGGGCACGGTTCTTCTGCGCGGTGCTCGCACGGGCGATCAACCGCGAGGCCTGACGGGCAGCGCGACCCAGGCGGGTCATGTAGTCAAGAACGGACTCAGTCATGGTCAGGGAGTCTTGGCAAAGAGGAAAGCGGCAGATTATAGCTGTGACGCCGCCCGACTGACAGCGGTGAGGGGCGGATGGTCGAAATGAACTGTAAAAACTTGGGGTTCAGCCGTAATTAAGGTGGGAGTTGTTATTATTCCGTCACATTTAGCCGTATTAACCCCAGACCGCCATGCCCAGCTCTTCGCCCCAACTCCCCGCCAGCGCCCTGCCCGACGGCTTCTTCGACCGCGATGCGCAAATACTCGCGCGGGATTTGCTCGGAAAAGTCATACGCCATCGTGTCGGCGATCTCTGGCTTTCAGCGCGAATTATTGAAACCGAAGCCTATTACGTGGCCGAAAAAGGCAGCCACGCCTCACTCGGCTACACAGAAAAGCGTAAGGCTTTGTTTCTGGACGGTGGGCATATCTATATGTACTACGCCCGTGGCGGGGATTCGCTGAACTTCAGCGCGCAGGGACCGGGCAATGCCGTGCTGATCAAATCGGCCTATCCCTGGGTCGATGAAACCTCCGGGCCCGCCAGCCTGGCGCAGATGCTGTTGAACAGCCCGAACGCCAATGGCAGCCCGCGCCCCACGCAAAAGCTGTGTGCCGGCCAGACATTGCTGTGCAAGGCGCTGGGCCTGAAAGTGCCGATGTGGGATGCCAAGCGCTTTGATCAGGAATTGCTCTATGTGGAAGACGTCGGCCAGACACCGACACACATCATCCAGACCACTCGCCTGGGCATCCCCAGCGGCCGTGACGAGCACTTGATGTATCGCTTCGTCGACGCTGGCTATGCGCCCTACTGCACACGGAACCCGCTGCGACGGGGCCAGGTCGAAGGCCGCGACTACTTTTTGATTTGAATCTGTGGCGATGGAGTGAAGATTTATGGGCCAGTGGCTCGATAGCATTACCGGCTGGCTGACCCTCAACCCGCAATGGCTGGCGGCGGCGGTGTTTATCGTCGCGTGCGTGGAATGCCTGGCCATCGCCGGGCTGATCGTGCCGGGCACCGTGATGCTGTTTGCGATTGCGGCGCTGGCGGGCAGCGGCGCGTTGTCCCTGAGTGAGACCCTGCTGATGGGGTTCCTCGGTGGCTTGCTGGGCGATGCCGTGTCCTACTTCCTCGGCCGGCATTTCCATCAGAACATCCGCCGCCTGCCCGGCCTGCGCCACCACCCGGAATGGATGAACGGCGCCGAAACCTACTTCCACAAATACGGCATCGCTAGCCTGCTGGTAGGACGTTTCATCGGGCCATTGCGACCGATGCTGCCGATGGTGGCCGGGATGTGCGACATGCCCTTCCCGCGCTTCGCCCTGGTCAGCATGCTGGCGGCAGCCGGCTGGTCAGTCGCCTATCTGCTGCCAGGCTGGGCGACCGGCGCCGCATTCCGCCTGCCATTGCCGGAAGGGTTCTGGCCTGAGGCGGGGGTCGTCACGGCCTGCCTGGCGATCCTGCTGGGGCTGAGCCTGAACACCAGCCTGCGCGGGCATCGTCGCGCGACCTTGTGGATAGGTTGCGCCAGCCTGACCTTGTTGATCGCCCTGTTTATCGGCTATCACTACCTGGACGACTTTGACCAGGGCCTGAGCGCGCTGGTGCAGGAACACCGCAGCCCCTGGCTGGACCACACCATGGTGATGGTCACCCAGCTGGGTGAGTTCAAGAAGATGTTCTTCGCCAGCGCCGTGTTCACCGGGTTGCTGCTCCTGGCGCGGCAATGGCGTCACGCGCTGTTTGTCGGCGCCACGCTGGCCGGGGCGGCCGTGATCAACACCGGCACCAAGCTGTTCTTCGCCCGTGGCCGCCCGGAAATCCTTACCGACCCACTGACCAGTTTCAGCATGCCCAGCGGCCACGCCTCCGGCGCGTTCGCCTTCTTCCTGGCACTGGCGATACTGGCCGGTCGCGGCCAACCCACGCGGTTGCGCCTCACCTGGATGCTGCTGGGCTGTATTCCCGCTGCCTTCATCGCGCTGTCACGGGTCTACCTGGGCGCCCACTGGCCCACCGACATCCTGGCGGGCACGCTGCTGGCAATGACGGTGTGTGCGTTCAGCCTGGGCGTCAGCCAATATCGAAGCCCACTGCCGGCCATGCCGCAAAAAACCTGGTGGCTGCTACTGCCGGCACTGCTGGCGGTGCTGAGTTTTATCGCGCTCACTGGCACGCCCCATGCCTTGCTGCGCTACGCCTATTAAGTGAACAACTCGCCCTGCAACTCATCGAGCAGCATCTGGATCGCATCCAACCGCTGTTGCGGGTCATCGAGTTGCAGCAGGTCGATCTTGTCGGCCTCGGTGAACGGCAGCAGATACGCCAACTGATTGCCCAAGGCTTGCTGGCCATCGGCGTGAGTGCCCATGTCCAGCGAGGCGACCATCGGGTGTTCGGCCAGGGCCTGGAGCAAGGCCAGCAGGTCGGCGTCCTCTTCTTCCAGCGCCTGGTCCGGCAGCTCTTCCAGCCATTGCACCTCGGCCACCAGCAACTGGTCCTTCTGCACACCGGCATCACGCACGCGGAAGCGACGCCCGCCTTCGACACGAATCCCCAACAGGCCGTTGTCCTGCTGCTTGAAGTCGCGAATCAACGCTTCGCAGCCGATCAACGCATAGCCATCCGGGGCCATACCGACTTCCTTGCCATCAAGGATGCACACCACGCCGAAGCTTTCGCCCTTTTTCATGCAGCGGCTGACCATATCCAGGTAGCGTGCCTCGAACAGTTGCAGGTCGAGGGTGCAGCCAGGGAACAGCACGGTATTGAGCGGGAACAGCGCCAGACTCATAAAGGTTTCCTTAAACCCGGTTTAAACAATCACCGACACGGCCAGCGGCAGGAATACCGCCGTGGCCACGCCCATCAGACTCATGGCCAGCGCCGCAAAGGCACCGCACTCTTCGCTTTCCTGCAGGGCCACCGAGGTACCGACGGCGTGGGCGGTCATGCCCAAGGCCATGCCGCGCGCCTCGGGACTGTGCACCCCCAGGCGCGACAGCAAGGCCGGGCCGATCATCGCGCCGATCACCCCAGTAATCAGCACAAACACCGCCGCCAGCGCCGCCACGCCACCGATCTGCTCGGCCACCAGCATGGCAATCGGCGAGGTGACCGACTTGGGCGCCATGGTCATCAGCATCCTGTGTTCGGCACCGAACCACCAGCCCAGCAGCACACACAAGCCGGTGGCCAACACGCCGCCTATCACCAGCGTAGTAAAAATCGGCCAGAACAATTGGCGAATGCGGCGCAGATTGAGATAAAGCGGCACGGCCAGCGCGACCGTGGCCGGGCCCAGCAGGATGCCCATGATCTCGGTGCTCTTGCGGTACTCGGCATAGCTCAGGCCGCAGGTGAGCAATACACCGATCACCAGCAGCATGGAGACCAGCACCGGTTGCAGGAAAATCCAGCGGGTTTTCTCGAAACCCGCCAGCACCAGTTGATAGGCGCCCAGGGTGATACCGATACCGAACAACGGGTGATGAATGACAGCCGTCCATGCGCCGTGCCAGTCGAAGATCATTGGCTCTTCTCCTTGCGCTTGACCATCCGCTGCATCAGCACGCCGACAAAACCCATGGCAACCACCAGCGACAACACCAGCGCGCCGACGATGGCCCAGAAGTCGGCGGCGATGTCCTTGGCATACACCATCACCCCCACCGCTGGCGGTACCAGCAGCAACGGCAAGTAACGCAACAAGCTACTGGCCGCCAGGCTCAGGGGCTCGCCGACTTCACCACGCCAGATCAGGAAACCGAGCATCAACAACAGGCCGATGATCGGCCCCGGCAGTACCGGTACCAGCAAATGATTGATCGCCGTGCCGATCAATTGAAACAGCACCAGCCATGTCAGACCGCGTAACAGCATCCGCTTTCTCCCCCCCTCAAGACTCGCCCGCATTATAAGCATGCCCGCCCTATGCTCAGGCATTCGCCAAAAGCATGGTGGGTTGACCGGGCTGGATACCCATGATGATCTACATTGGTTCTCTGTAACCCCAAAAAACAGAACCGATGAACCAAGGAGAGACGCAATGCCCTATGTACCCGTAGCGCAGCTCAAAGACTATGTCGGCAAGGAACTGGGACGTTCCGAATGGCTCACCATCGACCAGGCACGCATCAACCTGTTCGCCGAGGCCACTGGCGATCATCAGTTCATCCACGTCGACCCGGTCAAGGCCGCGCAAACCCCGTTCGGCAGCACCATCGCCCACGGTTTCCTGTCGTTGTCACTGATGCCCAAGCTGATGGAAGACATCCTGATCATGCCCGAAGGGCTGAAGATGGCGGTCAACTACGGCCTGGACAGCGTGCGCTTTATCCAGCCGGTGAAGGTCAACTCCAAGGTGCGCCTGAACGTGACCCTCACCGACGTCACCGAGAAAAAACCTGGCCAATGGCTGTTCAAGGCCACGGCCACCCTGGAAATCGAAGGCCAGGAAAAGCCGGCTTATATTGCGGAGTCGTTGTCACTCTGCTTCGTGTAGTCCCAAGCCTGTGGTGAGGTGCTGAAACTCACCACAGGCTATGTAAATTTATGTATGAAGCTCGCAGCTGCGGCATACTCGGCGCTCAAATATCCGGATCCCGCTATGCGCCCACTCGCCCCCCTTGCCCTTGCCCTGTTGCTCACCGCTTGCGGAGACGGCGAATCGCTGTTGCCGCCCGATGCGCGCCTGCCCGATGGTGGCCGTTACCGGGGCGATGTGGTCAATGGCTTGCTCCAAGGCCAGGGCCGCGTGGATTACCCCAACGGTAGTTGGTACGCCGGGCAGTTCGACAAGGGCCAGTGGCACGGCCAGGGCGAATGGCATGGCAGCAACGGCGAAATCTATAAAGGCCAGTTCCAGCAAGGCCTGTTCGACGGCCAGGGCAGCCTGACCACGGCCGGCAGCCATTATGTCGGCGGGTTCAAGAACGGCCGGCGCAACGGCGAAGGCACCCTCAAAGAGGGGCAGATGACCTATCGCGGCGAATTCAAGGACGACCAGTATTCCGGCCTCGGCCGCCTGGAGCTGGCCGACGGCAGTCAGTATCAGGGCCAGTTCGCCCACGGCAAACCGAATGGCGAAGGCCAGCGCAATGACGACAGCGGCAACCAGTTCAGTGGCCACTTCGTCGATGGCCAGCTGGAAGGCAACGGCACCTTCAACAGCGCGGACGGCGACATCTATGTCGGCCAGTTCAAACAGAACCAGCTCAACGGCAAGGGCCGTTATGAAAACGCCGACGGCGACGTGTGGATCGGTCAGTTCAAGGAAGGCTCACTCAGCGGCAAGGGCGAGTTGATCGGCGTCGACGGCAGCCATTACGTGGGCCAGTTCAGCGATTGGCGCTTTACCGGCGAAGGCCGCCTGAACCTGACCGACGGCAGCTTCTACATTGGCGGCTTCGACAGCGACAACTACCAAGGCCGCGGCACCCTGGTACTCACCGACGGCACCGTGCTGGCCGGCACCTGGGTCAACGGCATGCGCGTGCGTGACGCCGACGGCGCATTGTTGCCCGACCCGCTGGAGATTGGCGTCCTGGCCCAGGGCCGTTTGCTCGATACCGCCCTCGCCGCCGTGCCGGCGTCCACCCCCGCAGTGGAGCTGTACACCCTGGCCGTGGCCGGCGACGGCAAACAGAGCGTGTTCCTGCGCGAAGCCGATTACGTCAGCAACATGCTCGCCACCCGCTTCGGCGCACGCGGGCAGGTCCGCCTGGTCAACCACCGCGACCATATTGCCGACCGGCCACTGGCCACCCGCGAAAGCCTGCGTCGCGCCGTGCAAACCCTGGCCGAGCGCACCGGACCGGAAGACCTGGTGTTTATCTACATGACCAGCCACGGTACCCACGAACACGAACTGGTGCTGGACCAACCACGCATGGAACTGGCCGACCTGCCCGCCGACGAGTTGGCCGCCGTGCTCGCGCCGCTGAAAAACCGCGACAAGATCGTCGTGATTTCAGCCTGCTACTCCGGCGGCTTCATCCCGGCGCTCAAAGACGAACGCACCCTGATCATGACCGCCTCGCGCGCCGACCGCGTGTCCTTCGGTTGCTCCGAAGAGGCCGACTTCACTTACTTCGGCGATGCCCTCTTCGCCCAAGCCTTCAACCAGACCGACGATTTGCAGCAAGCCTTCAAGCTGGCGCAGTTGCATGTGAGCGAACGCGAACAGGCAGACAACTTCGAAGCGTCCGAACCGCAGATCTGGGCCCCCAAAGGCGTGATCGCCCACTGGCAATTATTACGCAAGCAGCAGGCACGAAAGGCGCTGGAAAGCGTCTCAATGAATAGCAAGGAAGCCAAAGGCAACTAAGCTGTAACGTGTAACAAGGGGGAAACACCATGTACCTGACACCTCAGCATATCCTGCTCGCCGGCGCCTCTGGCCTCACCGGCGAACACCTGCTCGACCGCCTGCTCAACGAACCTACCGTGACCCGCGTGCTGGCGCCCAGCCGCAAGCCACTGGCCGAGCATCCGCACCTGGAAAACCCGGTGGGCGACCCGGCGGTGTTCCTGCCGCAACTGAGCGGCCAGGTGGATATTGCCTTCTGCTGCCTGGGCACCACCCTCAAACAAGCGGGCTCCGAAGAAGCCTTCCGCGCGGTAGACCTGGACATGGTCGTCGCCTTCGCCAAACGTGCTCGGGAAATGGGCGCGCGGCACCTGATCGTAATCAGCGCGGTAGGCGCCGACCCGAAATCCTCGATCTTCTACAACCGGGTCAAAGGCGAAATGGAACAGGCGCTCAAGGCCCAGGACTGGCCGCAGTTGACCATCGTGCGGCCTTCGCTGCTGCTGGGGGAACGGATGGAGCCACGTTTGGCCGAGCAACTGGCCGGGCCGCTGTCACGGTTGATTCCAGGGAAATACCACGGCATTGAAGTCTGCGAACTGGCCCGTGCCATGTGGCGCCTGGCGCTGGAAGAGCAGGATGGGGTACGCGTGGTGGAGTCGGATGAGTTGCGCAAGCTCGGTAAATAGGCCGAACGCAAAGCAAAATGCGGGAGGGGGGGCAAATCGAATCGTCGCACCGCCCCTCCCACATTGGTTGTGTAGTGCCTTCAGGTCAGCGCTAGAGCCCGCCTGTCGCGTTAAACCCCACACCGAGCACCGTCAACACCGACAGCGGCAACAACAAGGTGTCGAGCAACGCGCTGGCCGGCAGGTCGACGCCGGGGTAGCTGGGCGCCTCGGCACCGAACCGGTCCTTGGCGCAGCAACCTCCGTTCATTGCATACAAGTCCAAGCGTGTGCCGGCATATACCACTGGCGCGCCGGGCTTTGCGGCGTCCAGCGTACGCGCGGTGGCACAGCCGGCCAGTTGCAGCGCCAGTATTACCAACAGTGCCTTATTCATCGCTGCTCAAATGGTGTTCGCCCCAACGCGGCAGCATGTCCTGAGGGATATTCAGCAGGTTGAGAATCCGCGCCACCACGAAATCCACCAGGTCATCGATGGTTTGCGGCTGGTGATAGAAGCCAGGCGACGCTGGCAGGATGGTCACCCCCATGTTCGACAACTTGAGCATGTGCTCCAGATGAATGCTCGAATACGGCGCCTCGCGCGGTACCAGGATCAACTGGCGGCGCTCCTTCAACGTCACGTCGGCGGCGCGCTCGATCAGGTTGTTGCAGGCACCCGTGGCAATCGCCGACAACGTACCCGTGGAGCACGGCACCACAACCATTGCCGCTGGCGCACCCGAGCCCGATGCCACCGGCGACATCCAGTCTTCCTTGCCATAGACCTTGATCTGCCCCGCCGCCGCACCGGTGTACTCGGTGAGGAAGGCTTGCATCATCTGCACCTTGGGCGGCAGTGCGACATCAGTCTCGGTGGCCATCACCAACTGCGCAGCCTTGGAGATCAGGAAGTGCACCTCGCGGTCTTCGCGCACCAGGCAATCGAGCAGGCGCAAGCCATATGGCGCGCCGGATGCGCCGGTCATCGCCAGGGTGACGCGCTCGGGGCCACTCATTTCAGCGCCTCGGCCAGTTTGCCGTGCAAGCCGCCGAAGCCGCCGTTGCTCATGACCACCACATGGGTGCCGGGCTTGGCCTGGTGCTTGACGAACTCAATGATGCCCTCGATGGAATCACAGACTTTCGACGGCACCGTGCACTGCGCTGCAATCGCCGGCAAGTCCCAGCCGAGATTGGCCGGGGCATACCACACCACCTGGTCGGCATCGTTAACGCTTTCCGGCAGGCCGTCGCGGTGCGCGCCGAGCTTCATGGAGTTTGAGCGCGGCTCGACAATAGCAATGATCGGGGCATCGCCAACGCGTTTGCGCAGGCCGTCGAGGGTGGTGGCAATGGCCGTTGGGTGGTGGGCAAAGTCGTCGTAGATGGTAATCCCATTCACGTCGGCGACCTTTTCCATGCGGCGCTTCACGCTCTTGAATGCACTCAAGGCAGCAATGCCCATCGACGGCACCACGCCCACATGCCGCGCGGCCGCCAGGGTGACCAAGGCATTGGCGACGTTGTGCTGGCCAGTCATGTCCCACTCGACGATGCCTTGGGCCTCGCCTTCAAACAGCACTTCAAACCGGGAACCGTCTTCACTGAGCAACTTGACCTGCCATTGCCCTTGCGCACCGGTGGTTTGCACCGGGGTCCAGCAGCCCATCTCGATCACGCGCTGCAAGGCTGGCTCGGTGGTCGGATGGATGACCAGGCCTTCGCTCGGAATGGTGCGCACCAAATGGTGGAACTGCCGCTCGATGGCCGCCAAGTCGGGGAAGATGTCGGCGTGATCGAACTCAAGGTTGTTGAGGATCGCCGTGCGTGGACGGTAGTGGACGAACTTGGAGCGCTTGTCGAAGAAGGCGCTGTCGTATTCGTCGGCTTCAATCACGAAGAACGGCGTATCACCCAGGCGCGCCGATACCGAGAAGTTCTGCGGCACGCCGCCAATCAGGAAGCCCGGGCTCATGCCCGCGTGCTCCAGCACCCAGGCGAGCATGCTGCTGGTGGTGGTCTTGCCGTGGGTGCCGGCAACGGCCAATACCCAGCGACCTTGCAGCACATGGTCGGCCAGCCATTGCGGGCCGGACACGTAAGGCAAGCCTTTGTTGAGGACGTATTCGACAGCCGGATTGCCCCGGGACATGGCATTGCCGATCACCACCAGGTCCGGCACCGGGTCGAATTGCGCCGGGTCGTAACCTTGGGTCAGCTCAATGCCCTGGGCCTCAAGTTGCGTGCTCATGGGCGGGTAAACATTGGCATCTGAGCCCGTTACATGATGGCCCAGTTCTTTAGCCAGAACCGCCATCGACCCCATGAAGGTGCCGCAGATACCAAGAATATGAATGTGCATAGTCGACCTCGTAAACATCGAGGCAGGTTAGCGCAGGGGGGCGAAAATCGCACTCTTTAGCTGTAGGACCAATCTATTGAGCCGCTCGCGCAATCCCGTGTCGGCGCAGCTTTCTATACAGCGTGTTACGACTGACACCCAACTGCTCCGCCGTGTGGGTCATGTGCCAGCGTTGTTGCTCCAGGGCCGTGAGCAAGGCGAGTCGCTCAGCGTCCCCCAGGGGCGAGTCGGCAAGCCTGGCGTCGGCGACCGGTTGTGGCCGAGTCTGGCGGATCAACGCAGGTAAATCCTCAAGACCGACCCGGCCGTCGTCACACAGCGCGGCCAGCGTACGCAACACCGTGCGCAGCTGTCGAACGTTGCCCGGCCAAGGGTAGGCCAGCAGCGCCGAGCGCGCCGCCGGGTCGAGTTGTACGCTCTGTGCGCCCGCCTCTTGCGCCAGCAGGAAATCCAGCAGTTGGGACTTATCGCTGCGTTCACGCAACGGCGGCAAACCGACTTCCAGGCCGTTGAGTCGGTAATACAAGTCTTCACGAAAACTGCCGTCCTGCACGCGTTCCAGTAAATTCCGGTGAGTCGCGCTGATAATTCTGACATCAACCGCCTGGGGCTCACCGCCGATGGGCACCACCATGCGGTCCTCCAGCACCCTTAACAGGCGCGTCTGTAGCGCCAACGGCATGTCGCCGATTTCATCGAGGAACAACGTGCCGCCGTCGGCCTGTTGCAACTTGCCCTGCATGCCTTCCTTGCGCGCGCCGGTAAAGCTGCCGCCGCGATAGCCGAACAGTTCGCTTTCGATCAGGCTTTCAGGGATGGCGGCACAGTTGAGGGCAACAAACGCCTTATCGGCTCGCTGGCTGGCGTGATGCACGGCCTTGGCGAAGGCCTCTTTACCGGAGCCGGTTTCGCCGTTGATCAGCAAGGGCACATCACGCTCGAATACCCGCAGCGCCTTGCGGAAATCGTTTTGCAACGCCGGGTCGCCCAGGCAGATACCCGGCAGGCGCGGCCGTTCGGGTTCAGGCTTGACGAACGGCGCTGGCTGGCTGCGCGCCTGCCCACGCAGGGCGGCGAACAGATGCCGGCCATCGCGCGTACGCAAGGGCCAACTGGCCGTCGCATTGGCGCTGGCGCGACCGAGTAACTGATCCAGGGAACACTCGAAAAACGCCTCCACCGGCAGCCCCAGCAAACCGTCACGCACCTGACCCAACAGGTTCAACGCGCTTTGGTTGACCGCGCAAATGCGCCCTTCGCCATCGAACGCCAACAGCCCCTCGCTGAACAGGCCCACCGACTCGGCCTGCAGGTGAAAGCGCAGCAGCCAATGGTGTTCAAAGTTGCGCAGGAAGTAGCAACTCTCGATCATTTTCGCCGACAGGTTGACCAGCGCCATGGTGTGGAACTGGCTCTGGCGCGACACGGCTTCGCGTGCCGAGGACACATCGAGCACCGCAAGCAGCTCGCCATGGGGGTCGAACACCGGGCTCGCCGAACAGGTCAGCCCGGTGTGGCGGCCACGAAAATGTTCATCGCGATGAATGGTCAACGACTGGCGCTCCACCAGGCAGGTGCCGATGCCATTGGTGCCCTCGCGCGCTTCGCTCCAATCGGCACCGAGCCACAACCCGGCCCGCTCGAAAATCTTGCGCTCGGACGGCGCGGTGACGCAATTGAGGATCACCCCTCGCGCATCGGTCAGCAGCACCGCGTGACCAGCGCCCGAAAGCTGCTGGTGCAGGCTGTTCATCTCGCTGCCGGCAATATGCAGCACCTGTTGCAGGCGCTCGCGGCTTTCCAGCAGGCGGCCGTGCTCAAGCACAGTGGGGGCGATGGTCTGCGCAGGGTCGAGGTGGTAGTCCTCCAGGCAGCGCAGCCAGGAGCGGGCGATGGAAGGATCGCCGGCCGGATCGCGCCCGCGCGCCACGGTGAGGACTTGCTGGGCATGGCGACTGAAATGATCATTGTGCATGTTCTTATTATTCTCCCTGCGTGAGAGTGCCCAGCATCCCCCAGCCCTCCAGCCAATGCAATCCCGCGCCGACCCACTGGTCACGATCTGTACCGTTTATGGCACAAACTGTCACAACGCCTGTACCGCTCCTGCCACAAAAAGGTATTGCAACCATCCCCAAGCCCTTGATTTCCCTGGCCTGCAAAGCGCTGGCCCAACCTTTGCTCTACGCTTTACCAAGCGCTTGCGCGCTGCACTCCAATAAACATAAAAGCCAGGAGATACCCACCATGCGTTACGCACACCCCGGTACTGAAGGCGCGATCGTTTCGTTCAAGGCCAAGTACGGCAACTACATTGGTGGCGAATTCGTTGCCCCGGTTGATGGCAACTACTTCACCAACACTTCGCCGGTCAACGGCAAGCCTATCGCCGAATTCCCGCGCTCCACTGCCAAAGACATCGACAAGGCGCTGGACGCCGCCCACGCTGCCGCTGACGCCTGGGGCAAGACCTCGGCCCAGGACCGCTCGCTGGTGCTGCTGAAAATCGCCGACCGCATCGAACAGAACCTCGAACTGCTGGCCATCACCGAAACCTGGGACAACGGCAAGGCCGTGCGCGAAACCCTCAACGCCGACATCCCGCTGGCGGCCGACCACTTCCGCTACTTCGCTGGCTGCATCCGCGCCCAGGAAGGCACCAGCGCCGAAATCAACGAACACACCGCGTCCTACCACTTCCATGAGCCACTGGGCGTGGTCGGCCAGATCATCCCGTGGAACTTCCCGCTGCTGATGGCCGCGTGGAAACTCGCCCCAGCCCTGGCCGCCGGCAACTGCGTGGTGCTCAAGCCCGCCGAGCAAACCCCGCTGGGCATCAACGTACTGATGGAAGTGATCGGCGACCTGCTGCCACCGGGCGTGCTGAACGTGGTGCACGGTTTCGGCAAAGAAGCTGGCGAAGCCCTGGCCACCAGCAAGCGCATCGCCAAGATCGCCTTTACCGGCTCTACCCCGGTGGGCTCGCACATCATGCACGCGGCGGCCGAGAACATCATTCCGTCCACGGTGGAACTGGGCGGCAAGTCGCCGAACATCTTCTTCGCCGACATCATGAAGGCCGAACCTTCTTTCATCGAGAAAGCCGCTGAAGGCCTGGTGCTGGCGTTCTTCAACCAGGGCGAAGTGTGCACCTGCCCATCCCGTGCGCTGGTGGAAGAGTCGATCTACGACGACTTCATGAAAGTGGTGATGAAGAAGGTCGAGCAGATCAAACGCGGCGACCCGCTGGACACCGACACCATGGTCGGCGCCCAGGCGTCCGAGCAGCAGTTCGACAAGATCCTGTCCTACCTGGAAATCGCCAAGGGCGAAGGCGCGCAATTGCTCACCGGCGGCAAGGTCGAACAGCTCACTGGCGATATGGCAGGCGGCTATTACATCCAGCCGACCCTGCTCAAGGGCACCAATGAAATGCGTGTATTCCAGGAAGAAATCTTCGGCCCTGTGGTGAGCATCACCACCTTCAAGGACGAAGCCGAAGCCCTGGCGATTGCCAACGACACCGAGTTCGGCCTCGGTGCCGGCGTGTGGACTCGCGACATCAACCGCGCCTACCGCATGGGCCGTGCGATCAAAGCTGGCCGCGTGTGGACCAACTGCTACCACCTGTACCCGGCGCATGCCGCGTTTGGCGGTTACAAGAAGTCCGGCGTGGGCCGTGAGACGCACAAGATGATGTTGGATCACTACCAGCAGACCAAGAACTTGTTGGTGAGCTACGACATTAATCCGCTGGGCTTCTTCTAATCAACCTCCCCTCCCACCGTTGAAATGCAATCAAGTGTGGGAGGGGGTCTATCCCTTCCCACACTTAGATCTTCATAAGTACTTGCGAATTGCATTCGGCACACAGAGGCCGAGTTAAAAACAATAACAATGAAAGGTACTTCTTCATGCCTAGCGAACCGACTGGATCTTCCGTCGACTTCGAAAAAGTCGACTCCCAATATTTCCAACAACGCGAACTTAAAAAAGGCGCCGCCGGCTGGGTACTGCTGGTTGGCCTTGGTGTTGCCTACGTCATCTCGGGCGACTATGCCGGCTGGAACTTCGGCCTGGCCCAGGGTGGCTGGGGCGGTATGTTCCTCGCCACATTGCTGATGGCCACCATGTACCTGTGCATGTGCTTTTCCCTGGCCGAACTGTCTTCCATGATCCCCACCGCAGGCGGTGGCTACGGTTTTGCCCGCAGTGCCTTCGGGCCCTGGGGCGGGTTCCTGACGGGCACCGCCATCCTGATCGAATACGCCATCGCCCCCGCCGCCATCGCGGTGTTTATCGGTGCCTATTGCGAGTCGCTGTTCGGCATCGGCGGCTGGATGATCTACCTGGCGTTCTACATCATCTTTATCGGCATCCATATCTTTGGCGTCGGTGAAGCCTTGAAGCTGATGTTCGTGATCACCGCCATCGCCGCGATTGCACTGGGCGTGTTCCTGGTGGCAATGGTGCCGCACTTCAATGTCGCCAACTTGCTGGATATTCCGGTAAGCGAGGCCAAGGGCGCCAGCACCTTCCTGCCATTTGGCTACGTCGGCGTGTGGGCAGCGATCCCCTATGCGATCTGGTTTTTCCTCGCCGTAGAGGGTGTGCCGCTGGCCGCCGAAGAAACCAAGAACCCCAAGCGCGACCTGCCCCGGGGCCTGATCGGCGCCATTGTGGTGCTGACCAGCTTTGCCTTGTTGATCCTGGTGATCGCACCGGGCGGCGCAGGCACCTACGCGCTGATCAAATCCGGTAACCCGCTGGTGGAAGCGCTGGCGTTGTCCTATGGCGGTTCGACCTGGATGGGCAGCTTCGTCAACCTGGTCGGCCTGGCCGGCTTGATCGCCAGCTTTTTCTCGATTATCTACGCCTATTCACGGCAGATCTTCGCCTTGTCCCGTGCCGGCTACCTGCCGCGCAAACTGTCCCAGACCAACAAGAGCAAGGCACCGGTACTGGCGCTGGTGATCCCCGGCATTATCGGTTTCGGCCTGTCGCTCACCGGCCAGGGGGATTTGCTGATCCTGGTGGCGGTGTTTGGCGCGACCATTTCCTACGTGCTGATGATGGCCGCGCACATCACCCTGCGCATCCGTCGCCCCAAAATGGACCGTCCTTATCGCACGCCGGGCGGGATCTTCACCTCCGGGGTGGCCCTGGTTCTGGCCTGCGTGGCCGTCGTGGCGGGCTTTTTGGTGGATCCACGGGTAGTGATTGGCGCCGCAATCATCTATGGAGTATTAATTGCTTACTTTGCTTTCTACAGCCGGCATCACTTGGTAGCAGGCACGCCCGAAGAAGAATTCGCCGCGATCCAGGCCGCTGAGGCCGCCTTGCACTAACTGCCGTAAACCTCGACGCGGGCTCCTCTCCTGCCCGCGTCGTCAAGGAGACACTGTATGGCAAGCTTTTCCCACGCGGTGGGTGCACAAACCTACCGTTTCGACAGCCTCAAGGACGTGATGGCCAAGGCCAGTCCCGCGCGCTCCGGGGACTTTCTCGCCGGCGTCGCCGCGCAGAACGACGGTGAGCGGGTGGCGGCGCAAATGGCGCTGGCGAATATCCCGTTGAAACACTTCCTCGAAGAAGCGCTGATCCCCTATGAAAGCGATGAAGTCACCCGGCTGATCATCGACACCCACAACAAGCAGGCTTTCGCCGTGGTCAGCCACCTGACCGTCGGCGGCCTGCGCGACTGGCTGCTCAGCGACGCCGCCGATGAACAATCCCTACGCGCATTGGCGCCGGGGCTGACACCGGAAATGGCTGCAGCCGTGTCCAAGATCATGCGCGTGCAGGACCTGGTACTGGTGGCGCAGAAGATCCGGGTGGTCACTCAGTTTCGCGGCACCATGGGACTGCGCGGGCGCCTGTCGACCCGCCTGCAACCCAACCACCCGACCGACGAGCCGGCGGGCATCGCTGCGAGCATTCTCGACGGCCTGCTCTACGGTAACGGCGACGCCATGATCGGCATCAACCCGGCCACCGACAGCATCGCCTCGATCTGCGCCATGCTGGAGATGCTCGACGCCATCATCCAGCGCTACGAAATCCCCACCCAGGCTTGCGTGCTGACCCACGTCACCACCTCCATCGAAGCCATCAACCGCGGCGTGCCGCTGGACCTGGTGTTCCAGTCGATTGCCGGCACCGAGGCGGCCAATGCCAGTTTCGGCATCAGCCTGAGCGTGCTGCAGGAAGGCTACGAGGCGGGCTTGAGCCTGAACCGGGGCACTCTGGGGCAGAACCTGATGTATTTCGAAACCGGCCAGGGCAGCGCCTTGTCGGCTAACGCACACTTTGGCGTCGACCAGCAAACCTGCGAAACCCGCGCCTATGCGGTGGCCCGGCATTTCAAGCCGTTCCTGGTCAATACCGTGGTCGGCTTTATCGGCCCCGAGTACCTGTACAACGGCAAACAGATCATTCGCGCAGGCCTTGAAGACCACTTCTGCGGCAAGCTGCTGGGCGTGCCCATGGGGTGCGACATCTGCTACACCAACCATGCCGAAGCAGACCAGGACGACATGGACACCCTGCTGACCCTGCTGGGCGTCGCCGGGATCAACTTCATCATGGGCATCCCCGGCTCCGACGACATCATGCTCAACTACCAGACCACCTCGTTCCACGACGCCTTGTACGCTCGCCAGACCCTGGGTTTAAAGCCGGCGCCGGAGTTTGAACAGTGGCTGGCCAAAATGGGCATCTTTACGCAAGCCGACGGCAAGGTGCGCTTCGGCAACAGCTTGCCACCGGCGTTTCGCCATGCTTTGGCGCAATTGGGATGAAGGAGCCACCTGTGCAACTCGACCTGCCTGAAAACCCGTGGCTGGAACTGCGCCGCCTGACCCCGGCGCGGATTGCCCTGGGCCGCACCGGCACCAGCATTCCCACCAACGCCCAACTGGACTTTCAATTTGCCCACGCCCAGGCGCGGGACGCGGTGCACCTGCCTTTCGACCATGCCGGCCTGAGCAGTCAACTGGCCGAACGTGGGCGCGATAGCCTGTTGCTGCACAGTGCCGCAACCGACCGGCATAGCTATCTGCAACGCCCGGACCTGGGGCGGCGCTTGAGTGATGAGTCGGCCCAGAGCCTGCGGGATTACGCGGCTGCGCATCCCGGCGGCATGGACTTGGCGGTCGTGGTGGCTGATGGTCTGTCGGCGCTGGCGGTGCATAAACATACGTTGCCGTTTCTGACGCGTATGGAAGAACAGACCCACGCCGAAGGGTGGTCCTTGTCGCCGGTAATCCTGGTGGAACAGGGCCGCGTGGCGGTGGCCGACGAAATCGGGCAACTGCTCGGCGCCAAGATGGTGGTGATCCTCATCGGTGAACGGCCGGGGCTCAGCTCGCCGGACAGCCTGGGCCTGTATTTCACCTACAACCCCAAGGTCGGCCTCACCGATGCCTATCGCAACTGCATCTCCAATGTACGCCTGGAAGGCTTGAGCTATGGCATGGCGGCCCATCGCCTGCTGTACTTGATGCGAGAGGCGTGTCGCCGACAGCTGTCGGGGGTCAACCTGAAGGACGAGGCGCAGGTTCAGACGATCGAATCCGACGACCCGGACCTGATGAAGGGCAACTTCCTGCTCAGCCCACCCACCGACTGATCCCGGCACGATTGCGCTTTTTCGCGTCTTTAGGCAGCATCAAGTCACGGCCGCTTGTGTGGTCATACCCATTTGGAAGTTGAGGCCTGGCATGCGGATTACTCAAGCGACCCTGGAACACCTGGACCTGTTGACCCCGTTGTTCGTCAAGTACCGCGAGTTCTATGGGGCCCTGCCCTTTCCGGATTCGTCACGGGCCTTTCTGGAAAAGCGCCTGCGCCGCAAGGAGTCGGTGATCTACCTGGCGCTGCCCGATGACGACGACAAACGCTTGCTCGGGTTCTGCCAGCTTTACCCGAGTTTTTCCTCGCTGTCGCTTAAACGTGTGTGGATCCTCAACGACATCTATGTAGCCGAAGACGCGCGCCGCCAACTGGTGGCGGATAACCTGATACGCACGGCGAAGAAAATGGCCAAGGAGACTCACGCGGTGCGGCTGCGAGTATCGACCAGCAGTGATAACCAAGTGGCACAGAAGACGTACGAGTCGATCGGTTTTCGTGAGGATACCGAGTTCAAGAACTACACCTTGCCGATCAGCGAAGACTGATTGCCTGACACCTTGTGGGAGGTGGCTTGCCCCCGATAGCGGCTTTTCAGTCAGACTATTTATAACTGACACTGCCCCATCGGGGGCAAACGCCCTCCCACAGCTGATTCCGTGGCGTCCAGCGCACCGCACACCGCGACATCCCCCGCTACAAAACCAACACGCTTTTCACCTCTCAATCCGTATAATGCGGACCTTTCAGGGTTGTAAGAAACACTACATACACTTGTAGCCTTATTACCCGAGCTTCCGCACAAGCCTGCTGAGCCGGGCTATTCACACAGGTGCCATCCATGGATTTCAACCCGCTCGACCTTATCCTGCATCTCGACGTGTACCTCGACATGCTGGTAACCAATTATGGTCCGTGGATATACGCCATTCTGTTCCTCGTCATCTTTTGCGAAACCGGCCTGGTGGTCATGCCGTTCCTGCCGGGTGATTCGTTGCTGTTTATCGCCGGCGCCGTCGCTGCGGGCGGCGGCATGGACCCGGTCTTGTTGGGCGGGCTTTTGATGTTGGCGGCAATCCTCGGCGACAGCACCAACTACGTGATCGGGCGAACGGCGGGAGAACGCCTGTTCAGCAACCCGAACTCGAAAATCTTCCGCCGCGACTACCTGCAAAAAACCCACGATTTCTACGACAAGCACGGCGGCAAAACCGTGACGTTGGCGCGCTTCCTGCCGATCCTGCGTACCTTTGCGCCGTTCGTCGCCGGCATCGCGAAAATGCCCTATGCACGGTTCTTCGGTTTCAGCGTGCTGGGCACCATCCTCTGGGTTGGCGGCCTGGTGACCCTGGGCTACTTCTTCGGCAACGTGCCGTTTATCAAGAAAAACCTCTCGCTGCTGGTGGTGTTCATCATCCTGCTGTCGCTGGTGCCGATGATCATTGGTGTGTTCCGCAGCCGCTTTGGCCGCACCTCTTCAGAAGCCAAGCCGCAGTAACCCGGCATGTGGTCCCTTAGCGCCTGGCGTCGCCGGCGCCTGCTGGCCAAGCACCCGATTGCCGATGACACCTGGCAGCGGGTGCGCCACCACCTGACCTTCCTCGACGGCATCAGCGCCGAGCAGGACCAGTGGCTGCGCGAAGCCTGCGTGGTGTTCCTCGCCGAAAAACACCTCACCGCCCTGCCCGGCGTCGACCTGCACCAGGAACAACGCCTGCTGCTCGCCGCCCAGGCGCAATTGCCATTGATGAACCTCGGCGACCTCGACTGGTACCAGGGTTTCCATGAAATCGTGCTGTACCCCGACGACTTCCTCAGCCCCCAACGCCATCGCGACAGCAGTGGCATTGAACACGAGTGGGACGGCGAACACAGCGGCGAAGCCTGGCAGCAAGGCCCGGTGATCCTCGCCTGGCCCGGCGTGCTCGCCAGCGGTCAGTGGGAAGGCTACAACCTGGTGATCCACGAACTGGCGCATAAGCTCGACATGCTCAACGGCGACGCCAACGGCCTGCCGCCGCTGCACCACGACATGCGCGTGCAGGAGTGGGCCAGCGTGATGCAGAGCGCGTATGACGACCTCAATCGCCAACTGGACGCCAACCCCGATGCCGAGACGGAGATAGACCCGTACGCGGCGGAAAACCCGGCGGAGTTCTTTGCGGTCACCAGCGAATATTTTTTCAGCGCCCCGGATTTACTCGTCAACAGTTATCCACAGGTGTACGCCCAACTCAGCCGCTTTTACCGCCAGGATCCCTTGGCCCGCCTGACCCAACTGCAAGCGCACGACCCGCGTTATCAGCCACAAGGCGAATGACCGTACGACGTCTGGCGCATGGCATCGCCGTCAGAATATGCCTATAATCGCCGCCACTTTTAGGCCAATCCGGCCATGTCATATGGCCAACTACGGGGGCAACGCCCAATGAGCTACAGCAAGATTCCGGCTGGCAAAGACCTGCCGAACGACATCTACGTCGCCATCGAGATTCCGGCCAACCACGCGCCGATCAAATACGAAATCGACAAAGACAGCGACTGCCTGTTCGTTGACCGTTTCATGGCCACCCCGATGTTCTACCCGGCCAACTACGGTTTTATCCCGAACACCCTGGCCGACGACGGTGACCCCCTCGACGTACTGGTCGTAACCCCTTACCCGGTTACCCCAGGCTCAGTCATCCGCGCTCGTCCAGTCGGCATCCTGCACATGACCGACGACGGCGGCGGCGATGCCAAAGTTATCGCGGTACCCCACGACAAGCTGTCCCAGCTGTACGTGGACGTGAAGGAATACACCGACCTGCCGCCACTGCTGCTGGAACAGATCAAGCACTTCTTCGAGAACTACAAAGACCTCGAAAAAGGCAAATGGGTGAAGATCGACGGTTGGGGCAACGCAGACGCCGCCCGCGCCGAGATCCTGAAGTCGGTCGCTGCCTACAAAGGCTGATACCCGCTACTCATTGCCTCGGCAATTGAAAAAGCCCCGATCATTCGGGGCTTTTTTTGTGGGAAAAATTAAACGACAAGTTCAACTTTTTATAAACTTAGTTTAACCATCCTTCAAATCCGAAGTACCAAGCTACAACTAAGCAAAAACCTACAGGCCTAACTCAACGCATGGTTTATTTGATGTGTTTTCTCGGCCAGTAAACTCTGCGTTTATGAATACATCAGGTGACCGCTTAAAAGCGCTATTAAGGGAAGTTCATCTTTCCGCCTCCGACTTCGCCAAGAACCGTGGTGTCACGCCTCAACACGTGAACAACTGGTTCAAACGCGGTGTACCCATGGGCCGACTCAACGAGATCGCAGAACTGCTGTGCATCTCCAGCCGTTGGCTACGCACCGGCGAAGGCCCCAAACACCCACCGGCCAACTTCCTGCTGGAAGGCCCAAGCACCAGGAAAGGACTCCCCGCCCGCGAAGAAAGTGGCAAATACCTCACAGGCCCCGCCTGCCGCCCGGAAAAAATCGACGTGGAGATCCACCTCCACCCCACCTTCACCTCAACCGAACGCATCCGCGTCTCCCTGCACACCCTCGAAACCCTCAACGTCAACCCCGACCGCGCCCTGGGCGCCTACATGGTCGACAACAGCATGATCGACATCATCCAACAAGGCGCCACCCTCGCCATCGACAAAGGCCGCACCCAAATCATCGACGGCGAAATCTACGCCGTCGAACACGATGGCATGCTACGCATCAAATACCTCTACAACCGCCCAGGGGGCGGTTTGCGCATGCGCAGCCACAACGCCGGCGAACACCCGGATGAATACCTGACCCACGAGCAACGGTTCGAACAGAACTTCCAGATCGTGGGATGGGTATTCTGGTGGTCCACCCTCAACAACCGCCGCCCACCCGTGCCGCTGGATGAACACCTTTTGGGCTGGGAAGGCTCTAAATCGGATCCGGAGGTGGGCAACTGAAGTGAATGTGGGTATCATGCGCCGCACATTTGGCAGGGGGTGGCTTTGCGGCTATTCACCCTGCTCGGCGATGCGGAGGAGCTCCCGCGGATGCCCCTACTATTCAGCCCGACGCAATGTGGGCTGAGCGATTTGAAGGCTGCTGAGGTTTGTCAAAAACAAGCTGAGGCAGTCACAGAGAAGCCGGCCACAAGCCGGCTTTTTAATTCAAACATAAGACCAAAGACTCATAGCCAAAAAGCCATTATCATGGCGCAATGAACATTCAAGCGCTATTTTGTGAGCGAATTCGCTTTTTTAAGGAAAGTACACAGGTGGGGCAAGAAGATTTGGCTGTGCAGCGCGGGCTGGACAGAACTGAAATAACGCGTATCAAACGCGAAGCTCGAAATCCTACACTTAAAATAACTTAGAAACTCGCGCGGAATTTTGTCATGAAGCTTCATATGTTTTTTGATTGGGCAGAGTGTAGAGGTAGCAGTGATAAAAATTGATGACTTTGAAAAAGAATTTTTCAATCATACAGTGGGTTGGACTTGGGAGATTCAGGGCTTTATCGATGAGCAAAATCGTGTTTACCCCATAGACTCTGACACCAAAGTGATTAGTACTGTCTTCGAAAGACTGTCCAGCCCAGTACTCAGAACGATAGCGCTCGATCACGGCTTTACAGTCGCTAATGCCAACCAGACAACATATCCGGATTTCACTCTAACAAAGCTAGATAATTCTGGAAATGTCATCCAACGTATCGCCATAGATATTAAGACAACCTACCACATTCAAGGCCGCCCCCTGGTCTTCACGCTGGGAAGCTACAAATCTTTTATTAGAAATAACACAAAAAATATTTTATTCCCTTATTCAACCTACACTGATCATTGGGTAATAGGCTTTATATACACTCGAAACCTCGCATTTGAAGAGTACGACCTGACTAATATACCGAAGGTCGGTGATATAAAATGCCCTTACGACTTACAAAGTATATTTATAAGAGAAAAAACAGATGTAGTGGGTTTAAGAGCGGGAAGTGGTAACACGGCAAATATAGGCTCAATAAAGCTAAAAATCCCTCAAGACTTCTCGACTGTAAAAGGTCCTTTTTCTCATTTCTCTCGAGCAAAAGACGCTTGCGACTTCTATTGGCAGAACTACGATCACTTTGTAACTCTCATTAAAACTCAAGAGGAGCTGCTCGCTCATCCTGACTTCAAGAGTTTTCTTTAAAAGCTCGCGCAAGCACACGTAAACTTGCGCGCCTTATCAGACGATTACACGCGCGCAATTATAAATATTTCTTCATTATCCACACTCTTGCTAAGCGCATATTTATATTCGCCTGCGGTATGTATTTCAACTACTCGCCCACACGACTCCATAGTCTCTCTAATTTCAAATGGGCTTGGAGTACCGTCGCTTCTGTAGCTCATAATTATTGTAGACGAAAAAAAGTGCTCGCAGATGGACCTTAATTGCTTGAGCGCGGAGTCTTTCTTATGCCAGGCGCTTTCGATATTCACAATGGGTTTGTGAGGGTATCGCGAGTCACCTTTCAAAAAAAGCTTGTAATCACATAGCCCTTCTAGAAAATGATAAAAATCAGAGTAATTGACGGGCACCGACCTCCCATTCATATAAGGAGGATCCATATAGACTACGTCATAATTTTGAGGAAGCATTTCTAAGCAGGCGGTATCGACACAAGAAGCAATATTATGATTCGAGCCCATATCTGGTAACACTGCCAGCTCTTTTATGCATTTAATAGCATGATCTTTTATAGAGGTTTCCCACGTTTTCGCGTTCCCAAAAGACCTGACAACATCCTTGGTTCTCATATCTAAATTAGCACGATGAAAAAGATTATAGGGCCGCTTCTTTATCAACGCTTGCCCGACGGCATAAATATAAATACTTTTTTTGAAGCCTGAATATATCAGTATATTTTGACAGAAATTATCCACTTCAATATTTTCATGCTCTTTAAAGTAGATACCTTTAAACTGCTCAGCCACAATAGACTCGAAATCATCCGCCCTGTGTTTAAGTAAAAAATCCAAATCCGCATCTAGATCCAAGTTATTTACTTCATCCTTGGTATAACTCAAAAAGAGAGATGCTGTGTTTTGATTGTATTTCAAATAGTCATTCGCGAGTACTTTCTTTCCCATACTACGAAATAGCAATGCTACGATCCCTGACCCGGAGTACAAGTCTATTATAGAATCGCACCTTTCAGCCTCAACGAGCTTTGAGATTTCTGGAAGAATCTTTCTTTTCGACCCTTGAAAACGTGTTGCGGGAAAGCGTGGTAGCAGCATTTTTTTCTCCTGATCGGCGCACTATATCAGATGTAATTATGCAGGTAAATTCGCCAATACCGACCAGAAAAAACATATCCTTATAAGTGTAACAACTCACACTGGAGTGCACATGTCACATGCATACACTTATTTTTAATCCCTTCCCCCCTCTGACCACCTTTAACAAACTCTGCAAATTAAAATTCATCCCCACACTACAAACAGTTAACACCACGAATCGCACACGCTTTTCAGAACAAACAAATAATTAACTCCGCACAGGCTTTCACCTATTATTATCAATTTAAGACTAAACCCTCATAAGAGAGCCAAAACCAAAGCATTGTTCGCAGACGAGGAGGGCGAATCCGAAACAACGTTATCCATAGCAAAAAGCTGGGCAATAAATAATTACCACCGTCCTTTCGCGACCAAGCCAGAAACCCCAGCAGACTTCCTCAATCCAATATCAAATGCGGCAAAAACCGGCTCGAATCCTTGGTAATCAAACTATTATCCTCCCGCACCCCAATCCCCGCCGCCTGATCCCCAATCACCCAAGACCCAATCAACGTATAGCTGTCCCCAAACCGCGGCAACGGCGCAAATTCCTGAAGAATAAACGGCGCATCCGTATAGGGACCGTCCTCTTTCACGATCAGCCCATCAGCCGTTTGCAGTTCGATATTCGCCCCTTCCCGTGAGAAAAACGGCTTGCGCACCCAACCCTTTGGCACGGCTTTACCCGGTTCGGTATCCAGGTGGGCGGCGAGCAAATTCGGATGGCCTTTGTTGAATTCCCACAGCAGCGGCAGGATGCCTTTGTTGGAGAGGATGGATTTCCACGCGGGCTCGAAAAACTGCGTGTCACTCTCGGCAATCGCCGAACCAAAGGGCTCGTGGAAGATGAATTCCCAGGCGTGCAGTTTGAACAGGTGAGGAATCCAGCGATCTTCAAGGTCGACGAAGCGGCCTTCGCTGGTCAGGCCGATGTCTTCGATGTCGATGTGGCGTGATTCGATGCCGACTTTTTCCGCGACGAGGCGCAGGTAGTCGGTGGTGCCTTTGTCTTCGGTCGACCCTTTCATCGAGGCGAAGTAGAAAGGCTGGTTGACCTGCAGTTGGGCGAAAGCCTGGTGCAGTTTGGTGTCGATGCTGTTGAACTGGTCGGCATGTTTGGGCAGCAGGCCGCGTTCGATGCATTGCTCGAGCCAGCCCCACTGGAACGCCGCGGCCTCGTAGAGGCTGGTCGGTGTGTCGTAGTTGAGTTCCAGCAGCTTGGCAGGGCCGGTGCCGTTGTAGGAGAAGTCCATGCGCCCGTACAGGTGCGGGTGGCCTTCGAGCCATGAGGTTTTGATCATGTCGAAGAACGGCGCGGGAATGCTCAGGCGTTCGAGCAGTTCTTCGCTCTGGACCACGCGGGCGACGAGGTCCATGCACATGTCGTGGATCTCGGTGGTCGGGTCTTCGAGGTCGTGCTCGATTTGCTTGAGCGTGAACTGGTAATACGCGCTTTCGTCCCAGTAGGGTTCGCCGTCGATGGTATGGAACAGAAAGCCAAGGTTTTCAGCGGTCTGTTTCCAGTCATGACGCTCTGCGCAATGGATTTTCTTCATGGCCCGGTTTCCTTAACTGCTCGACCCACCGCCGCCCCAACCACCGCGTGCGCTGGCCTTGCTGCCGAAGCCGCCACGGGAGGTGGCCGACGCCACGGAGCTCGACTGGCTGGAGGAGCGCAGCGTGTTGGTGTAATTGCTGCTGCCGTAACGGGCCTGATTCGAGCGGCCAAACGTCGCGCCATTGGAGACACGCTGATTGAGCGTCGAGTTGCCGTAATCACCGCGATCATCGCGATAGCGATACACCGGCTCAGAGCGGTAGCTATTGCGATTGCTGCTCAGCATGTTGCCGATCAGCAGACCGGTCAGCAGGCTGCTGGTGGAGAAGCCTGAGCCGCCGCTTGCCTGAGCGTTACCCGCCTGTGCGTTAGCAGCGTCTACCTGGGATTGTGTCACCTGGCCTTCGGCGGTCAGTTCGAAACCGCCCAGCTTGGGAATGAACTGGCCATTGGAGTCCAACTGGCACCAGCCGGCGACAAAGTCGGCATCGCAATCGGCCTGGCTGGCGTATACCGGGGCGATGCGGCGATGCTCGGCCATGGCGGTCATGTAGGCGTCGGAACAGACGTCCACCGGAAGCTTTTCATCGGCACATTGCTGAACCGACTGGAAGTTGTACTTTTTCTGCAAATCGTAGGTTTTTTCCGTCGGCCCACAGCCGGATATCGCCATGGCGACCGACGCTGCCAGCGAAAGCTGGACGTACTTGCTTCGTTTCATCGGGAGCTCCGTGCGCAATCAGTTCTGGGTAGGCGTCATGCAGGCGGCATTCAACATGCCGACGCTGATGGCCACGGCGGCCACGTAGATGCCCGCTGCGAGCTCGCCTCTCTTGATGCGCTCGGAAGTGCCTTTGAGCACGAGGCTGGTCAGCAGAAACGCCAACAGTTGGACGACGGCTGCGATCACCGCCCAGACGACGAAGTCGAGGATGCTGATCGAGTAGGCAATCACGTTGCTGGCCGGAATGGCGAAACCGACGATGGCGCCGCCCAGGGCGACGGCCGCGGAAACGTTGCCCGCCCGGATCAGCTCGAACTCCTTGTGCGGGGTGACGCGGGTGTAGATGAACTGGAACAGTGCGAACAGCACCGCCGCCCCCAGAATGTAGGTGACAAAGCCGACGACGGCGGCTTTGTTCAGGGAGATGGAGAGAGCTTCTAGCATGGACTTCTTCCTTTTTTAGAGCGCATTCAAGTCGGTTGTGTACAGCGAAATGCCCAGCGAGGTGCTCAGGCTGACGGTGCCTTCAGCGTCTTCTTCGACAGAGAACAGCAGAAACTCGCGTCGATCGGTCAGGCCTGTGTCACGGGCATATAGCATCGAACGGTGCTCGACGCTGTAGGAGTGCTCGGGGTTTATCACGTGCTCGCTCATGGCCACCAATTCTGTCTGGCCATCCTCGCTGCCCCATACGCGCGCGTATTCGACGCCGTTGTGGGTGTAGGTCGGCAATCCGATCAGGCTCTGCGGCCCCGCCAGCCGGCGCAGTTCAGCTTCGCTGCTGAGGGTGACGTAACTCAGGTAGTTGAACAGGATCACAGACTCGACCTGCCCGGCGATGTCGCCCGTGGTGTGCACCTGCAACCAGTAATCTTCGTCGTTCATGTAGTAGCGCGACAGCCAGGTCGACTGCCCGAGGTCAACGGTGCCGTTACTCCAGATCTCCTGGGAGCCGGGGATAACCACCGTGGTTTTCCCGTCGAGCAACAACTTCAGGGTCGTGTCGAATATCACGCCTTTGCCCGGAGCCAGGCCCAGCGGCCCGGTGGTCGGCAGGGGTTCGGCGGCGGCGCCTTTTGAGTGTGTATTCGCTTGCGGGGCCTCAAGCCCCATCAACTGTTTAAACCATCCCATTGGAGATTTCCTTGAGGCGGGTGGAGGCGATGTAGAAGAGTTCGCCGCCTTCAACGCGCGTGGCGCTGGGCGGGTTGATCGACGGTTGCGATGCACCCTTGGCGCGATAGCCGATGAGGGTGGCGTTGTGGCGCTCTTTCATTTGGGTGTACAGATCGCCGAACGTAGCTTCAAACGCCTCGGGCAATCTCATCAGGTATTGAGTGGCACCCTGCCCCACGCACAGCAGCTCATTAATGACCACCGACGAGCCCGGATCCTGCGAGGCGCGCACCAACATCTCAATGGCCATGCTTGACGTGCATTCCAGGCTGGGCGCGTAGGAGCTGGCCAGTGCGGCAATTTCACTTTCATTGAAGTGGGCGACTACATGCCCGACAGGGCTCAGTTGATTCACTGCCAGCACGGTGGCCAGCGTCAGATCATCAGACGGGGTTCGCACCAGCACACGCTCGGCACCGGGCACACCGGCACGTAGCAATAGCGCTGTGGAGGACAGGCTTTCACCACGGATGAACGCCGCTTTGCCCGGCATCGGGTTTTCGTCGAGGGTGCAATCGCAGATGACGATCAGGTTGTCGTTCGAGGTTTCGTCTTGAAGCAACAACTCGATGACCCGCTCACTGGGCGCGCCCTCCCAGCCAATGAGCACGGTATGGCCGATTTTGCCGGTGAAATCGCCTTTGCCCTTCATGCCTTTTCTCCATGCATCGATGACAGTGCTGGTGGTTTTGCCGATGGCTGCCGTCAGCAGCGCAATGCCCCCGAGCATGACCCAGGTTGCCACGAATACGCGCCCCGCCGAGGTCTGTGGCGCAAGATCGCCATAACCGACGGTCAGCGTGGTGGTGAGATAGAAGTAAACAAACGTGGCGGGGGCGGTGAGGTGTTGTTCGCCCAGGTACACCAGGCCCAGATAAGCCGTGCTCAGGTGTACACCCAAGGCAACGACCAGGCCTGCCCAGCCGAAACGGTGAAAGAGGGAGGAGGCGTACATGCGTAGCAAAAGAAAAATCGACATTCCGTCCCTGACTCCCTGGGTACTTGATTCCCGATGACGCCACCGCATCGACATCTGGATGCTCAAGTGCGCTCAGCCGGCATTAAACCTGCTGCGTGGCTTGGAGAGAAGTACCTTGGCTGCAATAAATCCGGCGAATGCACCAAACAGATGCCCCTCGAAGGAAACACCCTGGCGAGGCAGGAAGCCAAGGATCAGGCCGCCATACAGTACCGCCACGACACCGGCCGTTATCAGGTTGCTCCAGCTCCGGTGGAACCAGGCGCGAGACAACAGGTAGGCCCATAACCCGAAGACCCAGCCGCTGGCCCCCACGTGTATGCCCGCAAATCCGAACAGCCAGACCAGCGAACCGCCCAGCAGGATAATGATCGCGCTGACGGTAACGAAGCGATTAAGCCCTTCGATAATCACCAGGGTGCCCAGGATCAAAAAGGCAACCAGGTTCGCGCTCAGGTGGGCGAACGAGCCGTGCAAAAACGGTGAGGTGAGGATGCCGGGCAGCCCCTGCAGCGTTCTCGGGATCAGGCCGAACGCCATGAGGCTGTAACCGGTCGCCACATTAAGCAGTTGCAGCGCGACCATAAACAGAGCCAAGCCTGCGATTATCTTGAAACCCTTCAGGGCATCCATCCTGACCTCGACGTAAAAAAGAAGGGCAGGTACTGCCCTTCCTGCGGCGACGTTGCTTACTCGGCCGACTTTTGCTTCAGACGCTCCAGAATCG
Source organism: Pseudomonas sp. SB113 (assembly GCF_040754745.1). Classification (NCBI taxonomy): domain Bacteria; kingdom Pseudomonadati; phylum Pseudomonadota; class Gammaproteobacteria; order Pseudomonadales; family Pseudomonadaceae; genus Pseudomonas; species Pseudomonas sp. SB113. The sequence continues at coordinate 132,826 of NZ_JBFMHW010000014.1, forward strand.
CATTGGCGCTGCCTTCGTTCGGCGTGATGCCGGCGTCGCGCAGCTTGCGTTCCAGGTCGGTCCCCGTGGACGCCTCAACCAGCTCATCCTGGGCTTGCAGTTCAGCGGCGCGTTGCTGCTGCTTGGCCTGCAAACGATTCAGCGTACCGACGGCGGTTTCCAGCTTGCCGTTGGCACCGCCGCTGGCGATGGAAGCGCTGACCTGGGCCTTCTGTACGCTATCGCGCGCCTTGGCCATATCCACTTGCTGGCGCAGGCTTTTGATCCGGCTTTCGGCCTTGGTGATGTCCTTGCGCATGCTGTCCGCATAGCCACCAAACTCGGTGGCTTGCTTATGCTCGACATCCCGCTCGTTGGTCAGGCTCGAAATGGCTTCGGCCACTTCCAGGGCGAGGTCTTCACGATTGGCCTGCAGGGCAGCCACTGCCTTGGACTCCAGGTCCTTGATCTTGGCGTCGTACTCATTGACGCGATCAGTCGCCAATTTGTGCTTGGCCATGATGCTGACCAACTCACGCTTGGCGTTGGCCAGCGCAGTGTCGGCATCGCGGATTTCCTGATCGAGGATGCGCAGGGCCTGTTGGTCGACGATCGATTCGCCGACTTCGTTGGCACCGCCACGCAGCGCGGTGAACAATTTACTCCAGATGGACTGAGTCATTGGATACTCCCGAATACTTAATTGAAGAAACGTTCAAAGGCTTCGCTGGCGCGCTGCACGTTGTCGACCAGGGTTTTCACCTCGGTCACGATATTGGTCAGGCTGGAGTCGGAGCTCAACGCGCCGAACATGTTGTAGACAACTTGCCCGTTAGGCATGGACTCGATACCGATGGAGGACAGCGGGAACATTTCCCGGCTGCGCAACACCGCGTCATTGAATTTAGCGACATCGTTGATGGACTCGACATCGACTAGAACGGTGTCAACGATGATCTGCTCGCCCACCACCGCGATGTAAATCGGCAAGCCACCGAAGTCGTTCATTTCCAGCTTGATGCTGGACTCGGAGCCTTGGACGAGAGAAAGCGTAATGTCCTTGGACACCACGTCGTCCAGGGCCTGAAGAGCGGTGAAGAGACGATCGATATTCCAGTTGTTACCTGCGCTCATGAAATTCTCCGACATGAATGAGCCAGCCAGAATCGGCTGGCGAAGCTGTTTCTCCATCTGCTTGAGCAGGCTTCGATTTTCGGGAAGCACCCAAGTCTCGTGTTTCACGTAGCCGGCGGCCGCCAGGCCTGCACGCATCTGCTTCATATAGAAGCTCGATGGCTTTTTGGCGGACGGCTTCAAGCGCTCTCCCTTGAGGCTTGCTGAATCGGTATCGGGCCCTTTAGGCGGACTCGATGGAGAGCTGCTTTCCATGGTACTGACCTCGCTGTGAAAAACTCACGCGTGAGAAAATCTACAGGCATTTTTTGCCACACTCAATAGCTCACGCGTGAGATTTTTTGACTTACTTTCCCGACCACGAAAAGGATCAGTCCTACTGACAAATTCCGGATTGTCGCCTTTGAGTTGACGGTATTACCCATTCCAGCCGATTTATCCCCCATCACCCACCCATTAATCTGTGCCCATGTTGAACGCAACGCCCAACCAACCTAAACAAAAAAGGATTCAACCATGAGCACTCCAACCTACAACCGCTTGAACAAAGACGACGCCGTAGTTCTGCTGGTCGACCACCAGACCGGTCTGATTTCCCTGGTCCAGGACTTCTCACCCAACGAGTTCAAGAACAACGTGCTGGCCCTGGCTGACCTGGCGAAGTTCTTCAACCTGCCGACCATCCTCACCACCAGCTTCGAACAAGGCCCCAACGGCCCGCTGGTGCCGGAGTTGAAAGAGATGTTCCCGGACGCGCCATACATCGCCCGCCCCGGCCAGATCAATGCCTGGGACAATGAAGACTTCGTCAAGGCGATCAAGGCCACCGGCCGCAAGCAGATCATCATTGCCGGTGTGGTCACAGATGTGTGCGTAGCGTTCCCGACCTTGTCGGCGCTGGCGGAAGGGTTTGAGGTGTTTGTGGTGACCGATGCTTCCGGCACGTTCAACACAACCGTGCAGCAGGCGGCGTGGAGCCGGATGACCCAGGCCGGTGCACAGTTGATGAACTGGTTCTCGGTGGCGTGTGAGCTGCACCGCGACTGGCGCAACGACATCGAAGGCCTGGGCAATCTGTTGTCCCAGCGCATTCCCAACTATCGCAACTTGATGAATGGGTATGCGGCGCTGACGGCTCACCAGAAGTAAGTCAGCCGAGATTGGCGATAAGCCTGCCCTGAAAAGCAGGCTTTCGTCATTCAACCGAGCTTCCAACTTAAAGAACCACAGCGCACTGCTCTTCAATCAGCATGATCGCCATTTGAAGTAGCCCTCAACTGTGATTGGGAGCTGACTATTACGCGACCTTCGTCAGCCCTTTCTGATTTTCCCCGCCGTTCATCCAGCCGCTTTTTGCTGCGGCAGACTCCGACGCCTTGCCCTCTGCCGAGACGTCACGGATGACCCACGCTTCCCACATTGCCTCTATCGAACATGAGCTGGATGGCTTTCATCAGAGCCTGGTGATGTATCGCCAGCAGATGGGCGCCTGGTATTCGCAGGCGCTGGATTCGGTGAGCCATGCGGCAGATATGCCGTCGTTGCTGGGGATGGATCGGGTGTTGCGCTTCGGTGACTCGCAGACAACCGTGAGCATGAGCGATCCGAACTTTATCGGCAGTGTTGCCGTGTGCCAGTTGGGCGGCGAGCTGAAGATAGAGAGCAAATTCGACTCGGTGTATGACGTGCCGATTGGCGACATCTCGGTGGAGGTGATCGGGCTGGATGACGGCAGTTCCACGCGGGTCATGCTGGATGAGCATGGCAAGGGCTCACACCACTGCGCCGCTGGCGGACGCTATCAGGTGCGGGTACAGGGCGGTGTTTCCGAGGAGCAGGTGGATACGCTCTTCGTCTCCTACGCCGGGCTGACGGCGGACCTGGAGCGGTGGCTTCGCGAACAGTGGCAAGGCTTCAAGCCGCATTGGCAGCAATCCACGGCCAGTGCGATTGGCAGCGGCGTGCTGGCGGGCAGTTGGGCTGCGATCCGGGACGTGTGGGACAGCATCAAGCTGGTGCAGGCGATGCTTGAAGACCCGTTGAAGTACGTCGAACAGCTGGGGGCTGAAGCGGCCAAGCTGGCGCAAATCGCCACCGATGCGCCCAAGGTCATGGAACAGGCGATGTTACTCGCCAGTGATGAAGCGGCGCTGTTCCTGCTGGTGCGCACGGCGATGATCTGGTTGGACGCATTGCCGCCCAGTGCGATTGCGCAGGTGGCTGCTGGGCTTGTGGTGTCGTTGCTGATTGACCTGGTGATTGGTGCGGTGCTGACCATCGCATTGCCGGCGGCGGCTGTGGCGTATTTGAGCCTGCGCCTGGCCAGGTATGGCGCGCAGATTGTTAAGGCGGCTGTAGGTTTTGTTCAGAGCGTGCTGGCGATTCTGACGAAGTTCATGCAGTCGGTGGATCGCTACAAGGCGGTAGCGGTTCGCGGCGTGGTCGGCGGGGTGAAGCAAGGCACGCTGCAGATGCGCTGGCGGGCGCGGCAGAACGCGGTGCTGAAGCAAAAAGAGCCTGTGGATGATGTGCCTGTTTCGGGGAAAAACCCGAACGGGGATGCGGCGGCGGCTTCGGATAAGACCGTCACCAACGGCTGCCCGGTGTCGATGGTTACCGGGGAGGAGTTGCTCACCCTGACCGATGGCACGTTGGACGGGATTTTGCCGTTTGAGTGGACACGGTTGTACCGCACCAGTGCGGTGGAAGTGGATGGCGGCTTGGGGTTTGGCTGGAGTCATTCGCTGGCGCATCGGCTTGCGGTGTCGGGCGATTCGGTGGTGTGGACGGACCATGAGAATCGCTCGATTGGGTTTCCACTGCCGACTGTTGCTCGACCAGCCATCACCAATAGCCTGGCCGAAGCAGCGATCTATTTAGGGGCTTCGCCGGACGAGCTGGTGTTGGCCCAGACGTCGCGGTTCTATCACTTTCGTGACGGGGTGTTGGTCTCGATCAGTGATGCGTACGACAACCGGCTGCGGATTTCTCGGGATTTTCTGGGGCGGATTGAGCGGCTGGATAACGGTGTCGGGCGTTCGCTGTTCCTGCGCTATGCGTTCGGCCACATCGTGGCGGTGGACTATCAGGTTCAGCGCGCCAAGGGGCATGAACCCTTCGAGTGGATGACCGAGCAGAACCTTGTCTCCTACGCCTATGACGACCTGGGCCGGTTGGTTTCGGCGACCAATGCGGTAGGCGAAAGCGAGGTTTATCGCTACGACGATCAGCACGTCATTCTTGAGCGGGGCTTGGCCGGTGGGGCGAGTTTCTTTTGGGCGTGGGAACGGGCTGGCAAGGCCGCGCGATGTGTTCGGCATTGGGCCAGTTTTTCCCAGATGGATACGCGGTATGCCTGGGGGGATGACGGCCGGGTCACGCTGCATAACGCCGATGGTAGCCAGGAAGTATACGTCCATGACGACCGGGCGCGACTGGTGCAACGGATTGATCCGGACGGTGCGCAGCACTTCAAATCCTACGACGCCAAAGGCCGGCTGACGGTTGAGCAGGATCCGCTGGGCGCTGTGACGGCGTATCAGTACGACGAAGCCGGACGCTTGGTGGCGTTGTTTCCCGGGGATGATGAGCCGAAGTCCTACGAGCATGACAATGGTTTCGTACGGGTTATGCGCCGTGGTGAGGCGGTCTGGAAGTACGAGCGCAATGACCAGGGCGATGTCATCCGCAAGACCGATCCCGATGGTCATGTTACGGATTACAGCTACGACAAATATGGGCAACTGGTTGGGATTTGGTACCCCGATCACAGTTGCCAGCGGCTGGTGCGGAATGAGCGGGGGCAACTGGTTGAAGAGCAGTTGCCCAATGGCGGGATCAAGCGTTATCGCTATGATGACTTGGGGCGACAGATTGCCCGCGAGGATGAGCATGGCGCGCTGACCCAGTATCAGTGGGACAGCGTGGGTCGGTTGGTTCGCGTCGTATTACCAGGCGGTGCATGTCGGGAATACAGCTACAACCCCTACGGAAAAATCACCGCCGAACGCGACGAACTGGGCCACGTCACCCGCTACGAATACGCCGACGGGTTGCACCTGATCTGTCGGCGCATCAACGCTGATGGCACTCAGGTCAACTACCGCTACGACAACGTGCGGTTATTGCTGACCGAGATCGAAAACGAGGTCGGCGAGACCTACCGACTTGATTACCACCCCAATGGCCTGATCCAGCAGGAAATCGGCTTTGACGGGCAGCGCACCGCCTACGTCTACGACCTCAACGGCAACCTGCAGGAAAAGACCGAATACGGTGACGACGGCAGTCAGCTCGTTACTCGCTACGAGCGCGATCACGCCGGACGCCTCGTACGAAAAAACCTGCCCGACGGCAGCCTTGTTGAATATGCCTACGACCGCCAGGGCAACCTCCTCAGCGTTGACGACGGCCATTGGGCGCTGGCCTACGAATACGACCGCCAAAACCGCCTCACCGCCGAACACCAGGGCTGGGGCACCTTGCGCTACGGCTACGACGCCTGCGGCCAGCTTCAACACCTGCGCCTGCCCGACAACAACCGCCTCACTTTCAACCGCGCCAAAGGCGGCCACCTCGCCACCGTCGAGTTAAATGGCACGCTGCTGACCTCTCACCTATTCAAAGCCGGCCAGGAACACCAACGCCAACAAGGCCAACTCCTCAGCCACTACCACTACGACGACCAGCACCGCCTGCATGCCCACGCGATCACCCAGCAACAAGACCACCTCTACCAACGCCAATACGACTACGACAAATCCGGCAACCTCACCCGCCTGCTCGACACCCGCAAAGGCGAACACCACTACCACTGCGACCCCGTAGGCCGCCTCACCCGCGCCGACCACTCCCAAGACCTGCAGGAACGCTTCGGCCACACCCCCGCCGGCACCCTGCTGATGCAAGACCGCCCCGGCCCCGACATCGTCGCCGGCAACCGCCTGATGATCCAGGGCGACCGTCACTACGACTATGACGCCTTCGGCAACCTGATCCGTGAACGGCGGGGTCGTGGGCACATGCTGGTCACCGAATACCGCTACGACTGCCAGCACCGCCTGATCGGCATCACCCAACCCAACGGCCAAACCGCCAGCTATCGCTATGACCCGTTTGGGCGACGCATCAGCAAAACCGTGGACGGCATCACCACGGAGTTTTTCTGGCAAGGCGACAGGCTGATTGCCGAGCACCATTCGGACCGCCATCGCTGCTATCTCTATGAACCCGACAGCTTTCGTCCGTTAGCCTTATTGGAAGGCTTCGGACCAACGGAAACGAAGGCCTTCCACTACCAACTCGACCACCTCGGCACACCGCAGGAACTCACCGACCCCGACGGCGACATCGTGTGGTCCGCGCACTACCGCGCCTACGGCCAGATCAGCCGTCTCGACAAAGGCACAATCGACAACCCGCTACGTTTTCAGGGTCAGTACTTTGATCAGGAAAGCGGGCTGCACTACAACCGTCATCGCTACTACAATCCGGATGTTGGTCGCTACCTGACGCCGGACCCGGTGAAGTTGGGCGGCGGGATCAATGCGTACTTGTACGCGCCCAACCCTACTGGGTGGGTGGATCCCCTGGGACTGAGCGTCTGCCCAGGTGGGGATGGATGTAAACCATCCTACAACGCTGAGAGCCCAACAAAGCACGCAAAAGCTAACAATGGCGAGCCAACGCTCCCCGCTCCCGCGTCAAAACAAGACACCACCGTCAGAGTACGGCATTACACAAGCAGAGCAGGCTCAAAAGGAATTGAAAAAACAGGAGTGATATTGGCCCAAGATAACAACAGAGTCTATCTCGAACCTGCAAAGAGCAAAGTGCTAAGTCCTAGAGATGCACAGGAAAAATATCAGATCGACAAAAGCAAAGGCCGAGATTACATTGAAACGGACGTACCTGAGTCACAATTAGAACTGGTAAAAAACCCCAGATACAGCACCATGGAACTAACCGTAAAAGGTAACCTGACATTAAACAACCCTACCTTTACGAGGAGAAAGTAATGCTAGAGCAAAATCAAAAAATAGTTCTTACCGGAAAAGAAGCACTTGACGCCCTTAAAGAAATTGAATACATACTTATATCCCTACACAAAATGGGCAGCTTTTATGCTGAAAAACCTGGCGCGCTGGAAGAGTATCGCAAAGCGACCACTGACTTTATCGATGACTGTGCCGTTACCCAACGATTGTCAAAGGTACGCACGATAATTTCTCAACACTTTGACGACTCTCTCGGCGATGACGAACTGGATGATATAGAGAGACATTTTTCCGACTTGAAATTTTGGAAACCCGATCAACCCTTGAATAAAAAAACACCTGAAACAGAAGTACCGGAAGTCTCGAAGGGAACCATTCAACAAGTAACGTGCAAGCGTAACGAATTACTGGTGGTTTTTACCAACCAGCAAGATGAACTTCTACTAATCACCTTTCACAACCCCGTAGCATTCAAAGGCATTAGCGCGATTGGAACCGAAACAGATGGCCTTTTTAAAGAAGGAGACCCTACGCTTTTAGAAGACGCAAAATGCATTACCCCTCTGCAAAATACGGAAACTTATTGCTTCAAAGCAACCACGAGCAGAGAGATTATTTTTATAGTAACTTCAGAAGGATACAGCGTTGAAAAGATATGATTGAAAACGCAACAGCCTTTCCAGATCAAAAATTCAAATTTTAGCGACCACCCAACGTATGAAACACTGATCAATACTCCTAATGAGCAAACCGCTACTTACCGTTACGACCTGCTTGGAAGGTTCGCAAAAAAATGAGCTATTTTGATGACGAGCTAATTACGGAGCTGAAATCCCAGAATATTGCCTTTGATATTCCACCCACAAATGACCACGCTTCCATTGTTAGAGAACCTAATGAAAACATACCTTTTTCAGGAAGCAAAATTGCCTGAAACAAACTGCACAAAAGCATTAAGTTTGCGGACAACCTCCCGAACTTGGCAACCTCACGACTGGTCAGGAAAATCATAAAAATCGCCGACAATAAGATAATTATTGTGGGTGATTCGGTTTGTGACGAAGCGTATTGCATAAATATCCAACAACCAGAAGAAGCACTCAGAGTCTTCTCCAAAATACCACGACACACATATATTCTTCAGAGAAATCCAGATTGGATTGCTTGCATTTCATTTGAGGGCGATATCGACTTCACACTATTGAACCCCCCTACACTACAAAGACCCATGTATTGAATGGCGCTGCCGATTCTAAAACACTCTATATGTACAAAATATCAACCTAGTTGGACGAGAAAGCTACTGCTTTATGGTGAGCGATGCCAGGTAGGTAATCTTCCAGTGGTTGCTGATCGATATATGATCCAAGAGGCATAAGTCAAAATTTCACATCACAAAAACTACAGAAAACACCGATCACTAGACTAGACCCTGAGCCGAATCCACAGCACAATCGGCTCACCAAATGAGCCGAATAACCTCTTTATTCGGCTCACGCACCCCAGGCATTCCACCATGGCTCATCCGCACTGGATCTGGCAACACGCCGACTGGCCTCACTTCCACTGGCAACCCGGTCGCCTCGCGGCTTTGCTGCGCGAATGCGGACAAGCCCAAGGCAAGCTGTTGGGCATGCTCGGCTCCGTCAGCCAGGCAGTCAGCGCACAGAATGAACTGGACGCGCTGCTGCAAAATATCCTGACGTCTTCGGCGATTGAGGGTGAGCAGTTGAATGTCGGCTCGGTGCGCTCGTCCCTGGCAAGGCGGATGGGCCTGGAAGCGATGGCAGACGGTCAGGTAAGCCGGCGCAGCGAAGGCCTCGCGGAGTTGATGATGGATGCCACTCAACAACTTACCCAACCTTTTACCCTCGCCCGTTTATTGAACTGGCATCACTTATTGTTCCCGGCCCCGGAAGCGGGCTATGCCGCCAGAGCACTCAATATCGGGTCACTGAGGGGAGATGAGCCGATGCAGGTGGTGTCGGGCCGGCTTGATCGGCCGACCGTGCATTTCGAGGCCCCGCCACGCCTGGGACTGGAGCAGGCACTCGCGGATTTTCTGGAGTGGTTCGAAACCAGCCGCGATGAGCCAGAACTGGACCCGCTGGTACGCGCCGGCGTCGCGCACTTCTGGTTTGTCACGCTGCATCCCTTCGATGACGGCAATGGTCGCCTGACACGCGCTATCACCGATTTGGCACTGGCCCAGGGTGAACACCAGGCCATCCGTTTCTATGCCATGTCAGCCAGCATCCTCGAAGACCGCACCGGCTACTACAACGCACTGGAATCCAGCCAGAAGGCCTCACTGGATATCACTGACTGGCTGGAGTGGTTCCTTAAAACCCTGTTACGCAGCGTGCAGCAGGCCATGGCGCGGATTGACCGAGTGCTGGGAAAGAGTCGGTTCTGGCAGCAACACCGCGACCTCCCTTTGTCTGCTGAACAGATCAAGGTCCTCAATCGCCTGCTCGACGGTGGTGAGAAGGGCTTCGAACACGGCATCAGCGCGGCGCAGTACCAGGCGGTGGCAAAGGTCTCCAAGGCGACAGCGACGCGACACCTGGCGGACCTGCTGGAAAAAAACTGCCTGGTCCGTCTCCCCGGAGGCGGCCGCAGCACGCGTTATCAGGTCAATACAGGGGGCGAGTGACACCCCACTCATTTGCCCAGAATCCCCATGTCTGCTAGTGTCGCGCCGGTTTACCGTCTACCGGAATAGCCGCCATGGCCCGCAAAAAAGTTGCACTCGATTTCGAACAATCCCTCGCCGACCTGCAAACATTGGTCGAGCGTCTGGAGAACGGCGAGTTGTCGCTGGAGGACTCGCTGACGGCGTTCGAGCAAGGCATCGGCCTGACCCGTGACTGCCAGAGCGCGTTGGCGCAGGCGGAGCAGAAGGTCCAGGTGTTGCTGGAGCGTGACGGGGAGTTGGCCGAAGAACCTTTCGATGCGGAACAGCCCGAATGATCGACGCGTATCAGGCCAGTAGCCAAGCCCGGGTGAATGCGGCGCTGGAGCCCTTGTTTGTTGCGCCAAGCCCGGAAATGAAGCGCCTCTATGAAGCCATGCGCTACAGCGTGATGAATGGCGGCAAGCGTGTGCGCCCGTTGCTGGCGTATGCGGCCTGTGAAGCGCTGGGCGCGCCGGCCGAGCAGGCCAACGGTGCAGCCTGTGCGGTCGAGTTGATTCACGCCTATTCCCTGGTACATGACGATTTGCCGGCGATGGACGACGACGATCTGCGTCGCGGCCAGCCCACCACCCATAAAGCCTTTGATGAAGCCTATGCGATCCTCGCCGGTGATGGCTTGCAGAGCCTGGCGTTCAGCGTGTTGCTGGACCCACGATTGAGCAGCGTCAACGCCGAGATCCGCTTGCGCATGGTCACCGCACTGGCCCTGGCTGCCGGCCCTGCGGGCATGGTCGGCGGGCAGGCGATCGACATGGGTTCGGTCAGCGTCAAGCTGGATCAAAAAGCCCTTGAGCACATGCACCGCCACAAGACCGGCGCGCTGATCGAAGCCGCCGTTCACTTGGGCGCCCTGGCCAGCGGGCGTGCCGAAACCGCGCAATTGGCGGCCCTGCTGACCTATTCCCGGGCCATTGGCCTGGCGTTCCAGGTGCAGGACGACATTCTCGACGTGGAAAGCGATACCGCGACCCTGGGCAAACGCCAAGGCGCCGATATCGCACGGGACAAACCGACTTATCCTGCGCTGCTCGGGCTGGAAGCGGCCAAGGCCTACGCCTTGGAACTACGCGATCAAGCGCTGGACGCCCTGCGACCTTTCGACGCGGCGGCCGGGCCGCTGCGCGACCTGGCGCGGTATATAGTCGAACGCCGCCACTGATTACGGCGGCCATTGCAGCCGCATATCGGCCAAGTTCGGCGCTCTGCGTGGGCAGTTTGCGATGCTTGAGGTAAACTGCCGCCTCTTCTATACCTATAACGATTCGCCTGATGCCCACGACGTTTCAAGAGATTCCCCGCAAGCGCCCGTCCACGCCCCTGCTCGACCGCGCTGCCACGCCGGACGGCCTGCGTCGTCTGGGTGAAGCCGAGCTGGAAACCCTGGCCGATGAGTTGCGCCTGGAATTGCTCTACACGGTCGGCCAGACCGGTGGGCATTTCGGTGCTGGCTTGGGCGTCATCGAGCTGACCATCGCGTTGCACTACGTGTTCGACACCCCGGATGACCGGCTGGTGTGGGACGTCGGCCATCAGGCGTATCCGCACAAGATCCTCACGGGCCGCCGCGAGCGCATGGCGACTCTGCGCCAGAAGGACGGCGTTGCCGCCTTCCCGCGCCGCGCCGAAAGCGAGTACGACACCTTTGGCGTCGGCCACTCCAGCACCTCGATCAGCGCAGCGCTGGGCATGGCAATTGCCGCCCGCCTGCAAGGCAGCGACCGCAAGGCAATCGCCGTGATCGGTGATGGCGCGCTGACTGCCGGCATGGCCTTCGAAGCGCTGAACCATGCGCCGGAAGTGAACGCCAACATGCTGGTGATCCTCAACGACAACGACATGTCGATCTCGCGCAATGTCGGTGGCCTGTCCAATTACCTGGCCAAGATTCTCTCCAGCCGCACCTACGCCAGCATGCGCGAAGGCAGCAAGAAGGTGCTCTCGCGCCTGCCTGGCGCGTGGGAAATCGCCCGGCGCACCGAAGAATATGCCAAGGGCATGCTGGTCCCCGGCACCCTGTTCGAAGAATTGGGCTGGAACTACATCGGCCCGATCGACGGCCACGACCTGCCGACCCTGATTGCCACGCTGCGCAATATGCGTGACCTCAAGGGCCCGCAGTTCCTGCATATCGTCACCAAGAAAGGCAAAGGCTTCGCGCCGGCGGAAGTCGACCCGATCGGCTACCACGCGATCACCAAGCTCGAACCTGTGGACGCCCCCGCCGCTGCGCCGAAAAAAGCCAGCGGGCCGAAGTACTCCGGCGTGTTCGGCGAATGGCTGTGCGACATGGCCGCCGTCGACCCGCGCCTGGTGGGCATTACCCCGGCGATGAAGGAAGGCTCCGACCTGGTGGCGTTCAGCGAGCGCTTCCCGCTGCGCTATTTCGACGTGGCAATTGCCGAGCAGCACGCTGTCACGTTCGCGGCCGGCATGGCCTGCGAAGGCGCCAAGCCGGTCGTGGCGATCTACTCCACGTTCCTGCAGCGCGGTTATGACCAGTTGGTGCATGACGTCGCGGTGCAGAACCTCGACGTGCTGTTTGCCATCGACCGTGCAGGTTTAGTCGGCGAAGACGGACCGACTCACGCGGGCAGCTTCGACTTGTCCTACTTGCGTTGCATCCCCGGCATGCTGGTGATGACGCCGAGCGACGAAAACGAACTGCGCAAGATGCTCAGCACCGGCCACCTGTATAACGGCCCGGCCGCCGTGCGTTACCCGCGGGGCAACGGCCCGAACGCGTTGATCGAGAAGGACCTGGAGCCTATCGAAATCGGCAAGGGCATTGTGCGTCGCCAGGGCAGCAAGGCTGCATTCCTGGTGTTTGGCGTGCAATTGGCCGAAGCGCTCAAGGTGGCCGAGAAGATCGACGCCACCGTGGTCGACATGCGCTTCGTCAAGCCGCTGGATGAAGCCCTGGTGCGCGAAATCGCCGGCAGCCATGAGCTGCTGGTGACCGTCGAGGAGAACGCCATCATGGGCGGTGCCGGTGCGGCAGTCAGTGAGTTCCTGGCGCGGGAAAACATCCTCAAGTCGGTGCTGCACCTGGGCTTGCCGGATGCGTACGTCGAACACGCCAAGCCGGCGCAGATGCTGGCTGAGTGCGGGTTGGATGAAGCAGGAATCGAGGCTTCGGTGCGCGAGCGCATGGCGTTGCTGGGCCTGTAGAAACCGGCTCAACATGTGGGAGGGGGCTTGCCCCCGATAGCGGCAGTTCAGTCAACAACTATGCTGACTGACAAGGCGCCATCGGGGGCAAGCCCCCTCCCACATTTGATTTGTGCCATCCTCAAACGCTATGGACAGCCCATGAAACACCTGTACCTTGCCCTGCTGCTTCTGCCCTCCCCTGAATTGCTCGCCGACACCCGCGACAACGCCCTGAAACTCCCCGACGTCGTCATCAGCGCCAACCGCCAGGTCCAGGCACGCAACGACAGCAGTGCCGCCAACTCCGTGTTTACCCGCGACGACATCGACCGCCTGCAACCCACCAGCCTCACCGACCTGCTCAGCCGTGTGCCTGGCGTACAAGTCGCACCTTCCGGTGGTCGTGGCAGCTTGCCGGGTATCTACCTGCGGGGTACCAAGTCCGCGCAAAGCCTGGTGCTGGTCGACGGCCAACGCATCGCCAACACCACCTCCGGCGACAGCGGCCTGCAATACCTGAACGTCGACCAGATTGAGCGTGTGGAAGTGCTGCGCGGCTCGCGCTCGGTGATCTACGGCAGCGACGCGATTGGCGGGGTGATCCAGGTGTTCACCCGGCGCAATGCCGAGCATGGCGTGCAACCGCGGGTAAAACTGGGGTTCGGCAGCCACAACACCTGGCAGCGCAGCCTCGGCCTTTCGGGTGGGGATGAACAGACACGCTTCAACCTGGGGGCGAGCCTGGATGACACTGCCGGCATCAACTCAACCCACCAGTCGTTCCCCAGCGACGGCGACCATGATGCTTATCGCAACCAGTCCGTGAGCCTGAACCTCAGCCATTCCTTCAGCGATGAACTGGAGGTGGGCTTCAATCTGTTGGATAACCGCGGCAAGTCGGAGTACGACAACAGCTTCGGCCGCTACGACACCGCCACCGGGCAAACCGTCGGCCAGAAACCCTACACCGATTACGCCGTGAGCAGCGCCAGTGGCTATGTCGACGCCACGCTCAACGAGCACTGGCAATCGCGCCTGGAGCTGGGCCACAGCGAGAACCTCGACACCAAGCGCGACACCCTCAGCGAGGATTTCAGCGTATTCAACACCTACCGCGACTCGGTCAACTGGCAGAACGACCTGAGCCTGGACGACCAGAACAGCCTGATCCTCGGTGGCGACTGGTACGAAGACCGCTTCCACGGCTCCACCACCTTTACCGAAAACAGCCGCTGGAACCGTGCCGCCTTTGTGCAGCATCGCTTTCACAGCGAGTGGTTTTCCACCGAACTGGGCCTGCGTCACGACCAGAACCAGCAGTTCGGCGGGCAGAACAGCTGGAGCGGCACCCTGACGTTGCCGGTCAACCCCGACAATGACGTGTTGCTGAGCTACAGCGAAGGTTTCCGCGCACCGACCTTCAACGACCTCTATTACCCGGACACGAAGTACAGCAACCCCAATCTGCAGCCTGAAACATCAAAGAGCTACGAACTGCAGTGGCGCAGCCAGTTGAGTGACAGCACGCGCCTGGAGGCCTCGCTGTACCGCACCGACTTGAGCGATGCGATCATTCTCGACCAAACCGGCAAGCCGCAGAATGTGGCGTCGGCCCGCATCAACGGTTTTGAGGCGGCGCTCAAGCAGGACCTGTTCGGCTGGCAAGGTAACCTCGGGCTGTCGCTCATCGACCCGCGCGACCGCGACAGTGGCCACACCCTGGCCCGCCGTGCACGGCGTACGTTGAGCCTGGACCTGGACCGGCAATTCGATCAGGTGGGCGTGGGCGCCAGTTGGCAGGCAATCAGCGGTAGCTATGACGATGAGGACAACACCCACCGCCTGGGCGGCTATGGGTTGCTCGGGCTGCGTGGCAGTTGGGCGGTGACGCGGGAAGTGGCGTTGTCGCTGAAGGTCGATAACCTGCTGGACAAGTCCTATGCGCGGGCGCGCTACAGCTACGACGATCCGGCATTCGTCAACAATCACGATTACCGTGAAGAAGGCCGGGTGTGGATGTTTGGCGTAACGTGGACACCTGAAATCTGATTGTCGCCTGGGCTGGTCTCAACGGCTCGGAGCAATCACCTGACACAGCCGCGCCAGCGCTTCCAGCATCTGCCCGCTGGGCCGTTCCAGACCTTTGTCTGGAACCAGTCGCACCCGTGCCGCCATGGTTGGCCAGGCCTTCCAGGCCTCCTTCTGCGCCTGATCGCCCACCAGAATCATCTCGGGATTACGTTGCAATACCGACTCAATGCTGACCTGCGGCGCGGGTAGCTTCAGGTCGTCAAACACGTTGCGCGCACCGCACACGCTCAGCGCGTCGCTGATGATCTGGCCGCCGCCCACGGTGTACAGCGGCTGGTTCCACACCTCATAGAACACCCGCAACGGTTCGGCACGTTGATAACGCTGACGTAACTGCGCCAGGCGCAGGCGCAGTTGCGCGGCCAATTGCCGGCCGGCATCGGCACGGCCCAGTTGCTCGGCGATGGCCTGGACCTGGGTGGTCAATTGTTCAAGGCTATGGGGTTCGGCGACGTACACCGGGATATTCAAGTGCCGCAGCTGCTCGCGCTGGGCCGGGCCGACGCTGCCGGGCCAGAGCAGGATCAGGTCGGGCTTGAGGCTCAGCAGGCGCTCCATGTCCAGCTGTCCGTAACGCCCAACCGACGGCACGTTCGCCAGCGCCGCCGGGCGTTCGCCGCCATCCAGCACGCCTGCCAGCAGGTCAGTAGCCCCGAGTTCAACCACGATTTCCGACAGCGATGGCGCCAGGCTCACGACCCGTTCGACCGCCAGCGCCGGGGCACCGAACGCCAGCAACAGAAGCGCCAGCCAGCGGCCCGTCATCCCAGCTGACGCGGGATGCGGTAGAGGTAAAACAACACCATCGTCGACAGCGCCAACAGGAAAAGCGGCACCGCCTCCAGGCCGACGAACACCGCCAGTGCGCCCACCCACGCCGGCACGGCAGCCACCATCAAGGCCGTACGTCGTCGGGCCGCCAGGGTAATCCAGGCAGCCGGTTCTTCAGCGGTATCAAGGGCTTTGGAGGTGGCGATCAGGGCGTGTTTATAGCCGTGGAAGTAGCGCAGGCTGAGGAACATCGATGCCACGCCCGCGATAAAGAACGGCATGGCCAGCACCGGCAGCAAGGGCTCGGCCTGGCCGAACACCAGGTTAATCACGAACAGCGGGAGCAGCGCCAGGGCCAGGTACTGCCACCAGTTGAAGGACAGTCGCCGTTTCACCTGGCCACGGGTCACGCGGGGTCGACCTCGCCCTGATGCTCGTTGCCCATCATGTGGTCGAGCTTGCTGGCCTTGGTCGCCAGGTAGAGTTTGTTGTGCGGGTTGTGCCCGGTATGCAGCGGTACGCGCTCAGCCACGGTGATGCCCATCTCGGTCAAGGCTTTGACCTTGCGCGGGTTATTGGTCATCAGGCGCAGGGATTTCACGCCCAGGTGCTCCAGCATCGGCAGGCAGATCGCGTAGTCACGCTGGTCGGCGGCGAAGCCCAGGCGCTCGTTGGCCTCGACGGTATCGGCACCGCCGTCTTGCAGCTCGTAGGCGCGGATCTTGTTCAGCAGGCCAATGCCACGGCCTTCCTGACGCAAGTACAACAGCACACCACGGCCTTCACGGGCGATGGCGCGCATCGCGGCTTCAAGTTGCGAGCCGCAGTCACAGCGCTGGCTGAACAGCGCATCGCCGGTCAGGCACTCGGAGTGCACGCGACCGAGAACCGGTGCGCCATCGGCGATGTCGCCGAGGCTGAGCACAACGTGCTCACGCCCGGTGGCTTCTTCGAGAAAGCCGCTCATGGTGAATGTGGCAAAAGGGGTAGGCAGCTTGGAAGCAGCGACGAAAACGACGGGCACCGTGTGCTCCTGATTTCAGATTTCACAGAGGCGGGCATTGTAACAGCAGCTTCCTACAGACGCTTAAGCTGAATTATCGCTGATAAAGATCAATCGGTTTGATTGGCCTTTGTGTTGATTCTATGTAGGAGCGCGGCAGACTATTCAAGGCGTCTCGCGAAAGTGCTGATAGCCACGCACGGCCGGGGTGATGTCCTGCCCGTTGGCGTCAAGCAACGTGACACCCTGCCCCGCCTCGACCCGGCCGATCACGTGGATCGGCCAGCCGCCAGCCAGCAATGGCGCAAGTTTCAGGGGCGGCAGGGTGAACACCAGCACGTAGTCATCGCCGCCGCTCAATGCGGCCACCCGCGCCTCGTCATCCCCGACAAACGCGAGCAAGGCGTTGGATAGCGGCAGCTGCTGGCGCTCGATCAACAGGCTGACAGCCGAGGCCTTGGCGATATGCCCGCAATCGGCCAAAAGTCCGTCAGAAATATCCATCGCCGACGTAGCCTTGCCCCGTAGAGCCAACCCCAAGGCCAACTGCGGTTGCGGCGACCAGTAATGGGCCAGCAACGGGTCGGCAATCGCTGCGTCGGCGCTGCGCTGCCCCAATACCAGCGGCAAGGCACCGGCGGCATTGCCCAGCTCGCCACCCACGCACAACAGGTCGCCCGGCTGTGCGCCGCGGCGCGTCAACGCTTGCCCGGCGGGTACACGACCAAACACGGTCAGGGTCAAGCTCAGCGGGCCGCGCGTGGTATCGCCGCCCACCAGGCCCACGCCGCAACTTTGCGCCATGGCGTTCAAACCCTGGGCATAGCGTTGCAGCCAATCGGCATCGACGGTCGGCGTGGTCAGGGCAAGGGTAAACGCGAGGGGATGGGCGCCCATGGCGGCCAGGTCGCTGACCGCCACGGCCAGCGAGCGCTGGCCGAGCAGGAACGGGTCACAGGGGTCGGCAAAGTGCACGCCGGCCACTAAGGTATCGGTGGAAATTGCCAGTTGCTCCCCGGCGGGGAGCGCCAGCAAGGCGCAGTCGTCGCCGATCCCCAGGGCGATGCCCTCGCCACCCTGCGCACACGGCGCGGCGGCGAAGTACGTGTGGATCAGCTCAAACTCGCCCATTCAGGACTCAAGCGCAGGTTAGCGCTTGTACGCCTTCACTTCGGCTTCACGCAGGCGCGGGGCCAGCTTGTCGAGCACGCCGTTGACGAACTTGTGACCGTCGGTCGAACCGTAGACTTTCGCCAGTTCGATACCTTCGTTGATCACCACGCGGTACGGCACGTCGACGCGCTTGAGCAGCTCCCAGGTGGACAGGCGCAGTACGGCCAGTTCAACCGGGTCCAGCTCTTCGAGGGTCAGGTCCAGGCACGGCGTCAATGCAGCGTCGATCTCGTCCAGGTTGGCCGGAACGCCGTGCAGAATGTCGTGAAAGTAACTCTGGTCGGCAAACGTGAAGTCGTTATCGACGCGAAATTGCGCTTCGATCTCGTTCAGCGAAGTGCCGGCCATATGACGCTGGTACAGCGCCTGGGTCGCGAGCTGACGGGCCGCACGGCGCTTTTCGCTTTTCGAGGGCTTGCCGGCGTCTGCTGGACGCTCGTCGCGCGGGTTGAAACGATCGCTTTCGTCGGAAATCACTTGGCCTCCAACTGCGACAGCAGGCTGACCATTTCCAGCGCGGACAGGGCAGCTTCAGCGCCTTTGTTGCCGGCCTTGGTGCCGGAACGCTCGATGGCTTGCTCGATGGAATCCACGGTCAGTACGCCGAAAGCGACTGGCACGCCGAACTCCATGGACACCTGGGCCAGGCCCTTGGTGCATTCGCCGGCCACGTATTCGAAGTGCGGAGTACCGCCACGAATGACCGCGCCCAGGGCGATGATCGCCGCGTATTCACCCTGTTGAGCAACTTTTTGCGCAACCAGTGGAATTTCGAAGGCGCCAGGGGCGCGGATGATAGTGATGTCGCTCTCGCTCACACCGTGGCGAACCAGGGCATCCACGGCACCGCTTACCAGGCTTTCAACCACGAAGCTGTTGAAGCGGCCAACCACCAGGGCATAGCGGCCTTTGGGGGCGATGAAGGTACCTTCGATGGTCTTCAGGGTCATTCGACAAATCTCTTAAAGAGCCGGGACGCGAAAAGTGCGTCCCTCAGTGATGATTTAACCGCGAACAAGGGGCAAAAAGCGCCGGCCTTTATTCGGAGGGCACGTATTCTACAACTTCCAGATCGAATCCGGATATCGCATTAAATTTCATCGGTGCGCTCATCAGGCGCATTTTGCGCACACCGAGGTCACGCAGGATCTGCGAACCGGCACCGACGATGCTGTAGGTGGTCGGCGTTTTCACCTGGGTCTGCTCGGCGGTTTCGCGAATATGCGCGAGCAACACGTCGCCATCCACCGGGTTACCCAGCAGCAGCACCACACCGCTGCCTGCCTCGGACACCGCAGCCATCGCGGCACGCAGGCTCCAACGGCCCGGTTGCTTGACCATCAGCAGGTCGCGCAACGGGTCCATGTTGTGTACGCGCACCAGGGTTGGCTCGTCGGCGCAGATGGTGCCCAGGGTGAGAGCCATGTGCACGTCGCCTTCGACCGAATCACGGTAGGTCACCAAATTGAATTGGCCCAGTTCGCTGTCCAGCGGCTGCTCGGCAATCCGCTGAACGGTACGTTCGTGGATCATCCGGTAGTGAATCAGGTCGGCAATCGTGCCGACCTTGATGTTGTGTTCGGCGGCAAAGGCTTCGAGTTCGGCACGACGGGCCATGGTGCCGTCGTCGTTCATCACTTCGCAGATCACGCCGCTCGGCTCGAAACCAGCCATGCGCGCCAAGTCGCAGGCCGCTTCGGTGTGGCCGGCGCGCGCGAGGGTGCCGCCCGGTTGAGCCATCAACGGGAAGATGTGGCCTGGGCTGACGATGTCTTCAGCCTTGGCGTCCTTGGCGGCAGCGGCTTGCACGGTGCGCGCACGGTCAGCGGCGGAAATGCCGGTGGTGACGCCGGTGGTCGCTTCAATCGATACGGTGAACTTGGTGCCGAAACCCGAGCCATTGCGCGGCGCCATCAACGGCAGCTTGAGCAACTCGCAGCGCTCTCGGCTCATGGGCATGCAGATCAGCCCACGGGCGTGCTTGGCCATGAAGTTGATGTGCTCAGGCTTGCAGGCCTCGGCGGCCATGATGATGTCGCCTTCGTTTTCGCGGTCTTCGTCATCCATCAGGATGACCATCTTGCCTTGGCGGATGTCTTCAACCAGTTCTTCGATGCTATTGAGCGCCACAGGGCACCCCCTTGGTCAGGATTTCAGGTAGCCGTTAGCGGCCAAAAAACTCTCAGTGATGTTCCCAGTAGGCTTTTGTAGAGAGTCAGACTCTGCGGCCTTATCGCCCAACAGCAGGCGCTCCAGGTAACGGGCAAGCAAGTCGACTTCCAGGTTCACCCGGCGACCAGGCTGGTACGACGCCATGATGGTTTCGCTCAGGGTGTGGGGAATAATGGTCAATTCAAATTCGGCGCCGTTCACGGCGTTCACGGTCAGGCTGGTGCCATCGACGGTGATCGAGCCTTTGTGGGCGATGTACTTGGCCAGCTCCTTGGGCGCGCGGATGCGGAATTCCACGGCACGCGCATTTTCGCTGCGGGCCACCACTTCGCCGACGCCGTCGACGTGGCCGCTGACCAGGTGACCGCCCAGGCGGGTGGTCGGGGTCAGGGCTTTTTCCAGGTTGACCGGGCTGCCGGCCTTGAGGTCGTTCATCGCGGTGCAGTCCAGGGTTTCCCGGCTGACGTCGGCGGCAAAGCCGTTGCCCGGCAGCTCGATGACGGTCAGGCACACGCCGCTGACGGCGATGCTGTCGCCCAGCTTGACGTCGCCGAGGTCGAGCTTGCCGGTTTCAACCAGCAGGCGCACGTCGCCACCCTTGGGGGTCATGGCGCGGATGCTGCCGATGGATTCGATAATGCCGGTGAACATGGCCTTCTCCTGGAAAACGGGGCGGGCACTTGAGCGCCCGGTCAGAATTATACGCTCGCTGCTGGCACAGGGATGGCAGTGACTCGCCAGTCGTCGCCTACAGCGCGCATTTCAGTGATCTTGAGTTGGGGGGCGTCTGCCAGTTTCTCAAGCGGCCAGTCGAGTAAAGGCCGGGCAGCGGAGCCGAGGAACTTGCCGGCGACGAAAATCACGTATTCGTCCACCAGGCCCTGCTGGGCAAACGCCCCCGCCAGGCTTGGGCCGGCTTCCACCAATACGTCGTTGACGCCACGGGCGGCCAGGGCCACCAGCGCCGAGCGCAGGTCGACCTGGCCGTCCACGCCCGGCACCACCAGGCATTCGGGGCCACGGGGGAACTGGTTTTCCGCGGTGACGCAAGTGATGACCAACGCCGGGCCGGCCTTGAAGAACGGCGCGTTGAGCGGCACGCGCAAACGGCCATCGATCAGCACGCGCAGCGGCGGGCGCGACATGGCCAGGGCCGTGGTGGCTTCGTCCAGGCCGAGTTCGGCGGCGCGTACGGTCAGGCGTGCGCCGTCGGCCAATACCGTGTCGGCACCGGTCAGTACCACGCTGGCCTCGGCGCGCAGGCGCTGCACGGCGGCGCGGGCGGCGGGGCCGGTGATCCATTGGCTTTCGCCGCTGGCCATGGCGGTGCGGCCGTCCAGACTCATTGCCAGCTTGACCCGCACAAACGGCAGGCCCTGTTCCATTCGCTTGAGGAAGCCCTTATTCAGGGCCCGCGCTTCACCTTCCAGCACGCCACTGCGCACCTCGATCCCGGCCAGGGCCAGGCGCTGCATGCCGCGCCCGGCGACTTCCGGGTTGGGGTCCTGCATCGCTGCGACCACCCGCGCCAGCCCGGCACTCACCAGCGCATCGGCGCACGGCGGGGTATGGCCGTAGTGGCTGCAGGGCTCGAGGGTTACGTACGCCGTGGCGCCTCGCGCCTTGTCACCGGCAGCCCGCAAGGCATGCACCTCCGCATGGGGCTCACCCGTGCGCACGTGCCAGCCTTCGCCGACAATCTGCCCATCGCGGACAATCACGCAGCCCACACGCGGGTTGGGGTGGGTGGTGTACAGGCCGTTGCGCGCCAGTTCGAGGGCGCGGGCCATGTAATGGGCGTCCAGCACAGCCTGTTCAGCAGAAAGTGGGTTCATTCTTTGACCGGCTCACGGGCCAGGCGGTCGATCTCTTCACGGAACTCGTTGAGGTCCTGGAAGCGTCGATACACCGAAGCGAAACGGATATAGGCGACTTCGTCGAGCTTTTGCAGCTCGCCCATCACCAGCTCTCCAACCACCAGGCTCTTGACCTCGCGCTCGCCGGTGGCGCGCAGCTTGTGCTTGATATGCGCCAGCGCCGCCTCCAGCCGCTCGACACTCACCGGGCGTTTTTCCAGCGCGCGCTGCATACCGGCGCGCAGTTTTTCTTCGTCGAAAGGCTGGCGGCTGCCGTCGGACTTGATCAGACGTGGCAATACCAGTTCGGCGGTTTCGAAGGTGGTGAAACGTTCACCGCAGCCAGGGGCCAGGCATTCGCGCCGACGACGCACTTGATCGCCCTCGGCGACCAGACGCGAGTCAATGACCTTGGTGTCGTTGGCACCGCAGAAGGGACAGTGCATGGTGGCAGGCAACAAAAAAAGGGAGGGCCATGGTAGCGCATCCCCGTGGCAAGACAAGCCATAGCCTTTACGGTATATAGGCAGGCCTATATGTTTCTTATATTTCAAGCCACGGATTTTGTCCTTTTCTGGAGCCGTACATGCAGTTACGACCACTTGTTTTGCTCACCGTGTTCAGTGTCCTGGTCGCCTGCAGCAGCGAAGCCCCCAAGCCGGCCGCACCTCAACCGACGCCCGCACAAGAGAAAAAAGTCCCCGGCATTGAAGACCTCGGCCCCCTGCCCGCCTATCAACGCGAAATCAGCGGCAGCCTCACCAACGTGCCCGCCGGCGCCGAAGTCGAGATGGCGCTGCTGGTGATCGATGACCGTTCGCGCCCGCAACAACTGCTGGCGAGCAGCGTACTGACCGGCAACGGCAAGCCCCTGGCCTTCCGCCTGCGCTACAACCCCGAGGCGTTCCCTGCCGGCGCGCGGGTTGAATTGCGTGGCCGGGCCAGCCAATCCGGCCAGTTGATCCTGCATCTGCCCGCCGTACGCATCACCCAGGCGATCACCCAGACCACCGGCCCCCTGGAACTCGTCAAGGCACCATGACGCCACCCTTGGACTTGCAGCGCGCCCTGAGCGCGCTGATCGGCGACGCCCAACTGCTGCCCTGCCCACTGCCGGGCACCGAGCTTTCATTATGGCTGCTGGATGCGGACAACATGGACCGCGCCTTCAGCCCCGAGGAAACCCGACGCATCCTGCATGAACCGCCCTACTGGAGTTTTTGCTGGGCCAGTGGCTTGGCGCTGGCGCGGTATCTGGCGGCGAACCCGCAATGGGTTAAAGGCAAGCGCGTGCTGGATTTCGGCGCCGGTTCCGGTGTGGCCGGGATTGCGGCGGTTAAAGCCGGCGCGTTGGAAGTGGTTGCCTGCGACCTCGACCCGCTGGCGTTAGCGTCCTGCCGGGCGAATGCCCAACTCAATGGTGTGACGTTGAGTTACTCGACGGACTTTTTCGCCGAAGCCGACCGCTTCGACCTGATCCTGGTCGCCGACGTGCTCTACGACCGCGCCAACTTGCCGCTGCTCGACCACTTCCTCAGTCGAGGCCGCGAAGCGCTGGTGGCGGACTCGCGCGTGCGGGACTTCCAGCACCCGGCTTATCGGCGGCTGGAGATACTCGATGCGCTGACATTGCCGGACTTGGCCGAGCCTTGGGAGTTTCGCAAGGTGAGCCTGTACCATTCGCGGCGCCAGCCCTTATAGTTGCCCCATTCCCGCTTTATTCGAGACGCCCCATGAGTGAGCCCACGCCGTACATCTTCGACGTCACCAGCGCCAATTTCGACCAGGCCGTGATCCAGAATTCCTTCGAAAAACCCGTGCTCGTGGATTTTTGGGCCGAGTGGTGCGCGCCGTGCAAGGCGTTGATGCCGATGCTGGCGCAAATTGCCGAGAGTTATCAGGGCGAGTTGCTGCTCGCCAAGGTCGATTGCGAGGCCGAACAGGACATCGTCGCGCGGTTTGGCATTCAAAGCCTGCCGACGGTGGTGCTGTTCAAGGATGGCCAGCCGGTGGATGGGTTTGCCGGGGCGCAGCCGGAGTCGGCGGTGCGGGCGATGCTCGAGCCGCATGTGCAGATGCCACCGCCGGCGGCGGCTGACCCGCTGGAGCAGGCCCAGGCGCTGTTTGCCGAAGGGCGCATCAGCGATGCCGAGGCCGTGCTGGTGGCGTTGCTGAGCGAAGACAACACCAACGCCGCCGCGTTGATTCTGTACGCCCGCTGCCTGGCCGAACGCGGTGAATTGGGCGAAGCCCAGGCCGTGCTCGATGCGGTGAAGAGCGATGACCACAAAGCCGCCCTCGCCGGCGCCAAGGCACAAATCACCTTCCTGCGCCAGGCCGCCGACCTGCCGGACGCCGCCGAGTTGAAAACCCGCCTGGCGCAAAACCCGCAGGACGACGAAGCCGCCTATCAACTGGCGATCCAGCAACTGGCGCGCCAGCAATACGACGCGGCGCTGGAAGGCTTGCTCAAGCTGTTTATCCGCAATCGCAGCTACAGCGAAGGCCTGCCGCACAAGACCTTGCTGCAAGTGTTCGAACTGTTGGGCAATGATCACCCGCTGGTGACCGTGTACCGCCGCAAGTTATTCGCCGCGCTGTACTAATCGCCGATCCAACTGTACAGCGGCGTATCCCCGCCGCTGGCCACTTTCACCTTGGCGCTGTGGCGCAGGCGCACCAACAGGCGCTTGCCCGCCGCCGCATCCCCCGCCAAACCTTCCAGTCGATCAAGCAGCTCCAGGCCGCTGAGCTGCCCGGCGTTGCGCAACAGGTCCTGGGCGCTCTGCCACAGATCATCATTCTGCTTGACCGGCGCTGCGGGCGCGGCGGCCGCGCTTGCCATGGGCGTTGCTTGCAACTGCGCGCCGAGCCGCGCCCAATCGCCGTCATCCAGCTCCAGGGTCAAGTCCACCGGCAGGTCACCGATGGTTCCACGAATTCGCAACATCGTCCTTACTCCTGCATTTTTCTGACGAGCATGCTCCCATGCGGCTTGCGCAACGCCAAGCGGGCGGTCAAACTCTCGGCACTATTGTTATAAGATCACATAACAAAACTTTCATCTCCTGGAGTTCTCCCATGCGCCGTCTGTTGCTTGCTTTGCCGTTTGCCCTGTTGCCACTCGCCATCGCTCACGCCGCCGACGAGCATGACCACGACCACGAACACGGCAGCCTCGGCGCCCACGAACATGGCGTCGGCCGCCTTAACGCGGTACTCGACGGCCAGGCCCTGGAGCTTGAACTGGACAGCCCGGCGATGAACCTGGTGGGCTTCGAACATGTGGCTACCAGCGCTGCCGACAAAGCCAAGGTCGCCGCCGCGCGCAAACAGCTGGAGAACCCGCTGGCCCTGTTCAACCTGCCCAAGGCCGCCGGTTGCGTGATCAGCACCCAGGAACTCAACAGCCCGCTGTTCGGCGACAAACCGGAAGCCGACCACGACGACGATGATCATGACGACGACGCCAAAGACGGCGCCCACGAGCATCATCACGATCACAGTGAAATCCACGCCCACTACCAATTCACCTGCGCCACGCCGACCGCCCTGAGCAACCTGGACCTGACCCAGGTGTTCAAGACCTTCCCCGCCACCCAGAAAATTCAGGTACAACTGATCGGCCCGAGCGGCCAGCAAGGTGTTGACGCGACCGTCACAGCAGCCACCCTGAAGTTCTGAGTGCCCATGACCCACGCATTGATCGAACTGTCTGACCTGGGCTTCAACTGGCCCGGTCACCCACAGTTACTGGACATCCCCGCGTTCCGCCTGGAAGCGGGGGAAACCCTGTTTCTCAAGGGGCCTAGCGGCAGTGGCAAAACCACTTTGCTCGGCCTGCTCGGCGGCGTACAGAAGCCCAGCCGCGGCAGCATCCGCCTGCTCGGCCAGGAGCTGACCGAGCTCTCGGCCGGTGCGCGGGACCGCTTTCGCGTTGACCACACCGGTTATATCTTCCAGCAGTTCAACCTGCTGCCGTTCCTGTCGGTGCGCGAGAACGTCGAGCTGCCCTGCCACTTCTCCAAGCTGCGCGCGCAACGGGCGATCCAACGCCACGGCAGCGTCGACCAGGCCGCCGCGACCTTGCTGGCGCACCTGGGTTTGAAGGACAAAGACCTGCTGGAGCGCCGAGCCGACTCGTTGTCCATCGGCCAACAGCAACGAGTGGCCGCCGCCCGTGCGCTGATCGGCCAGCCGGAGTTGGTGATCGCCGACGAGCCCACTTCGGCCCTGGACTACGACGCCCGCGAAGCCTTCATTCGACTGCTGTTCGCCGAGTGCCGCGACGCCGGCGCCAGCCTGTTGTTTGTCAGCCATGACCAGAGCCTGGCGCCGCTGTTCGACCGCAACCTGTCGCTGGCCGAACTCAATCGCGCCGCCACGCCCGCAGAGGTTTGAGATGTATCTGTTTCGTCTAGCCATGGCCAGCCTGGCTAACCGCCGCTTTACCGCGATCCTCACCGCCTTCGCCATCGCCTTGTCGGTGTGCCTGCTGCTGGCGGTGGAGCGCGTGCGCGTTGAGGCGCGCAACAGTTTCGCCAGCACCATCAGCGGCACCGACCTGATCGTCGGCGCGCGCTCCGGTTCGGTCAACCTGCTGCTGTACTCGGTGTTCCGCATCGGCAACGCCACCAACAACATTCGTTGGGACAGCTACGAGCACTTCGCCGCCAGCCCCCAGGTGAAATGGGCGATCCCGATTTCCCTCGGCGACTCCCATCGCGGTTACCGGGTGATGGGCACCAACGAATCGTACTTCGAGCACTACCAGTACGGGCGCAAGCAAAACCTGGAACTGGCCAGCGGCCGTGCCTTCGCCACCGACCCGTTCGAAGTGGTGCTCGGCGCCGAAGTCGCCGATGTACTGCATTACAAGCTCGGCGACAAGCTGGTGCTGGCCCACGGCGTGGCGGTGGTCAGCCTGGTCAAGCACGATGACAAGCCGTTCACCGTGGTCGGTATTCTCAAGCGCACCGGCACGCCGGTGGACCGTACGCTGCATATCAGCCTTGGCGGTATGGAGGCGATCCATATCGACTGGCACAACGGCGTACCGGCGCAGGGCAAAGGCCGCATCAGTGCCGACGAGGCGCGCAATATGGACCTCACCCCGCAAGCCATCACGGCCTTTATGCTCGGCCTGAACAACAAGATTTCCACCTTCGCCCTGCAGCGGGAGATCAACGAATTCCGTGGTGAGCCGATGCTGGCGATCCTGCCTGGCGTGGCGCTGCAAGAGCTATGGAGCATGATGGGCACCGCTGAAAAAGCCCTGTTCGTGATCTCACTGTTCGTGGTGCTGACCGGCTTGATCGGCATGCTCACGGCGATCCTCACCAGCCTCAACGAACGCCGCCGCGAAATGGCGATCCTGCGCTCGGTGGGCGCGCGGCCGTGGCATATTGCGACGCTGCTGATCTTCGAAGCCTTCGCCCTGGCCCTGTCCGGCGTGATCGCAGGCGTGGGCTTGCTGTACGTGTGCATCGCCGCGTCACGCGGGTATTTACAGGCCAATTACGGCCTTGACCTGCCGATGTCGTGGCCCAGCGAATATGAATGGACCTTGCTCGCCGGTATCCTGGCCGCAGCGCTATTGATGGGCAGCGTGCCCGCCTGGCGCGCCTACCGACAATCCCTGGCCGATGGCCTGTCCATCAGGCTGTGAACAGCAGCTGTAAGTTTCAAGCTACAAGCCTCAAGCGAATCGGCTTTTACTTGAAGCTTGCAACTTGCAGCTACCCACTGAGGAGTCTTCATGCGTCGCGCTCTGTTTGCGTTATTGCTGCTGGTGGCTGTGCCCGCCTGGGCGGAGGATCAGCCCAAGGACTTGTCCTGGCAGGAGATGATCCCGCCGGACGCGCCGCCGGAAATCCCCAACATGAAACCGCTGCATAACCTGTCGAACATGGCCGATGCCTTGTCCGTCGAAGCGGCGCCAGCGGCCAAGCAGGACCTGCCCAATGCGCCGGTGGTGCAGAGCCTGGACGGCCAGCATATTCGCCTTCCGGGCTATATCGTGCCGCTGGAAGTCAGTGAAGAAGGCCGCACCACCGAGTTTTTGCTGGTGCCATATTTCGGCGCGTGCATCCATGTGCCGCCGCCGCCCTCGAACCAGATCGTGCATGTGAAAAGCGAAGTCGGCGTGAAGCTCGATGAGCTCTACCAGCCGTACTGGATCGAGGGCGCGATGCAGGTCAAACCGTCCACCAGTGAACTGGCCGACGCCGGTTACCAGATGGATGCCGAGAAGATTTATATCTACGAACTGCCGGAATAACGCTGATCACCCTTTCATTGAGCTGAGTCAAAAGACCGAACGGAACGATCTTTACCATTGGACGTACAACTTCTAAACGTCCTCTGGAGCTCCTATGAACAAGTCCCTGCTCGGCGCATCGCTCTTCGCGCTCACCCTCGCCGCCCCTGCCGTCCACGCTCACGAAGCGGGCGACATTCTGGTTCGCGCCGGCGCAATCACCGTGAACCCGAAGGCAGACAGCAGCACCGTCAAGGTTGACCAAGGCCCATTGGCCGGTGCCAACCTGGGCGGCAAGGCGACCATGAGCAGCGACACCCAACTGGGCTTGAACTTCGCCTACATGCTCACCAACCACGTCGGTATCGAACTGCTGGCGGCCACGCCGTTCGAGCACGACGTGAAGATCAAGGGCACCGCCCTCGGCGCCGCCAACGGCAAGCTGGGCACCCTGAAACACCTGCCGCCAACCCTGAGCGTCGTGTACTACCCACTGGACAACAAATCCCCGTTCCAACCCTACGTAGGCGCCGGTATCAACTACACTTGGATCTACGACGAACACGTCGGCAGCCGCGCCTCCGAAGCCGGTTTCAGCAACTTCAAGGCCGAGAACTCCTGGGGCTGGGCTGCGCAGATCGGTGCGGACTACATGATCAACGACAAGTGGATGATCAACGCCCAGGCACGCTACATCGACATCAGCACCAAGGTTACCGTGGAAAACAACGCCGTGGCGCCTGGCACCCGTGCCAAGGTCAATGTGGACGTGGACCCAATGGTTTACATGGTGGGCATCGGCTACAAGTTCTAAGCAACACGGCATAACCCATGTGGGAGGGGGCTTGCTCCCGATAGCAGAGTGTCAGTCAACAGATTCATTGACTGATCCACCGCTATCGGGAGCAAGCCCCCTCCCACATTTACTTTGTGTTGTGTCAGCCGTGGCGGTAGAACCGGTCGAGCAACGCCGGTAGCCCCGCCCGCCACGCCCGAGGCTTGATGCCGAAGGTGTGCAGGATTTTCTTGCAGGCCAGCACCGCATGCTGCGGTTCGTCTGCCGCATCCGGCCGGGCCGCGTGAGCCTGGGCGGTAGGGGCTTCGATGGCCAGCGGGTGGAAATTGCGCGCCTCAGTGAGGATCGCCTGGCCCAGCGCCAACGGTGTGGTCGCCTCATGCCCGGCGTAGTGGTAAGTGCCCCACAGCGGCGCTGCGCAATCGAGTTGCTTAAGCACCGAGATAATCACCCGCGCGGCATCGTCCACCGGCGTCGGGTTACCGCGACGGTCGTCCGCCATCAGCAACTCATCCGGCTTCTCGGCCCGCGCCAGAAAGCGCCCGAGGGTGCCGTCGACACTGTCATCCAGCAGCCAGCCAAAACGCAACAGCACATGTTGCGGGCAGGTCGCGCGTACGCTCTGTTCGATACGCCACAACGCCTGGCCACGCAGGCCCAGGGGCACCGGCTCGTCCTTTTCGCTGTAGGCGGTGGCGCGGGAGCCATCGAACACGCGGTAGCTGGACGGTTGCAGCAGGGTGATGTTGTGGTGCTGACACAGTTCGGCCAAGCGTTCGATGGCGAACTCCTGGGCGGCCAGGCGGGTTTCGCTGACGGCTTCGGCCTGGAACCAGTCGAAATAGTAGGCGAGGTTGATCAACGCATCGGGACGGGTGTCGTCGAGCAATTGGGTGAGGCTCGCGGCATCCCAGCCGTCTTGGGGCGGTTTGGGTGCGAGAAAACCAATGTCTTCCTCTGCACCGAGGCGAATCAGCGCCTGCCCGAGGGCATTCCCGCCGCCCAGTAACATAAGGCGCATTCGCATAGATTGAGCAGGCCCGGTCTGTTTGGAACGATGGTTATTGTCGGCAGGCTGGTGAGCCCTGCCATAGGTTTATTCCAGAATCGTTGCATTTTGCGGGTTTGTAGCGCAACCGTCACGGATAAAGTGCGGGGTTGCAACTTGTTGGAGTGGGCCGCATAACTTAGGCATGAACCTTCCTGAATCAACCGACACGGTATTGAACGGCTTCCACCCCGCCGTCAGCACCTGGTTCCGCCGCACCTTCCCTTCGGTGACCAGCGCCCAGGCCCAGGCGTGGCCGCTGATCCGCCAGCGCCGTTCGACGCTGATCGCGGCGCCCACCGGCTCCGGCAAGACGCTGACGGC
Source organism: Pseudomonas sp. SB113 (assembly GCF_040754745.1). Lineage (NCBI taxonomy): Bacteria > Pseudomonadati > Pseudomonadota > Gammaproteobacteria > Pseudomonadales > Pseudomonadaceae > Pseudomonas > Pseudomonas sp. SB113. The sequence continues at coordinate 163,276 of NZ_JBFMHW010000014.1, forward strand.
GTTCCTCGCGGTGCTCGATGACCTGGTTCACCAGGGCCTGGCCAACGGCGGGCAACTGCCGGACGAGACGCTGGTGGTGTACGTGTCGCCGCTCAAGGCGCTGTCCAACGACATCCAGATCAACCTGCAAACCCCGCTGGCCGGGATCACCGAGCATTTGCAACGCCTGGGCCTGCCGCCGCTGGTGATTCGCACGGCCGTACGCACCGGCGACACCCCGCCAAAAGACCGCGCACTGATGCGCAAGCGCCCGCCGCATATCCTGGTGACCACGCCGGAATCGCTCTACGTGCTGCTGGGCTCGGACTCCGGCCGGCAAATGCTGGCCAGCACGCGCACGGTCATCGTCGATGAAATCCACGCCATCGCCGCCAGCAAACGCGGCAGCCACCTGGCCTTGAGCCTGGAGCGCCTGCAAGGCTTGTGTGCCGAGCCGCTGACCCGCATCGGTTTGTCGGCCACGCAAAAACCTATCGAAGCCGTGTCGCGCTTTCTAGTGGGCACCGACCGGACGTGCGACATCGTCGACATCGGCCATGCCCGCGCCCGCGACCTGGATATCGAAGTGCCTCCGGTGCCGCTGTCGGCGGTGATGGCCAACGATGTCTGGGAGCTGGTCTACGACCGCCTCGCGGTACTGGCCCGCGAGCACCGCACCACGCTGGTCTTCGTCAACACCCGGCGCCTGGCCGAACGCCTGGCCCGGCACTTGAGCGAGCGCCTGGGCAAGAGCGCCGTCGCCGCCCACCACGGCAGCCTGGCCAAGGAGATGCGCCTGGACGCCGAGCAACGGCTCAAGGCGGGCGAGTTGCAAGTGCTGATCGCTACCGCATCCCTGGAGCTGGGGATCGACATCGGCGATGTCGACCTGGTGTGCCAGATCGGTTCGCCGGGCTCCATCAACGGTTTTCTGCAACGGGTGGGCCGCTCCGGACACCAGGTCGGCGGCACGCCCAAGGGGCGCCTGTTCGCCACGACCCGCGACGACCTGATCGAATGCGCCGCCCTGCTCGACTGTGTGCGCCGGGGCGAGTTGGACACCTTGCAGATCCCCGTGGCGCCGCTGGACGTGCTGGCCCAGCAGATCATCGCCGAGGTCAGCGCCCAGGAGTGGCCGGAACAGGCCCTGCTCGACCTGATCCACCGCGCCGCGCCCTACGCCACCCTGGATGAACGCCACTACCAGGCGCTGCTGCAAATGCTCGCCGACGGCTACAACGGCCGCCAGGGCATCCGCAGCGCGTACCTGCACCGCGATGCCCTGACCCGCACCCTGCGCGGTCGCCGAGGCGCCAAGCTGACCGCCGTGACCAGCGGCGGCACCATCCCTGACAACGCCGACTACAGCGTGTTGCTCGAACCCCAAAGCCTGAACATCGGCAGCGTCAACGAAGACTTCGCGGTGGAAAGTATCGCCGGGGACATCTTCCAGCTCGGTAATACCTCCTACAGGATCTTGCGGGTCGAAGCCGGCAAAGTGCGGGTCGAAGACGCCCACGGCCAGCCGCCGACCATTCCGTTCTGGCTCGGCGAAGCGCCGGGGCGCAGCAATGAGTTATCCGCCGCCGTCGCGCGTTTGCAGGGGCAACTCGACACCCTGCTCAGCGCCAGCCCCGGCGACCTGCAACCGGCGCAAGACTGGCTCACCGGCACCCTCGGCCTGAACCGCGCCAGCGCCGAACAAATCCTCGATTACCTGGCCCGCGCGCGACTGGCCCTCGGCGCGTTGCCGTCCCAGGACACGTTGATCATGGAGCGGTTTTTCGACGAGTCCGGCGGCACCCAACTGATCATCCACACGCCGTTCGGCAGCCGCGTCAACCGGGCCTGGGGCCTGGCCTTGCGTAAGCGCTTTTGCCGCACCTTCAATTTCGAATTGCAGGCGGCAGCCAGTGAAAATGCGATCGTGCTGTCGCTGTCCACCAGCCACAGTTTTGAGCTGGATGAGGTGTGGCGTTACCTCAACAGCAACAGTGCCGAACACCTGCTGATCCAGGCGGTGCTGGATGCACCGCTGTTCGGTGTGCGCTGGCGCTGGAACGCCGGCGTGGCCCTGGCGCTGCCGCGCTTTACCGCTGGGCGCAAAGTGGCGCCGCAGATTCAGCGCATGAAGAGCGAAGACTTGATTGCCAGCGTGTTCCCCGACCAGATCGCCTGCCTGGAAAACCTCGCCGGCGAACGCGAAGTGCCCGAGCACCCGCTGGTGGAACAAACCCTCGACGACTGCCTGCACGAAGCCATGGACAGCGACGCCTGGCTTGCGTTGCTGCGGCGCATGGAGCGCGGCGAAGTGCGGTTGATCAGCCGCGACCTGCCGGCGCCCTCGCCCATGGCTGCCGAAATCCTCAGCGCGCGCCCCTATACCTTTCTCGACGATGCACCGCTGGAAGAGCGCCGCACCCAGGCCGTGCTCAACCGCCGTTGGAGCGACCCGCAGAGTACCGACGACCTCGGCGCACTGGATGCGGACGCCATCGCCGGCGTGCGCGAAGAAGCCTGGCCGGCGCCCCATGGCGTGGATGAAATGCACGAAGCGCTGATGAGCCTGGCATGCATCGCCAGCCACGAAGTCACGGCGCAATGGGCCGAGTGGCTGAACGCCTTGACCAAGGCTGGCCGCGCCTTTCAATTGCCCACCGGCCTGTGGGTGGCGGTGGAACGCCTGGGGTGTTTGCAGACGATCTACCCCAACAACTTGCCGTTGCTGCCCGGATTCGATGAGCCCTGGACCTTTGACGACGCACTCGTCGAGGTGCTGCGCGCGCGCCTCGGTGGCTTCGGCCCGCAGCGCCTGAGCGAGATCGCCGCGCCGCTGGGCTTGCCGCTGGCCGACGTCAGCCAGGCGCTGGCCCGCCTGGAGCAGGAAGGCTACGTGCTGCGCGGTCGCTTCAGCCCCGGCGCACTCGAGGAACAATGGTGCGAACGGCATTTGCTCGCGCGTATTCATCGCTACACGGTCAAGCGCCTGCGCCGGGAAATCGAACCCGTGGCGCTGCAGGATTTCATGCGATTCCTGTTCGATTGGCAACACCTGTCCGACAGCACACGCGGCCAGGGCAGCGCCATGTTGCCGCAGATTGTCGGCCAGTTCGAAGGCTATGCCGCCGCCACGTCGGCCTGGGACAGTGACCTGCTCAGTGCCCGGATCAAGGACTACTCCTCCTTCTGGCTGGATGAACTATGCCGCAGCGGCAAGCTGGTATGGACGCGCTTGAGCAACAAGCCGGGCGCCATCGCCCTGCGCAGTACACCGGTGGTGCTGCTGCCACGCAGCCAGGTGGCGCTGTGGAGCGGGCTGACCGAACCCACCGACAGCACGACACTGTCGCCCAAGGCGCAGAAGGTCCACCTGGCCTTGCGCGAACACGGCGCGCTGTTTTTCGATGAACTGGTGCACGAGGCTCATCTGCTGCGCAGCGAACTCGAAACCGCCTTGCAGGAACTGGTCGGCGCCGGCCTGGTGAATGCCGACAGCTTTGCCGGGCTGCGCGCACTGACTACGCCGGCCAGCAAACGCCAGGCACACAGCAGTCGGCGCGGGCGCGGGGCGTTTGTCGGCGGCATGGACGATGCCGGGCGCTGGGCGTTGATTCGCCGCCCATCGACCGCTGCCGGCCCGCACTCGGCCGAGACCCTGGAACATGTGGCGATGACCTTGCTGCGCCGTTATGGCGTGGTGTTCTGGCGCTTGCTGGAGCGCGAGGCGGATTGGTTGCCGAGTTGGCGCGAATTGCTACGCACATTCCATCGGCTGGAGGCCCGGGGGGAGATTCGCGGCGGGCGGTTTGTCAGCGGGTTGGCGGGGGAACAGTTCGCCTTGCCGGAGGCGATCCCGCTGCTGCGCGAAGTTCGGCGCCGGCCCCATGACGGGAGTTTGATCGCCGTGTGTGGGGCTGACCCGCTGAACCTGGTGGGCACACTGTTGCCGGGCAGCAAGGTGCCAGCGGTGAGTGGGAATCGGATTGTGTATCGGGATGGGTTGCCGGCGGCGGTGATGATCGCCGGCAAACAACAGATACTGCTGGATGTGGATCAGCAGTCAATACGGGACAAGCTGATCCGGCACCGCGCAAATCCGTAGATACCGTCTTATCCAGCACCGCGCAAAACCCCGTAGC